>CAJUFK010000156.1 GCA_910585535.1 uncultured Angelakisella sp. | reverse complement strand
CCAGGAGGATCCCCCCGAAGTACCGGGTCACCACCACCGCCACATCCACCAGGCCCTCCCGGAGGATCACCTCCAGCACCGGCTTGCCGGCGGTGCCCTGGGGTTCTCCGTCGTCGGAGAAGCGCATCAGCTGGTTGTCCCGGAGGACATAGGCATAGACGTTGTGGGTGGCCTCCCGGTGGCGCTCCCGGACGCTGTTTACAAAGGCCACGGCCTCCTCCTCGGTTTCCGCCGGGGCGATATGGCCAATGAACCGGGACTTTCGTTCCAGGAACTCGTCCTGGGCCGGGGCCAGGATGGTGCGGTACCCCTCCGCCATACAGAAAACCTCCCCTTGTACAGAAAAGCGGTCCAAGGTCTTGCCTTGAACCGCCTCTGCTGCGTTTTACTTGCCCAGGTTGAAGCGCCGGTTGAAGCGGTCCACACGACCGCCGGTGTCCACCAGCTTCTGCTTGCCGGTGAAGAAGGGATGGCACTTGGAGCAGATCTCCACGCGGATCTCCGGCTTGGTGGAACGGGTCTCGATGACATTGCCGCAGGCGCAGCGGATCACCGCAGGACCGTACTTGGGATGGATCCCGTCTTTCATTTGTTTTTCACCTCTTTCGTGTACCGGGGGATGATACTGCACAGCCCCCTATGGCACTGGAAGGATACCAATGCAACAGGTGTATTTTATCACAACGGCCTGGGAAAAGCAAGGGTTATTTTTGGCAGGGGCCGAAGAAATCCCAAAGCGGGGCCTTTGTCCTGTCAAATGCCCAAAATCTTTTCAATATCCCCCTGGAGGGCCGCCTTTTTGGCCTGGGCGGCGGGGAGGTCGGCGGCCTTGACCATGTAGTACACCTTCAGCTTGGGCTCGGTGCCGGAGGGCCGGACGATGACGCTGTCCTCCCCCAGGGTGTAGCTGAGGACGTTGGCCGGGGGCATCTTCACCCCGCCCACGTCGGGGCAGGCGGTCTTGTAGTCGGTGACGGCGGTAACAGCCGCCCCGGCGACGCTCTTGGGGGGATCGTTTCGCAGGCTCTCCATAATGCCGGACATCTTGGCCATGCCGTCGGCTCCGGGGAAGGTGTAGCTGTCCACCTGGTTCAGGTACCGGCCAAACTTTGCGTACATCTCGTCCAGGGCCTCCCCCAGGTTCTTGCCCTGGCTCCGGTACCAGGCGGCCATCTCGCAGATGAGCATGGAGCCGTCCACGGCGTCCTTGTCCCGGACGTATCCCCCGGAAAGGTAGCCGTAGCTTTCCTCAAAGCCCAAAAGGTACCGGTCCGCCTCCCCGGCCTCCTCCAGCTTGGCGATCTGCTCCCCGATGTACTTAAAGCCGGTGAGGACATTCCGGACCTCGATGCCGTACTCCTGGCAGATGGCGTCAGCCATGGAGGTGGTGACAATGCTCTTTACCACCACCGGACGGTCCGGCATGGCGCCGTTCTTCTTCTTGGACCGGGCGATGTAATCGATGAGGAGGCACCCCATCTCGTTGCCGGTGATGAGCCGGGGGGACCCGTTCTGGAGGACGGCGGTGCCCACCCGGTCGCAGTCCGGGTCGGTGGCCAGGAGGAGATCCGCCCCCAGCTTTTCGGCAAGATCCAGGCCCTTCTGCATGGCCTCCAGGATTTCCGGGTTGGGGTAGGGGCAGGTGGGGAAGTTGCCGTCGGGCATCTCCTGCTCCGGGACCACGGTGATGTCGGTGATGCCCATTCGTCCCAGAACGGTGAGAACCGAACGGCGGCCCGCCCCGTTAAGGGGGGTGTAGACCAGCTTGAGCCCGGCGTCCTTGCAGAGCCCGGGGTTGATCTGCTCCTCCAGCACCCGGTTCAGGAACTTCTGGATCAGCTCCTCCTGGATGATGCGGATCATCCCGGCGGCGACGGCCTCGTCGTAATCCGCCAGCTTTACCCCGGTGAAGAGGTCGGTCTCCCCGATCTTCTTCATCACGGCGGAGGCGGTCTCCCCGGTGATCTGGCAGCCGTTTTCGTCATAGGCCTTGTAGCCGTTGTACTTACTGGGGTTGTGGCTGGCGGTGATGTTGATGCCGGCGGCGCAGCCCAATTCCCGCACGGCGTAGGAGAGGGCAGGGGTGGGCATCAGTTCGCCGTAAAGCCAGGTCTGGATGCCGTTGGCGGCAAAGACCCGGGCGGTCTCCCGGGCGAACAGCTCCGAGTTGATGCGGCTGTCATAGGCCACGGCGGCAGTGGGATGGTCGAACCGGGCCTTCAGCACATCGGCGTAGGCCTGGGTGGCCCGGCGGACGGTGTAAATGTTCATCCGGTTGGTCCCGGCCCCCAGCACCCCCCGGAGCCCGGCGGTGCCGAACTCCAAGTCGGTGTAGAAGCGGTCGCTGATCTCCGCCTCCTGTCCCTCAATCTCCCGGAGTTCCTTGGCCAGGGCCTCGTCCTCCAGCTTTTGGTCCATCCAGCGGCGGTATTCCTTTTTGATCTCCATGGCGGTTGCTCCTTTCCCGTTGTCCCTGCCCGGAAAGCGGTCCGGGCAGCGGTTTTCAGTCCCTTTTATTGTAGTACATGGCGACAAATAAGTCAAGAAAGGACTTGTAAAAATTAGGCAAATCCACTATACTAGAAGTAGACATCTTTCGATTCTTTTTGCGAAAGCGGGGTCCTGCTATGTTTTCCTCTGTTCTTTCCATGGGGATCTCCGGCATCCAGGGGTATTTGGTGACGGTGGAGATCGACTGCCAGCGGGGAATGCCCCAATTTGACCTGGTGGGCCTTCCCGACGCCGCCGTGAAAGAGGCGCGGGAGCGGGTGCGCTCCGCCCTGCGGAACCTGGGATACCCCTGGCCGGAGGGCCGGGTGCTGGTGAACCTGGCCCCGGCCAACACCCGAAAAACCGGCCCCCTTTACGACCTGCCCATCCTCCTGGGGGTGCTGATGGCCTCTGGCTGCTGTGAAATGGACCTTGCCGGCTGCGCCTTCCTTGGGGAGCTGTCCCTGGACGGACGGCTCCGGCCGGTGACCGGGGCCCTCTCCATGGTCCTGGCGGCTCGGGAAGCGGGGATCCAAAAGGTCTTTCTGCCCATGGAAAACGGCGGGGAGGGCAGCGCCGTCCCGGACATCACCGTCTACCCCGTCTCCTCTGCCAGGGAGATCCTGGGGTACTTTCTCCGGGGGGTGGTTCTGCCCACCGCCAGGGAGCTGTCCTTTTCGCCGCCCCCTGCTCCCCCCGTCCCGGATCTTGCCGATGTGCGGGGACAGGAGAACGCCAAGCGGGCCATGGAGGTGGCGGCGGCGGGAGGCCACAACATCCTGTTTATCGGGCCCCCGGGCACCGGTAAGAGTATGCTGGCCCGGCGCCTCCCCTCCATCCTGCCCGGCCTCTCCTTCCAGGAGGCGCTGGAGACCACCCAGGTCCATTCCGCCGCCGGGGCATTGCCCCACGGGGCCTCTCTGCTGGAGGCGCCACCCTTCCGGGCCCCCCACCACACCATCAGTCCGGCGGGGCTCTCCGGGGGAGGGGCGCCGCCCCGGCCTGGGGAGATCAGCCTGGCCCACAACGGGGTTCTCTTCCTGGACGAGCTGCCGGAATTCCCAAAGGGGGCCATGGAGGCCCTGCGCCAGCCCCTGGAGGACGGGAGTATCACCATCAGCCGGGTGGCGGGACAGGCCAGCTTCCCCAGCCGGTTTATTCTGGCGGCAGCCATGAACCCCTGCCCCTGCGGCTACTTCGGCCATCCCACCCGGCCCTGCCGCTGTTCCCCGGTGAAGGTGGCGGCCTATCTTTCCCGGATCAGCGGACCCCTTTTAGACCGGCTGGACATCCACGTGGAGGTGCCCCCGGTGGAGTACAAGGAGATGAGCGGCCAGGCCCCGGGGGAGTCCTCCGCGGTTATCCGCCGGCGGGTGGAGGCGGCCAGGGCAATCCAGCGGGAACGGTACCGGGAACTGGGGGTTGGGTGCAACGCCCGCCTGGATCCTGCCCAGCTGCGGAGGTTCTGCGTTCTCACCCCGAAGGCCCAGGAGCTTTTGGGCCAGGCCTATGACAAGCTGGGTCTTTCGGGGCGCAGCTACGACCGGCTCCTTCGGGTCTCCCGGACCATCGCCGACCTGGCGGGGGAGGAGACCATCCAAGCCGAAGCCGTGGCCGAGGCCATTCAGTACCGCAATCTGGACCGGAAGTATTGGCAGCCGGACCTGCGGGAGCTGTAGGGAGTGGACAAAAGGAAAAACCGTGAAAAAAGGAACATCGTCTTGGACGGTGTTCCTTCAAGTTTTTTGGGGGGTGAGGGAAATCCTGTCCCCCAGGCCAATAGGAAAGTGAAAGGACCTTTCAGAACGACGGATAAAAAGAAAGGGGTGGCGGCGTGGCGTCACAGTACAATGACCGGCAGCTGGCGCTGTTGCTGAAAAATGACCCGGCCCGGGGGCTGGAGGCAGCTTTGGACCGGTACGGCGGGGCGGTGAAGGTTATTTGCGCCGCCATCCTGGGGGAGGAGAACCACCAGGAGGTGGAGGAGGCGATCTCTGACAGCTTTGTGGCCCTGTGGAAGGGGCTGGATAAGTACGACCCGGAGCTGCCCCTCTCCTCCTGGCTCTACGGCATCGCCCGGCGCACGGCACAGAACCGGCGGAAGCGAATGGGGCGGTCCGCCCCCCTCCTCTGCCTGGAGCTGGAGCCGGAATCCGCCGGGGAAGAACCGGACCTTGTCGATCAGGCGGCAGCCCGGGAAAACGCCCGTCTGCTGCGCCAGGCGGTGGAGGAGCTGCCCCCGCCGGACAAGGAAATTTTTATCCGCCGGTATTATTTTTCCCAAACGGTAAAGGAGATTGCCGCCTGGGTAACGCTGCCCCCAAAGACGGTGGAAAACAAGCTTTGCCGGGGGCGGCAGCGGCTGCGGCGAACATTGATGGAAAGGGGCGTGATCCTGTGACACTACCGGAGCTTTTGGCGCTGGGCGGCCTGCCGGAGGGCAGCGAGGACCTGCTGGCGGGAGCGGAGCTTTCCCCCGAGGAAAAGGCCCGGGTCCTGGAGATGACCCTGGTTAAGGCGGGGCTGCGCCCCGAGGAGAAAAAGGAGAAACCGACAATGAAAAAAAGAAATTTTGGGCTGATGCTTATGGCCGGCGTCCTCTGCGCCGGGGCGGTGGTGGCAAGCGCCGCCGGGTACTTTGCAATGAAGCGGCCCCTGGCCCAACACCTGGGGGCGGGGGAGAACGAGGCCGGCCTGGTGAGCCGGGGGGTCGGCGACCTGGCAGCCAGCTGCACCACCGACGGCTGGACCATCTCTGCCAGCCAGGTGGTGGGGGACAAAACCCAGATCCGGGTGCTGCTGGAGGTCACCGCTCCAGAGGGCACCGTCCTGCCGGAGGGAGACTACCGCTTTGAACTTCCCGTGATGGACCCGGCGGCCGCCTTCACCATTGACAGCATCAAAGACGAGGATCCCACCGACAACAAGAAGTCCTTCGTCCTGGGTTCTATCGAGCCCAACGACTTCCGGGGCAAGACAGTGAAGCTTCACCTGGAGGGGCTCAGCCGGTACAAGCAGTACACCGAGGCGGAACTGGAGGCCGGGGCCAATCCCCTGGACGTGGACCGGCTGGTAGTTGGGGATTTTGACCTCACCCTCAAGCTGGACTACCAGGACACCTCAGTGACCTACCAGCCCGGCGCCGAGGTAGACACCCCCTACGGCAAAGTAAAGGTGGATGAGGTCACCCTCTCCCCCCTGAGTCTGTTTGTCAAGCTGTCTGGGGAGGGCACCGTCCTGGAGCCCGGCACCCAGCTGGTCTTTGACGGAGAACTTTCCGCCTTCCAGGTGGACGACAAGGGAAACATCATCAAGGTAGATCCCAATGATGTAGAGGGGAACGACCTCTTTGTCTTTCATGGCGACAAAGTTTCCAGCTCCATGTCTTTCTTCCACGACGGCAGCACCTTACAAAGTCAGTACGGCATCGGGGTGCAGGCGGTGGACCGCAACGGAAATGTCATCCCGTACCAGACCGGCGACACCCAGCCGGACAGCGTCACCATGACCTTCCGGGGCATCGTGGATCCGGCGGAGGTAGCTGCTATTATAATTAACGAGGTAGAGATCCCGCTGAAAAAGTAAAACCGGGCCCCGGAGTAAAACGCTCCGGGGCCTTGCCGCATCCAAGATCAAGCCAACGACTAAAAGGAGGATACTCCGCAGCAGCCTAGAGCAGACTGACGAAAGCGAAAGGGCACCGCCCAAAGGCGGTGCCCTTTTCTGTGCCCCCATCCAGGGGGCAGGATTTTTGCAAAAGACAGATAAACTACATGGCGTTCTGTCTCCAGGCACTTCCTACTGCTCTGCACCACGTCAAGCCGCGAAGCGGCGGGTAGGGGGTGCCAGCGGGTGCTAACC
>CAJUFK010000155.1 GCA_910585535.1 uncultured Angelakisella sp. | reverse complement strand
GCGTAGCGACCCGTCAGGGCTGGGCGCAGAAATGCGCCCTCCGGAAAGATGCGAAAGGAGTTTCGCTCCCTGCGGGGAGCGACCAGGGCGCCGCCCTGGACCTGCCACCCTTTGAAAAGGGCGGCCCTAAACCTTAGACCCTTCGTTACGCAGTGGGTATCGTGGGTCCTGCCTGGAGTCTTAACAGCGTTTTGTCCGAAGCGCAAAACCGCCCCCCACAACCTGGCAAGGGGCGTTACTGCCTCCCGCCCTGTACTACAAAAGACTCCAGGCACAACCCAAGCCAGCGTACAACCGTTAGGCGCGGAGCGCCGGGGAGGGTCTGCCTGCGGGTGCTAGCCCGCCGCGGAGCGCCGGGGAGGGTGTGCCAGCGGCCGCTTGGTCGCCGCCGGGGAGGGTGTGTCAGCGGGTGCTAACCCGCCGCAGGGCCGCAAAGAAATTTTGTAGGAGTTTTTGGCTCTCCTCTTCCAGGATCCCGCCCAGCACTTTGGGGGCTTTTTCTCCCGCCAAATCCATCGCAAAAAGATCCATCCGAGACCCTAAACAACCTGCCGCCTCATCCGCTGCCCCAAAAACTACCCGCTCCAACCGGGCGTTGAGACAAGCCCCCGCACACATACAGCAGGGCTCCAGCGTCACGTAAAGGGTGCAGCCTGTAAGCCGCCAATCTCCCAGAACCCGGCAGGCGCCGTCGATTGCCGATAACTCCGCGTGTCCCAGTACAAGGCCGGTCTCCTCCCGGGTGTTCCCGCCCCGGGCCAGGACCTCCCCGTCCCGGACGATCACCGCCCCCACCGGGATCTCCCCCCGGAGAGCAGCCAGCCGGGCCTCCTCCAGGGCCAAGGACATCCAGCGCTGATGCTCCGCCAGCTCCCTGGCGGAAACCTCCCGATAAATCATCTTCCCGCCGCCCCCTTTAGCAGCGGCTCCCAGGTAGTCCAGCAGAGCATCCCCACCGCAGCCAGGAGGGGAAGGCTGGTGACCAGCCCTGTGATCCGGTCCCCCGTCGTCAGTGGGCCGCGATACTCCCGAACCAGCGTCTTTTCCCGAAATCGCAGGTACAGAAGGACGCATCCCGCCAGGCAGAGAAGGAGGGACCCGCCGGAGATGGACAGGGAGACGGTGCGCTGAAGGGAAGGCCCTCCCACCGTGCCGGCCAGCTCCACCGCCGAGGCCAAAAGGTTGTAGCAGCAGTGGATAAGGATAGGCACCAGAAGGGACCCGGATGCCACCGTGAAAAAGCCGAAGAGCAGCCCCGCCGCCAAAGCCGGCGCCAGCTGGGGTACGGTAGTATGGCAGAGGGTAAAGGCCAGGGCGGAAACGAGGATGGCAAACCCGTCACCGAAGGGTCTTGCCCCCTGGAGGATGGCTCCCCGGAAAAGGAGTTCCTCAAAGATGGCAGGAAGCACCGCCGCGGAGATCAGCCCCAGGAGCATAGGGGCTCCCTGGGCGGGGATGTCCGCCCGGTACACCGGCATCACATCCGGAAGGGCGCGCTGGATCAACAGGGAGATCCAGTTGGAAAAGTAGTTGGAAAGGCTGCACGCGCCCAGGCAGATCCCCAGGGCAGGGAAAAGGACTCCCCGCCTGGGCAGACCCAGGGGGAAGAGGGGGGCCTTGGTTTTCCTGGGACCTTGGAAGAGGACGAAAAAGAGGAGGGGGACCAGGAGGGAGAAGATATAGCTTGCCATGTTGACCAGCTGGATGGCAGAGTCGCCGGCCTGGATGCCGTGGCCCTGCCAGTACCAACGGACAAGGGAGACAGGCAGGCTGGTGGAGCGGGCCGCCAGGAGGAAGAGGAGCATGGCCAAGCCCACGGCGGAAAGGTAGCGGGTCAGTGCGGAGCGGCCCAGGCGGCGGTCCCGTTCCGGGTCCACCCCCCACAGGATGTCACCCTCCATAGGGCAGGTCCTCCTTTTCGAGAAGCTCGGCCTGCCAATTTGGGGGCAGGGCGGCGATGAGGGCTAATTTCTGGGGTCGGGAGAGGCGCTTTATTTCGGCTTCCCGCCGGAGGGCGGCGGAGGGGGAGGGCTGTGTTTCTGCCCAGACGAGGTGGACCGGCCGGCGGGAGCGGGTATATTTTGCGCCATGGCCGCTGTTATGGGTGGCCAGGCGGTGCAGGAGGGAGTTGGTCCAGCCGGTATAGAGGGACTGGTCGGCGCAGCGGACCATATAAACGAAGCAGGGCATTGGTGGACACCTCCGGTGAGCGTGGTCTGCCTGCGGACACTAACCCGCCGCCTTCTGCTGCCTGCGACTCCAGGCACAACCTAAGCCGACAAACAACCGTTAGGCGCGAAGCGCCGGGGAGGGGGTGCGTGTGGGCGCTAGCCCACCGCCGGGGAGGGTGTGCGTGTGGGCGCTAGCCCACCGGCGGGGAGGGTGTGCCAGTGGGCGCTAGCCCACCGGCGGGGAGGGTGTGCCAGTGGGCGCCAGCCCACCCGGGGAGGGTTTTGGGGCTGGATTCGCTTTTTGTATTATACACGCTTTGGGAGAAAAAGGCAAACGGAATCAGTGCAAAAACAAAGAGAGGATGGCTTTCCACCCTCTCTTTGCTGGGGAACTGCTGTGCCGGCGGTCAGCCCAGGATGTGGTCGGCTACACTGTCCATGACCCCGTTCATAACGTCGGTCATCACCCGGCCAGCCTTCGCCGCCGTCTTCTTAATCGCCTTGCGCTGGCCCTTCATCGATTTGGCGTTCATCACGTAAGCGGCCGCCCCAACTGCTGCGGCGGTGGCGGCCAGACCGGCAGCGGTGGAAATGCTGTTTTTGGTCATATGATCCATTTTGAAAGACTCCTTTTTCGGTGAACTGCGGAAAGTTCTCCGCAATAAAAGTCTTCCCCGCACCCCTCTTGTTACCCTATGCACTTTCTTCCATGAACAATCGCTTCTACCTTTTGCACTGCTGTTTCTATCTTCTATTGTTGAAATTTATTTATAATGCCGGTATCGCCTTTTCCATCCTTCCTGATCTGAAAATTTTACTGGTGTTTTCCTCCAATCTATGGTATAAATACCTTGCCCGGTTTGGCGTATTTTGATAAGAGAGCTGCTTCCTTTTTCTCCTCTTCCCCGTTTTGAAATCTGTGGCCTTCCCGTCTATACTAAGAATTACAAGGCAGGTGCTGTTTTGATGCTTTCACGTCCCCCGCGGGTCGCCGCGATCCACGATCTCTCCGGCTTTGGCCGCTGCTCCCTCTCGGTGATCCTCCCGGTGATCTCCGTCATGGGGATGCAGGTCTGTCCCATCCCTACCGCCATCCTCTCCACCCATACCGGGGGGTTTGGAGAGGTCTCTCAGCGGGATCTCACCGATTACATGGAGCCTTGCCTGGATCACTACCGCAAGGTGGGCCTGGAATTCGAGTGTATCTACACCGGGTATCTCAGCTCCCCCGATCAGGTGGCCCACTGCCTCCAGTTTTTTGACAGCTGGCCTGGGGCCCTTAAGGTGGTGGATCCGGTGATGGGGGACCACGGCAAACTGTACCGTGCCTTTACCCGGGAAATGGTGGAGGGCATTGGCAGGATGGCCCGGAAGGCCCAGGTCATCACCCCCAACCTCACCGAGGCGGCCATCCTCCTGGGGGAGGCCCCCGCCGCAGGCGCCCTTTCCACCGCCGCCGCCCGGAGTATGCTGGCCCGGCTGGGGGAGCTGGGGCCGGAAAAGGTGGTGGTCACCGGGGTGACTTTGGCCACCGGGGAGTACGTCAACCTTTGCTACGACCGGGAACACAATTCCTTTTGGAAGTCTGTGGGGGATTACATCCCCGTCCACTACCCCGGCACCGGGGACATCTTCGCGGCGGTCCTCACCGCCTCCCTCCTCCAGGGGGACAGCCTCCCCCTGGCCATGGACCGGGCCGCCCGGTACGTGGAGCTGACCATTAAAACGACCTACAGCTACAGCACCGACCCGCGGGAAGGGGTCATGCTGGAGCGGACCCTGGAATGGCTCACCCGGAAAGAGGTGAGCAAGCGGTTTCAGAGCCTGTAAAAAACGAGAAAGAGGAGAATCCAGATGAAAAAGCAGAAATTCACAACCCGGGATATGGTTATCGTAGGACTGATGTCCGCCGTGGTCTACGCCGCCACCCTCCTCCGGGTGGAGATCCCTACCCCCATGGGCAAGACCATGATCCATATGGCCACCGTGGCCTGTCTCATCTCCGGCCTGCTGTTCGGCCCGGTGCGGGGAGGACTGGCAGGGGGGATCGGTTCCTTCTTCTTCGATATTTTCAACGGCTGGGCCAGCTCCGCCCCCTTCACCCTGGTCTTTAAGTTCGTCATCGGCTTTTTGGCCGGACTCATCACCGGGGGAAAGGCCCAAAAGACCCCCCGGACCTTCCTGGCCTGCGCCGCCGGCGGCTACGCCTACTCGATCCTGTACCTTACCAAGGATTTTGTCCGGAACCTCCTTTTGGGCGGGGCCATGGAGACGGCTATTGCCGACGTTTCGGTAAAGGCGGTCACCTCCCTGACAAACGGGACGCTGGCCATTATCATCGCCACCCTTCTGGCCCCGGTCCTCCGGGCGGCTTTGGACCGGGCCGGACTGCGGCTGGTGCGGCAGTAACCGGGCCTGCGCCCGGATGCAGACCCTCCCCGGCGCTCCACGCCTAAGGGTTGTGCCGGGACCTAAGTTGTGCCTGGAGTCGGAAGCAGCAAAAAGCGAAAAGTTGAAATCGCCCCTTGCCAGGTTGCGTGGGGGCGATTTTGAGCTTCGGACCAATAAAGGCCGCCGTCAGGCGGCCCTTCGGACGCAGTGCCCCCCCATGGCGGTAAATATCCGCAATCGAACCACTTCCGGCTTTGGCCTGCGCCTTGCTTTTGTATGGAAAGGAGTTTTGTTTGATGACAACCGTCGCCGCTGTCGCTGCTGTTATGGACAGCCTGGCCCCCCTTGCCACCCAGATGGATTGGGACAACTCCGGTCTGCTGGTGGGGGATCCGGCGGGGGAGGTCTCCGGGATCCTGGTGGCCCTGGACGCCACCCTGGAGGTCATCCGGGAGGCCCAGAACCTGGGCGCCCAAATGATCGTCACCCATCACCCGGTGATCTTCCACCCGGTAAAACAGTTTCTGGCCGGGGATCCCCCCTTTGAGGCTGCCGTCCGGGGCATCGCCGTCTACTCGGCCCACACCTGCTACGACATGGCGGAGGGGGGGATCAACACCGCCCTGGCCGGGGCCCTGGGTCTCCGGAACTGCCTGCCCCTTTGGGAGGAGCGCCCCGGGGATCCCGCCTCCCGGCGGCTTGGCCTGGTGGGGGATCTTCCCTGCGCCATGAGCCGGGAGGAGCTGGCCGCCTGGGTGGAGGAAGCCCTGGGGCTCCCCCAGAACTACGTCCGCCATCTCCCCCAGGCGGGGCCGGAGACGGTCTGCCGGGTGGCGGTGTGCGGCGGCGCAGGCAGCGACTTTCTGGGGGAGGCAGTCAACGCAGGGTGCCAGGCTTACCTCACCGGGGAGGTCCGCCGCCATGAATACCTGGAGGCGGAACGCATGGGCCTGCTCCTCCTGGACGGGGGGCACTTTGCCACCGAAAATATCGCCATGCCGGTACTCCGGGAACAGCTGGCCAAGGCCCTCCCAGAGGTGGAGGTGAGGCTTTCCCGACAGGCCACGGACCAGCGTCCCCAAGCCCTCCCGCCCCGGGGCTGACCGTTCAAAAAGGACCCGCCCAGAGCCATCCGGCCCCGGGCGGGTCCTTTTATGCCGCTGCCGGCTTATTCCTCTACTTCGTAAAGGGCTTTCAGCTTCAGCAGGTGCTTATATTTGGCGGCGGCGTCCTTTTCCGCCTTGGCGAACAGCTCCTTGGCGCGATCCGGGAAGGACCGGGTGAGGGAGGTGTACCGCACTTCGTTCTTGATGAACTCCTCGTAGGACATGGACGGAGCCTTGCTGTCCAGGCTGAAGGGGTTCTTGCCCTCGGCAGCCAGACGGGGATCGAACCGGAACATATGCCAGTAGCCGGCGGCCACGGCGTTCTTGATCTCGGTCTGGGCGTTCACCAGACCGCCCTTGATCCCGTGGTTGATGCAGGGAGCGTAGGCGATGATGATGGAGGGGCCGTGGTAGCTCTCCGCCTCCTGGAAGGCCTTGATGCACTGGTTGTAATCGGCGCCCATGGCCACCTGGGCCACGTAGACGTAGCCGTAGCTCATGGCGATGGCGGCAAGATCCTTCTGCTTCACTTCCTTACCGGCAGCGGCGAACTGCGCCACAGCGCCGGTGGGGGTGGCCTTGGAGGACTGACCGCCGGTGTTGGAGTACACCTCGGTGTTGAAGACCAGGATGTTCACATCTTCGCCGGAGGCCAGGACATGATCCAAACCGCCGAAGCCGATGTCGAAGGCCCAGCCGTCGCCGCCGAAGACCCAGTTGGACTTCTTGGC
>CAJUFK010000154.1 GCA_910585535.1 uncultured Angelakisella sp. | reverse complement strand
GTCCTCGGCCACCGCCAAAAACTGCCGCTGCTCCGGCGGGATGCCCGCCTCCTGGCAAAGCTTTTTCAGGGGATGGCTCCCCGCCCGCCGCCAGGCCGGGGCCATGCGGTCCCCGGGGGCTTTTGCCCGCAATCGGATAGTGCCTATTATTCTACCACAATCCAACCTGTTATTTAAGGCCGATTTGTTAATTTTTTCTGTTTTCTCCCTCTTTTTTTCTGTCACCCGCCGGATAACCAGCTCCTTCCCTCCGCCCAGGGGAAAGGATACCGGCAGGGCCAGGGCGGAAAGGTCGATCTCCCGGGGGAAGAACTCCCCGGGCCGGGGCCGATGGGTGACGAGGCCCGCCAGGCCGTCCTTCACCGAAAAGAAGACCCCCGTCCCCACCTGGACCTTCCCCTTTCCCCGGCGAAGGACCTCCAGCATCTCCTCCAGGAGGCGGGCGGACTGCTTCTGGCCCTCCGCCATCAGCAGGTCCAGAAGCAGCTCCTCCCGAACCGGCGGGGGCAGGGCCAGCAGCCCCTCCCGGTCCAGAAGGCCATCCCGGTCCAGATCCTTCCGGGCGGCGGCGGCCAGCTCCCGGGTCAAAGCAAGCTGGTCCTCCATCCGGGCCATGAGCCGGGCCATGGCGGCGGGAAGGCCGGGATTCAGCTCCAGCAGCTGGGGAATCACCTGGTTGCGGATGCGGCCCCGGCTGTACTGGCTGGTGAGGTTGGTGGGATCGACGACAAAGGAGAGCCCCCGCTGGCGGCAGTAGTCCTCCACCTCCCGGCGGGTGCAGCCGATGAGGGGACGGACGATGTTCCCCCGGACCGGGGGAATGCCCCGCAGCCCCTTGATCCCCGTCCCCCGGGTGAGGTTGAGGAGTACCGTCTCCATGCTGTCCGAAAGGGTGTGGGCGGTGGCGATCTTCCCCCCCTCCCCGGAACAGTCCCGGAAGAGGGCGTACCGCAGCTCCCGCCCGGCCTCCTCCACGGTGCAGCGGTGGTCCCGGGCCCAGGCGGCGGCGTCCTCCCGCCGGGAGAGAAAGGCCAGCCCCCGGTCCTCCGCCAGGCGGCGGACAAAGGCTTCCTCCTCCCCGGCTTCGGGACGGAGGCCGTGGTTCAGGTGGCAGACGGTGAGGGTCAGCCCCTCCAGGCGGCAGAGAAGATCCAGCAGGGCCACCGAATCGGCCCCCCCGGACACCCCCACAACGACCCGGTCCCCGGGCCGGAGCATCCAATACTTTTGGATGGCGGCCAGGGCCTTTTGGTACAGGGTCTCCTGCTCTGCCATTCCCGGACCCTCCCTCCCTTGTTCAGCGTTTGAAGCGCCCCCGCCACCACTCCAGCTCCTTTTGGAGGGCCTTGGTGTCGGCCAGATGCTCCAGGTAGCGGCTGTAAAACTCGTTGAAGCTGTAGGCCTCCCAGGCAAAACCGCCTTCGTGGTCGGTGGTAAAAAGCTGGCCCCGCTTTTCCCCGTTCAGCACGATGCCGTATCCCCAGCCGCAGCCCTTATCCCCCAGGCAGAAAAAGCCATCGGTACTCTGGGGCGTTTCCCACTCATTTTCCGGTTTCTCCCAGACGAAGAAGTGTTCCGGGTGCATTTCGTAGACCTCCGGGTCGCACATACAGTTGTCCCGTTCTTCCCACAGCAGGGGGCGGATGGAGAAGGGCCGCACCAGACTGCGCCGCCAGCCCCGCCGGTGATGTTCCGCAAACCGATCCTCCTGGAAATAGCCCTTCTTCCAGAACTCCCCGAAGGGGGCGATGCCATAATCCGGCCCCGCCCCGCCGTCCCCCACCTGGGTGATGAACCGGCGGTAGTCCTGGGGCAGGGTGAAGCCGCACTTCTCCTCCACATCCCGGACGAACGCCTCCGGGACCGGGGGGTTCAGCTTGTACTGGTGATTTTTGACCCCGAACATCTCCAGCTTGCTGTCGATCTCCCGGGCCTTCTCCAAGATCCTTTCGACCTTTTCTCTGGTAAACATCGGCTTCCCCCTCCCTTCTTCCGGATAGAAGTCAAAATTGACCGCTGGGCAGCAAAGGCAGGGTGATCCGTACCGCCCTGCACCCGCCAAGACTCCAGGCACGACCCACCGCCCCATACCAACGTAAGCCCCCGAAGGGGGCGGGTAGGGTGTGCCAGCAAACAACCCAAGACTCCAGGCACGACCCACCGCCCCATACCAACGTAAGCCCCCAAAGGGGGCGGGCAGGGTCCGCCTCCGGGCGCTAGCCCGGCTAGTCCGGGGAGCGGCCAAAGGCTACGCTGGAGTAGCGGGTGAATTGGCCGTCCCAGTAAAGGCTGATGGTCCCGGTCTCCCCGTGGCGGTTTTTGGCTACGATGCACTTGGCGTCGTTGACGCTCTCCGCCTCGTTGTACAGGGCCTCCCGGTGGAGGAACATCACAATGTCGGCGTCCTGCTCGATGGAGCCGGACTCCCGAAGGTCGGAGAGCATGGGCTTGTGTTCGCTTCGGGATTCGATGCTCCGGGACAGCTGGGAAAGGGTGATGACCGGGACGTTCAGCTCCTTGGCCATCAGCTTCAGGTTCCGGGTGATCTCCGAGACCTCCTGGACCCGGTTCTGGATGCTCCTGCCGCTGGTCATCAGCTGGAGGTAGTCGATGACCACCAGCCCCAGGTTCTTGATCCGCCGGAGCTTCGCCTTGATCTCCGGCACGGTGACGATGGCGTTGTCATCTACAAAGATGCCGGAGGCCGCCAGGGTCTGGGTGGCCCGGGCGATCTTCACCCAGTCGTCGTCGGTGAGGCTGCCGGTGAGGAGCTTTTGCAGCTCCACCAGGGCTTCGGAGGAGAGGAGCCGCTGGGCCAGCTGCTCCTTGCTCATCTCCAGGGAGAAGATGGCCACCGCCTTGCCGGACTGCTTGGCCACGTTGGAGGCGATGTTCAGGGCAAAGGCAGTTTTCCCCACCGCCGGGCGGGCGGCGATGAGGATAAAGTCGGACTTGTTCAGCCCGGTAATCATGTGGTCCAGGTCGCTGTAGCCGGTGGAAAGACCCAGGTAGTCCTTTCTGTCCTCCCCGCTGATCCGCTGGAGATGGTCGTAGGTCTCCACCAGGATCTTGGAGATGGGCAGGATGCTGCTGCTCTGCCGGCCCTGGCGGATGTCGTAGATCCGCTGTTCCGCAAGGTCCAGCAGCTCCGAGGCCCTGGCCTGGGGATCCATGGCGTTGTCCATTACGTCCCGGGAGGCGGCGATAAGGCTCCGGAGGTAGTATTTCTCCTGGACGATGGCGGCGTAATCCCGGACCTTGTCCTGAAAGGTGGAGGGGACCACGTCGGCCAGCCGGGCCAGGTAGACCTTGGCCTCGTCCGGGGTCTCAAAGATTTTTTCCTTCCGGACATTTTCCAGAACGGTAATGGGATCGATGGCCTCCCCCATGGTGAACATCCGCACCATAACGGCGTAAAGATCCTGGTGCTGGGTCCGGTGGAAATACTCCGGCTTTATCAGCTCCATGACCTCCGGAATACAGTGGGGATCCAAAAGCAGCGCCCCCAGGACGCTTTGCTCCGCCTCCAGGTTAAAGGGCAGGGCCTGGCCGTAAAGATCCGTGCTAAGAACATCCATGGGCATAGCCCCGCATCCTCCTTGTTACTGCTGCTCGCTGACCACAACAAAGACCCGGGCGGAAACCCCGGCGTACAGCTTCACCTCGGCGTTGTAGGTGCCAAAGGCCTTGATCTCCGCGTCCAGGGAGATCTTCCGCTTATCCAGCTCCACCCCCAGCTCCTTCTGGATGGCCTCGGCGATCTCCTTGGTGCTGACCGAGCCAAACAGCTTGCCGCCGGCGCCTCCCCGGGCGTACAGCTTCACCGTCTTGCCCTCCAGCTCCTTGGCGGCGGCCTCGGCGGCCTTTTTCTCCTCCGCCAGGCGGTGGGCGGCGGCGGCCTCCCGGCTTTTCAGTTCGTTCATCGCCTGGGGAGTGGCGGCGATGGCCAGCCCTCTTTTCAGAAGGAAGTTGTTGGCGTAGCCGTCGGAGACGGTGACCAGCTCCCCCTTGCGGCCGGAGCCCTTGACGTCCTGTGTCAGAATCACTTTCATTGTTCTATACCTCTTTTCCTAGTTTTGCATCAGTTCCCCGGATTTGCCGGCAGTATTCCCTGATGGGGGTTTGCCTCAAAGTAGTTGTCGATGGCCTCCCGGAGGCGCAGCTTGGTCTCCTCCATGGTGATGTCGGGCAGCTGGGCCGCCGCCATGGTCAGGTGGCCGCCGCCCCCCAGGCTCTCCATAATGACCTGGACGTTGACCTCCCCCATGCTCCGGGCGGAGATGTTCACCCCGGTGCCGGAGGTAAACAGCAGGAAGGAGGCGTCCACCCCGGAGATGTTCAGCAGTTCGTCCGCCGCCTGGGAAGCGATGATCCGGATGTCCGGCACCTCCCGCTCGGTGCAGGCGATGGCGCAGCCCCGGTACTCCTGGGCCGAGGCCACCAGCTGGGCCTTGCTGCGGTAGGCGTCAATGGTGGAGGCAAACAGCTTGCGGACCTCCACGGTATCCGCCCCCATCCGCCGGAGGTAGGCCGCGGCCTCGAAGGTGCGGACCCCGGTGCGAAGGGTAAAGTTCTTGGTATCCAGCATGATGCCGGAGAGCATGGCCTCTGCCTCCACGGTGCTGATCTTCTGCTTTTCCCCCAGGTACTGGTCCAGCTCCGCCACCATTTCGCAGGCGGAGGAGGCGTAGGGCTCGTGGAAGAAGATGATGGCGTTGTCGATGTGGTCCACCATCTTGCGGTGATGGTCGATGACCACCACGTTGCGGCATCCGGCATAGACGGTGGGGGACTCCAGAAGGGTCTTGACGTGGGTATCCACCACGAAAAGAAGGGTGTCCTGCCCCAGGGTTTCCAGGGCGGCCTCGGGGGAGAGGAAAAGGTCCCCCAGCCCCTCCGCCTTCACCCGGTCCACCAGGGACTGGGCAAGGCTGCGCTCCTGATCCAGGACGATGTGGGCGGAACGCCCCATGTTCCGCAGTCCGGCACAGAGGCCCACCGCCGCCCCCACACAGTCCAGGTCGGCGAAGCGGTGGCCCATGACCAGGATGTTCTGGCTGGTCTGGATGATCTCGGTGATGGCGTTGGCAACGATGCGGGTCCGCACCTTGTTGCGCTTCTCCACCCCCTTGGAGACGCCGCCGAAGAACTCGTACCCGTCCCGAAGCTTGACGGCGGCCTGGTCGCCGCCCCGGCCCAGGGCCATATCCAGGGCCTGGCGGGCCAGGGCCTCCGATTCGTGGAGGCTGCCCTCCTTGCTGCCCACCCCGATGGACATGGTGGCGGAGATGCGGTCCCCGGCGGTGATGCTCCGGATCTGGTCCAGAAGCTGGAAGCGGCTGGCCTCCACCTGGCGCATATACCGGTCCTCGATAACGGCGATGTACCGGTCCTTCTCCAGCTTTTTGAGAAGGCCGTGGTTCTCCTCGGCAAAGGTTTCGATGATATGCTCGATCTCCCCCATGGTCTTGCTGCGCTCGTTTTCCTTGGCGTCCAAAAACAGCTCGGAGAAGTTGTCGATGACCATAAGCATCACCCAGGGCCGGGAATCGAAGTATTCCTTGGCGTAGATCTTCAGGTCGTGGTCGTCGAAGAAGTACAGGACGTACACCGGCTCGGCCTGGCGGTCGGTACGCAGATAGTAAAGGGTGAACATCCGGTCCCCCACCATGACGTTCTGGCCGTCGGGGCCCATCTCCCCGGCCAGGTCCACCTGGGGCACCAGGTCGGTGATCTGCCTTCCAAAGGCGTCCACCCCATCCAGGACGTGCTGGCGGCAATAGTCGTTCTGCCACAGCACCTCCCCGGTCTCCCGGAGGATCATGGTGGCCATGGGGAACTCCGCCACCGAATCCCGCTGGGCCCCGAAGAGGGACTCCCGAAGGGCGGACAGCTGCTTTTCGGTGTCCCGGCCGATCCGGGCGCAGTAGAGGAGGGCCCAGACCACCGCCACAAGCCACGCCGCCCCAAAGATGGCAAAGACCCGGAGGTCGGCGAAGAAGTACAAGGAACCCACCGCCAGGCCGCTGATGATGAGGGTACCGTAGATCACCGGGCGGTAAAGATTCATCCGATCCAGCATACGTTTTCCTCCTTTGCTTCATAGGAAAAGCCGGCAAAACAGACTGCCGAAGTATAATCACGATATAGTATACCACAAAAGAGAAAGCGCGGCAAGCCTTAAAAAGACTTGCCGCGCCACCGGTTATTGGGACAGGCTGGAAATATAGGCGTCGATGAGTTCCTTCGGGACCCGCCGAGACTGCCGCCGTCCGCGCAAAACACCCCACTGGGGTGTATTTGCGGGTCAGGTCGTGCAGGGCGTTAGGCTTGATCCCTTCGGGACCGTGACCTACGGTCAACTTTCTTTTTCTATCGCAAAAAGAAAGTAGCAAAGCCTCTCCGCGCCAAGAGCCGCCTACGGCGGTTGCGCTCCGAGACGCGC
>CAJUFK010000153.1 GCA_910585535.1 uncultured Angelakisella sp. | reverse complement strand
TTCTCATCCTTTTTGCGCCATTTGTCTATTCTTTTTTCTACTCTTGATTCGCATTCAAAAGAGAGGGGCTTACCCTTTGTATAGAATCCTAGCGCCTGCCTGGAGTCTTAAGTATCCAAATTGTTTTGCCCTAACACGGCGCAGCCGCCGAGGCACACCCTACCCGCCCCCCTCAAAAGAGGGGGGCTTACCCTTTGTATAGAATCCTAGCGCCTGCCTGGAGTCTTAAGTATCCAAATTGTTTTGCCCTGACACGGCGCAGCCGCCGAGGCACACCCTACCCGCCCCCCTCGAAAGAGGGGGGCTTACCTTTGTGCAAAATCCCAGTGACTGCCTGGAGGCCCAGGCATCCAAAGTGTTTTACCCTGACACGGCGCAGCCGCCGAGGCGCACCCTACCCGGCCCCCTCCTTCGAGGGGGCCTTTACCTTTGTATAGAATCCTAGCACCTGCCTGGAGTCTTAGCAGCGTTCTGTCCGAAGCACAAAATCACCCTTTGCACCCTGGAAAGGGGTGTTACCGCCTCCCGCCTTTTGCAGCTTCCGACTCCAGGCACAACCCAAGTCCCGGTACAACCGTTAGGCGCGGAGCGCCGGGGAGGGTCTGCCTGTGGGCGCTAGCCCACCGCCGGGGAGGGTCTGCCTGTGGGCGCTAGCCCACCCTGGAAAGGGGTGTTACCGCCTCCCGCCTTTTACAACCCACGACTCCAGGCACAACTTACGCCCCGGCACAACCCTTAGCCGCGGAGCGGCGGGGAGGGGGTGCGGGCGGCCGCTTGGCCACCGATTTCCAGCAGGCGGTTGTACTTTGCTACCCGTTCGCTGCGGCAAGGCGCCCCCGCTTTGATCTGCCCGCAGCCTGTGGCCACCGCCAGGTCCGCAATCACAGGATCCTCCGTCTCCCCGCTGCGATGACTCATTACGACCCCCCAGCCCCGCTCCTGGGCCAGGGATACCGCCTCCAGCGTCTCGCTCAGCGTGCCGATTTGGTTGGGCTTGATGAGGATGGCGTTCCCAGCTTTCTCCTCTATCCCACGGCGCAAACGCTGAAGATTGGTCACAAGCAGATCGTCCCCCACCAGCTGGATCTTGTTCCCCAAACGGCCGGTGAGCAGCTTCCACCCCTCCCAGTCGTCCTCCGCTGCTCCATCCTCCAGAGAAACGATGGGGTACCGCCCCACCAGGTCCTCCCAGTAGGCGCAGAGTTCCTCCCGGTTCCGGGTTTTTCCCCCCTTGGGGGTTCGGTAATCCTCCTCCGACTCCTTTTTCCATTCGCTGGCGGCAGCGTCCAGCGCCAGCGCCACCTCCTCCCCGGGGCGGTATCCAGCCCGGCCAATGGCCCGGAGGATCAGATCCAGGGCTTCCTCATCGGAGGAGAGGTTGGGGGCGAAGCCCCCTTCGTCCCCAACGCCGGTCCCCAAGCCCCGCTCCCCCAGAATGGCGCCCAGGGCGTGGTACACCTCGGCACAGCGCCGCAGGCCCTCCCCAAAGCTGCCCACCCCCCGGGGCAGGATCATAAATTCCTGAATGTCCACATTGTTCCTGGCGTGGGCCCCGCCGTTTAGAATGTTCATCATGGGCACCGGCAAAAGCTTCTTCTTTTGGGGCCACAGCCATTGCCACAGGGGCTGGCCCTGGGAGGCCGCCGCAGCCCGGGCGCAGGCCAGGGAGACAGCCAGGATGCTGTTGGCCCCCAGCCGCTTCTTGTTTTCGGTGCCGTCGGCGTTTATCATGGTCCGGTCCACCCGGGGGAGATCGGCGGCCGGAAGCCCCGTCACCGCCCGGGCCAGGGGCCCCCGGATGTTCTCCACCGCCTGAAGGGTCCCCTTCCCCCGGTACCGGGCCGGATCCCCGTCCCGGAGTTCGTGGGCCTCGTGGATCCCGGTGGAGGCCCCCGAAGGGGCGTTGGCCCAGCCCCAGGTCCCGTCCTCCAGCTCCACCCCTGCCCGGACGGTGGGGTTCCCCCGACTGTCCAGGATCTCCAGGGCAGTCACCTGCTTGATCGCTCCGTTCATTTTTCAATTCCCCGCTTTCCTCTTTGTTTTTAGTGCCATGCCGCAGAAAAACACCAAGTACCTTTTCTTCCCGGAAAAGTTTCCCTAGGAGAACATCAAGTCCTTTTCCTTTCAAAAAAGTTGCCCTAGGAAAACACCATGGACCTTTTCCTTTGGGAAAGGATCCCCTGGGAAGCTTTCCTTTTAGCCACTACAAACTTACCCTTCCCTGCACCTTCCCTTCCCGGAAAAGCTTCCCTGGGGAAACACCTTGCACTTTCCCTTCCCGGAAAAGCTTCCCTGGGAAGTTTTCCTTCCACCACTACGAACTTACCCTTCCTTCTTACCCTTCCTTGCTTTATTTTGAGGTTGGGGAGAAAAAATATACTGGGAGCGGGAAAAAAGTGGAAACATAATTCATCTTTTTCCGGCGCACACTAATCGCGAAACGGCGGCGGAAGGTTTCCTCCGCTGTCTCAAATCCAAGAAAACAGGTGATGCAAGATGAAAATGAAGCGTTCCACAGCCCTGGTCCTGGCGGCGGTCCTTGTTCTGACAGCGGGGATGACCGGTTGCACCGGCGGCTGCTCCACCAGCAACGACAATATGATAAGCAGCTCCTATCCCTCTACTTCGTCCTCTCTGCCGGGGAGTTCCAGCGGCAGTTCCAACAGCAGCTCCATGGACGGCTCCAGCGGGAGCAGCGATATGGACGATCTTCCCGGCAGTCTTCCCGACGGTATCGTGGACGGGGATCTGGACGGGGACAACATCCCCGACGATCTTCCCGACAACGAGAGCAGCCTCCCCGGGGAAAATTCCGAGGATCTTCCCGGCAGCAGTTCCAACAGCTCTTCTTCCTCTGTGGCAGCGGCCATGGGCACCGATTTTGGGGAGATCGGTGCCCTTTCCTCCAAAAGCCTGGACTGGGGACCCGGCGGTCCCAGGGACGAGAAGAACCGCTCCCAAGGGGCCATTCTCTACAACCAGAAATACGGAAAATATGACGCGCTTTTTTTGGCGGAGGACAAGCCGGTGGTCTATATGACCTTTGACGAGGGGTACGAAAACGGCCTGACCCCCGCATTTTTGGCGACCTTGAAGGAGAAAGGGGTAAAGGGGCTCTTTTTTGTTACTTATGACTTCGCCAACCGCCAGCCGGAGCTGATCCAGCAGATCATCGCCGAGGGCCACGTTTTGGGAAACCACAGCTGGAGCCATAAGAACTACAGCACCCTTTCCCCCAAAGAGGCGGCGGAGGACCTGATGAAGCTCCACGACTACGTGAAGGAAAACTTCGGGTACGAGATGAAATACTTCCGCTTCCCCAGCGGGAACTTTAACGAGCAGACCCTGGCGGTGGTCCAGTCCATGGGGTACAAATCGGTTTTCTGGTCCTACGCCTATAAGGACTGGCTCACCGACGACCAGCCCGAGGCGGCGGCTTCGGAGGAAAAGCTGGTGAAAGCCGTTTGTCCGGGGAATATCTATCTGCTCCATGCAGTAAGCAGCACCAACGCCCAGATCATGGGAAGCTTCATCGACCGGGTGCGGGACGCCGGGTTCACCTGGGGGGATCCCGGGACCCTGTAACGGAGCCTCTGGGATGCCGGGGAAAAATTTTGGCCGCCCTCTGTGAAAGGAGGCGGCCTTTTGTGTTTGGACATGGTTGCGAAACGGTTAAGATCTGATATACTGTAATTGGAGAAAACAGAAGGGACAGTCGAAAGGAGAAGCCGCCATGTTTCGTGAGATGAGAAGGAAGAATCAGCAGCTTTCGGAGGAGGATACCGCCGCCATCCTCCGGGAGGGTTCCTCGGGGGTGCTGTCCGTCCTGGGGGATGACGGGTATCCCTACGGGGTTCCCCTTAGCTACCTGTATGAGGAGGGGCGGCTGTACTTCCACTGCGCTGTAAGCGGCCACAAGCTGGACGCCCTGCGGCGGGAGGCCAAGGCGTCCTTCTGCGTCATCGCCCAGGACGAAATTGTTCCAAAGAAATACACCACCGAATACCGAAGCGCCATCGCCTTTGGCCGGGTCCGGGAGCTGGAAGGGGAGGAAAAGCGGGAGGCCCTGGACCGGCTGATGGTAAAATACTACCCGGAGGAGGCTCCGGACCATCGCCAGGAGGAGATTGAACGCTCTTGGGAACGGCTGTGCCTGCTGGAAATGGAAGTGGAGCATCTTACAGGAAAGGCCCGGACGGTGCGGTAAGGCCGTTTGGACAAAGGAAAAGGACCGGACTTTTGTCCGATCCGGATAGGGAGCGGTTGCAAGTGCCCTGATTTTCGGGACACGTCCTAACGGGTTTTGCTTCTCAGCTTCTTTCCCAAAAGCCAGGCCAGGGCCAGGAGACACCAAACCAGGGAGGCCGGGAGGAGAAGGGCAGGGTTACCGCACCCGATCTCTCCGGCGGCCCCGGTAATACAAAGGGGCCATATGGCGGGGGAAGCGAAGACCAGGAGGAAAAGGATGAGAAAGGTATTCCCCAGCCACTGAAAAAGGGCCGGGAAATATTTCAGCAGCCAGCCTCCGGCACAAAGAAAGAGGTAGTACCCGCCAAGGGCCAGCAGCCAGCTTTGGGCCCATACCCAGCCCCAGAGACCGTCAAAGAAGAAAAGGAGCGCCAATATCGCCAAAAGGGCCCAGCTAGCCAGCACCGCTTCCGTATATGCACCCAGCAGGAACGCCCATCCCAGAAGGACCGGCGCGGCGAACCAAATTCTCTGAACTTTCCGGGAGAGGCCTTCGTTTTCCGGCAACAGGCCCAGAACAACCATGAGACCTCGCTTCACTCCATCCCCGCCTCCTTTCTCTCCCTGGGGCGGAGGCGGCGGATTCCCCAGCCCAGGAGCCAGGCCAGGGCCAGGCCGCACCAGACCAGGAAGCAGGAGGGAAAATACCCCGAGCCATAGTAGGGGAAGCCGAGAATATCCCCGGTGACAAAGAGGGGCCAGAGGCAGGAAAGGGACAGGAGGAGGCAGCCCAAGAGAAAGAGGGTGGGAAGGTGGGGCAGCAGCCCCAGGGCCCAGCCCCCGCCGCAGATGAACAGGTACCAGCCTCCCAGCAGGAGGAGCCACTTCCCCGCCCAGGGAAAGCCCCAGGCCCCATCCAGAAAGAGCAGGAGGGCCAGCAGGACAAGGAAGCCCCTGCTGATCCAGCAGACAAACCCCTCGTAGGCGCCGAAGCCGAGAAACACGGCCCAGAGCAGGGTGGCCAAAAACCACCACCGCTGGATCCTCCGGGCAAGGTCCTGGTTCTCCGGCACAAGGCCGAAGAAGGTCCAAAGGCCTTTCCAAAACGTCATCCTGTCCGCCCCTTTCTCCGTCCTCCCCGGCATCAGGCAAAAGCGGGGAGTGAAAAAGGCCGCCCCCCTTGGGACAGCCTAATCCTTAATCCTTGAGGAAATCCTTGGACAGAAGGCCGTAAAGGATCTCGTCCCGGTATTCCCCTTTTACCAGGGAGGATTCCCGGGTAAGACCTTCCCGGGTCATGCCGCACTTCTCCATCACCCGGCCCACTGCGGGATTTTCCGGGCTGTGGTAGGCTTCCATCCGGTGAAGATCCAGCTTCTCGAAGCCCAGGTGGAGCATCAGCGTCACCGCCTGGGTCATGTACCCCCGGCCCCAGTAGGGCTTGGCCAGGCAGAAGCCGAAGCTGGCGTAGTTGTGCTTTTCCACAATGCGGATGTCGATGGAGCCGATGCACTTGTCGTTTTCCGGCAGAGTGATGGCGTACATATAGGGGTTGTTGAGGAACAGCTTCTTAATGATGCTGATGGTCTCCTCGATGTTCTGGTGAGGGTCCCAGGTAAGATGCTCGGTGACCTCCGGGTCGCTGGCATACTCAAAGACATCTCCGGCGTCCCCCAGGGTGAACCGCCGCAGCACAATATCTTCCCCCTCCAGCCGGGGGTAATCGCGCAGGGTAAACTCGTAATCCATAGCCTTTCATTCCCTCTTTTTTACAACATTTTAGCATTCCTTATTATCGCCTACCCTGACCCGCTTGTCAAGCTTTTCTTTTTCTTGGGGGGGATGGGGACTTGGGCCGCCTGACGGCGGCCTTTAGCGGGTCGCACCAACCAGCCGAAGGCTGGTTGGTGCGAAACTGGCGCCGTCCGCGCAAAACACCCCACCGGGGTGTATTTGCGGGGAAGTCGATTACAAGGCGGAAGCCTCTTACTTTCTTTTTTTCTTTCAAAAAGAAAGTAAGCAAAGAAAAATGCGCCCTCCGGAAAGATGCGGAAGGAATTTCGCTCCCTGCGGGGAGCGACCAGGGCGCCGCCCTGGACCTGCAAGCCTTTGAAAAGGCTTGAGCGAAACTTTTAGACCCTATGTTACGTAGTGGTTATCGTGGGTTCTGCCTGGAGTCCCAACGACGTTTTTTCCGAAGCGCAAAATCGCCCCCCACAACCTGGCAAGGGGCGATTTCTACCTTCCGCCTTCTACTGCTTCCGACTCCAGGCACAACTCAAGCCAGCGTACAAC
>CAJUFK010000152.1 GCA_910585535.1 uncultured Angelakisella sp. | reverse complement strand
TGACCGATCTGAACGGGACAGAGGCCGATTTTCCTCAAAGAGCGTCAGAAGCGATTCCTGCGGTTTCGCCGGAAGACTGGAACAAGGCTGTCCAAATCATTTCCGCCGCGGCCTATGGCCAAGAGGGGCCGGAGCCTGACGGGGACGCTTTTGTCCGGAAGGTCTACCGGCGAGCGGTTCGGGAGATGTTCCGGCGGCTCCCCTGGTCCAGGAAATTGATTTTCCGCTTTGGAAAGGGATTCCTATGAGCCGTTCACCATTCTCCCGGCAAGACTTATAACCCAAAGGTAACAACATCCGAACCAAACGAGACTTCTCCGGGGGTCTCGTTTTCTTTATAATGGGGATAGAAACGAAAAAGGCGGTGGTGGATTTTGAGAAGGAACCGATTGCCCGCTCTGTTGCTCTGCGCCCTCCTTTGCCTGGCGGGATGCGGGAATCAGGGTCGGCAGATCAGCGATGCAGTAAGCCCTCCGCCCTCCGGGGCGGAGATAACGCCTGCGGAGGTGACAGAAACGGCGGCACAAACCGAAAGCTACACCAGAAGCACCCCCATTTCCGCGGTAATGTCCGACCCCGCCTTTGGGGACTACGGAAGGCTCATCTTCCCGGCCAACACCGGATATTGGAGCGGAAACACCCTGGAGGAGCTGCACCTCACCTGGTACAGCCATATCGACCCGGACAAGACGGTGGAAATCGTAAACTACATGAAAGCCCGTGCCGAAGCGGGGGAGACCATCTTCTACGACATCTACACCGAGGAGGAAAAGGCGGCGGACCCGGCCAAACGGGACACCGGGCTGTTCTTCTTCCGGGGAGAACCGGGAGCAAAGTTCGCCGTCTGCAACGCCGGGGGCGGCTTTGCTTATGTGGGGGCGATGCACGATAGCTTTCCCCACGCCCTGGAGCTTTCCAAAAAGGGCTATAACGCCTTTGCCCTGATCTACCGTCCGGGGGCACAGACCGCCTGCGAGGACCTGGCAAGGGCCATCAGCTTTCTCTTTGCCCATGCAGAAGAATTACAGGTGGACACCGACTGCTACTCCCTCTGGGGCGGCTCGGCGGGAGGGCGGATGGCCGCCTACCTGGGTACCTACGGCCCGGCGGGCTTTGGCGGGGATGACCTTCCCCGGCCCGGCGCGGCAGTCATCCAGTACACCGGCCACAGCGAATATTCCCGGAACGACCCGCCCACCTACTCCTGTGTGGGGGAAAGCGACGGCATCGCCAGCTGGCGCGTGATGGAGCAGCGGCTGGCGCAGCTGTCAGCCCTGGGGATCGATACCGAGTTCCATGCCTATCCCGGTCTGGGCCACGGCTTCGGCCTGGGGACCGGGACGGCGGCGGAGGGCTGGCTGGAGGATGCCGTTGCCTTCTGGGAAAAGCAGATGGAGGTATAACAAGAAATGATGGTACGAAAGCTCCTGCCCCTTGCCCTTTGCGCCGCCCTGCTCACCGCACTGGCCGCCTGCGGAGGAAACAGCAGCGGACCTGTTGCCCACAAAACGCCGGAGCCCCAGGAAACGCTGACCGAGATCACCCTTACCGCCGGGGAGACGGTCCTCTCCGGGGTGCTGTTCGACAACGAGACCGCCAAGGCTTTTGCGGAACTGCTGCCCCTGGATGCCCCTCTCTGGGACCCGGCTCCCGGCTATGCCAGAGCCTTTGACCTGCCCCGGCGGATCACGGACGCCCCGGTCCGCACCCGCGCCTACGAGTTGGGAAGCCTCGCTTATTGGGATGAGGGGCCTTCCATCGCGATCATCTACAACGACAACCGGGAGGAAACGGTGGTCCCGGTGACCGCTATCGGACGGCTGGATGGGGATGTGAGCATCTTTTTTGGCTACGACCAGCCGGTCCATATCGAAGAGGTAAAGGCAGAGGAGGCCCCGCCTCCTGCCAGGGGCGGAGACACTGTTCTCACCGCTCTGCCGGATCCCCGTATCCGTCAGACCTTTTATCTGTGGGAAGAGGGGAACGCTCCGGCAGTGACCGAGTACACGGTGAACAGCGGCGGTTACTTTGACGAGCCGGATTTTCGTCCCACTATCACCAGCTTCCCCGTCCCGGAGGGGACCTCTGTCAAAGGGGCTGTCCTGGTCTGCGCCGGAGGGGCTTTTCAGTTCCGCAGCGATGAGAATGAAGGGACCCCTGTGGCGGAGGCTCTGGCAAAGTTAGGGTATCAGGCCTTCGTTGTAGATTACCGCCTGCGCCCCTATACCCAGCAGGAGGGAGCGCTGGACCTGGCCAGAGCGGTGCGTTTTGTCCGCAAAAACGCGGATCTTTACGGCATCGATCCGGAAGATATTGCGGTGATGGGCTTTTCCGCCGGAGGCATTCTGGCCGGGGAGATGCTTCTGCATTGGGACGGTACGGTCAGCCCTGCCGCCCTGGACAGCAGCTATCTCCCCGATGGGCTGGACGCTGTTTCCGCCGATGCGGCTGCGGATGGGATGATCTATTCCTTCTACGGGCGGCTCAGCGTGGGGACCACCGATGTGGAGCTTCTCCGCTCCGGGGAACTGCCGCCCACCTTCTACTGCTACGGAACAGAGGATCCCTTTTACCGCCAATTTCTGGCCAACGCCAGCGCCGCCGAGGAGGCAGGCGTCACGGTACATCGGCTGCAGCTGGACGGAATGCCCCACGGCTTCGGCAGCCGGGGCGACTGGCTGGAGGAGTACGACCGTTTTCTGACGGATGTGTTTTCAGAGAAGTAAGGAGGAAAGTGTGGAAAAACCGTTTGTCGTCTGTCATATGTTTGTATCTATGGACGGGAAGATCGACGGGGCCTTTATGGGCCATCCCGCCGCTGTCCCCGCCCGCACCGAGTACGGAAACCTGCGGAGCTTCTATCGCTGTGACGCCACCCTTTACGGCGCTGTCACCATGGCAGGAGGCTTTGCCGACGGCTGGGAACCCCATATTCCCCACAGCCCTACCCGTTATCCCAAGGAGGACTGGCTGGCTCCCAACGAGGTGAAAAACTATATCCTTTCGGTGGATCCCAAGGGGGAGCTGGCATGGAGCGGGGCCTATATCGAGAGAAAGGGCCGGCCCAAGGCCCACGCGGTGGAGGTGCTGACCGAGCAGGTATCGGAGGACTACCTCGCCTATCTCCGGGGCTTTGGCGTCTCTTATCTTTTTGCCGGAAAGGAGCGGCTGGACTGCGCCCTGCTGCTTCACAAGGCAAAAACGCTGCTGGGGATCCACCGGCTGATGCTGGCCGGTGGCGGGTACAGCAACGGCTCCTTTCTGGCAGGGGGGCTTATCGACGAGGTGAGCCTGGTCGTCGCCCCGGTAGCGGACGGGAATACCAGATCCGTCTCCAGCTTTGAGCGGTTTGATTTTCTGCCGAACCAGCAGCCCGCCGTCTTCTCTCTGCTGGAGGCAAAACGGCTGGACGGCGACGGCCTGTGGCTGCGGTACCAGGCGAAGGGAGCGGAGGAAAGATGAACCAGCGTGTTTTGGGGAACGGGATAAAGGTCTCACCGGTGGGCCTTGGCTGTATGGGCATCACCCACGCCAGCGGAGCGCCTCTGACAAAATCGGAAGGCGTCAAGGTGCTGAAGGCTGCCTTGGACATTGGCTACACCTTTTTTGACACCGCTGAGTGCTATACCGGAGTTTACGCCGACGGCACCATAGCCTATAATGAAGAGGTGGTGGGAGAAGCCCTGAAGCCGGTACGGGATAGGGTGATCCTGGCAAGTAAGTGTGGTGTCACCCACGGGGGCGACCATCTGATCCTGGACAGCCGTCCCCAGAGTATCCGAAAAGCCCTGGAGGGGAGCCTGCGGCGGCTTGGGACCGACTATATCGACCTTTACTACCAGCACCGCATCGACCCCAAGGTTTCCCCGGAGGAGGTGGCGGGGACGATGGAGGAGCTGATCAGGGAGGGGAAGATCCGGGCCTGGGGCATCTCGGAAACGGACGAAGATTATCTGCGCCGTGCCCATACTGTCTGCCCGGTGGCCGCCATCCAGAACCGCTATTCCATGATGGCCCGATGGTATGAAAAACTGTTCCCCGTTTTGGAGGAGCTGAGCATTGCCTATGTGGCCTTCTCCCCCATGGCAAACGGCTTTTTAAGCGGCAGGTATAACGCCGGCAGCACCTTTGAGCCGGGAGCGGACTTTCGCGGCGGGATGCCCCAGTACACCCTCGAAGGCTTTGAAAGGGCCAAGGAGCTACTGGAAATGCTCCATGACCTGGCCGCGGCAAAGAACGCCACCCCCGCCCAGATCTCCCTGGCGTGGATGCTCTGCAAAAAGCCGTATCTCATCCCCATTCCCGGCAGCCGCAAACAGCCGCGGCTGAAGGAAAACTTTGAGGCCGCCAATATCCAGCTGACCCCGGAAGAGATCGCTATGATCGACCATAGGCTGGATGCCATGCAGCTGCTGGTGTTCGGCGGCCATTAAATCATTTTAGGAGGAAAATCAGAATGAGAAAGAATTTTGGCGCAAATCCTTGGTTTTATCCCCTGCCGGTGCTCATCATCGGCACCTATGGCGAGGACGGTACTGCCGACGCCATGAACGCCGCCTGGGGCGGTCTGTATGACCGGGACAAGGTGGAGCTCTGCCTCAGCGCGGGGCATAAGACCACCCGGAATATCAAGGCCAGAGGAGCCTTTACCGTCAGCTTTGCCGATGTTGCCCATGTGGCGGAGGCGGACTATGTGGGGCTGGTTTCCGCCAACCAGGAGCCAAGGAAGCTGGAAAAGGCGGGGCTGCACACCACAAAGAGCGAATTTGTGGACGCTCCCCTCATCGACGAATTTCCCCTGACTCTGGAGTGCAGGCTCCTGAAGGTCACCGAGGACGGAAATATCATCGGGCAGATCGTGAATGTCAGCGCCGACCAGCGGATTTTGGGGGAGGACGGAAAGCCTGACCCCGCCAAGCTCCGGGCTATCGCCTTTGACCCGGTAGGAAACGGCTATCTGGTGCTGGGGGAAAGAGTTGGGAACGCCTTCAGCGACGGAGCGAAACTGAAATAAGGAAAGGAAGGCTTTATGATGGAAAAAGTAACTGCGGGCAGAGACGCCATGAGCGAATTTGCCCCTAAATTTGCCGAACTCAACGATGATGTCCTCTTTGGGGAGGTCTGGTCCAGGAAGGAGCAGCTCTCCCCCAGGGATCGCAGCCTCATCACCGTTTCCGCCCTGATGGCCAGCGGTATCCTGGATTCCTCCCTGCTACACCATATCCAGCGGGCAAAGGCCAACGGTGTCACCGCCGCGGAGATGGCGGAGGCGCTGACCCAGCTGGCCTTCTATGCCGGCTGGCCCAAGGCCTGGGCTGCTCTGCGGATGGCGGAGGAAGTTTATAGCGAATAGTATAAACGCAAAGGTATAAACCCACTAACCAATCGAGACTTCTCCGGGAGTCTCGATTTTTTTATAATAGAGACATGGAAAAACATTTTCCGTCTGAAAGGAGAACAAACGATGTCCCAGTTCAAGAGATTTTTCACCTTTGTTTTAGCGGGAATGACCGCCCTTTCCCTGTTGGCGGGATGCAGCCAGCAATCCTCCTCCGGCAGTACGTCCCAGAGCCAGCCTTCTTCGGCGGCCCCCTCCGGCAGCCCGGCTTCTTCATCTTCGGAAAATCCTGCTTCTAAAACGGACGCCGCACCTTCGGAAAGCCAGCCAGCTTCGGCATCCTCCGAATCCGCTCCGGCTGAACCGGAGACCGGTAAGACCCTGGTCCTCTACTTTTCTGCCAGCGGCAACACCAAGGCGGTGGCGGAAACCATTGCAACTGCTGCCGGATCCGAGCTTTACGAGCTGACCCCTGCTGAGCCTTACACCAGCGATGATCTGCGGTGGACAAATCCCGACAGCCGGGTAAACACCGAACACAACGACCCCGCCCACCGCACCGCCATCGCCGGGGAGCTTCCCGACCTTGCCGCCTACGACACCATCTTCCTGGGCTATCCTCTGTGGTGGCGGGAGGCCCCCAGCATCGTCTGGAACTTTATGGAGAACGCCGACCTTTCCGGCAAGACCATCATCCCCTTCTGCACCTCCACCTCGGACGGCATTGAGGGCAGCGTGGAGACCCTTCGGGGCATGGCTCCCGCCGCCAACTGGATGCAGGGACGCCGGTTCGGGGAAAACCTGAACGAGTCCGCCGTCACCCAATGGGTAAACAGCCTGGAGCTGGAAGCCGATGGATCCAGCCAGCCCGCCGCTCCGGAGGGCACTTCGGCTGAACCCGCATCGACGGGAGCGAATGCCCTTGTGGTGTACTTCTCCGTCCCGGAGGATGTGGACACCACCGGTGTGGACGCTATCGCTGGGGCCAGCGTACTGGTCTCAAATGGTACGGCCCTGGGCAACATGGAGTACATGGCGGGGATCATTCAGCGGGAGACCGGGGCGGACAGCTACCGCATCGTGGAACAGAACGCCTACCCCCGCGACCATCAGCCCCTCATCGACCAGGCCCAGCAGGAGCAGAGAAACAACGACCGCCCTGCCATCGCCGGGGAACTGCC
>CAJUFK010000151.1 GCA_910585535.1 uncultured Angelakisella sp. | reverse complement strand
GTCGTTGCTCATCTGCATACCTCCATAAAAATGGGAGACACCCCGCCGGATGCCTTCCTGTGTGTAATCCTCAATGACGATAGTGACGATAAATGACGGTATTTTATAGGGCGGGGCATACCTGATTTAATCGTCATTCATCGTCATACCGTCACCAGTCTCCGGCTCCTGTTTTCGGAGCAGGGTGAAAGTCTTGCGGTCGCTTGTCCGCTGGTTGCCGATATAGACGATGCCGAAATCGTTGAACAGGCTCGACACATTGACATTCAGCTTGCGGGTCAGCGTGTTGGCCTTCATGCCGATGTCCGGCACAAGGTCAATGAGTTCGCTGGCGGTCCCCGTCCACTCGCTGCGCCCGGACATGAACCCGGCGATTTTCAGAATGAACGGCTCCACCGTTTTCTTGATGATGGGCTTCTCCGCCCTCGTCAGTTCCCAGACACATCGCTCCTGATGGAACGCAAGGGTGAGTTCCTGGTCCTGCTGGTCTCGCCCGACAATCTGCATGGTGGCAGTCGGGTCGGTGCGCTTTTTCTTTTGCAGGATAAACGCTCCGTCTGCCGCCCCCAGCAGACCGTTCGTGCCGGAGATCATGTCGAAGCTGTCGCTGGCCTCCATCTTCCTTGTGTGGTGTACCACCAGAATCGCCACATTGTTCCTGTCGCTGAACAGCTTCAGGGCGGTGATGTTCTGGTAGTCCATTGAGTAGCTGTAATTCTCGTTGCCAGCCTCCCTGACCTTTTGCAAAGTGTCCACGATGATAAGCCTCGTGTCCGGGTGGCATTGGAGAAATTCTTCAAGCTGTCCGTTCAGCCCATCGGCCAGTGTCCTCGCCTTTGTCGCAAAGTGCAGACCGTCCACAGCCTCCACGCCAAACATCTGGTTGAGCCGCCCTTGCAGTCTGCCATAATCGTCCTCCAACGCAAGGTAGAGGACAGAGCCTTGCCTGACAGGGTACTCCCAGAGGGGAGTGCCTGTGGCGACATGGTAGCCCAGCTGGGACATGAAGAAGGACTTGCCAATCTTCGGGGAACCGGCAAAGAGGTAGGTTCCGCTGTAAAGCAGCCCTTCAATGACCGGCGTTCTCGGCGGGAAAGCCATGTCATAGAGTTCCGTCATGGAGACCGTGTGGAGGCTTGGCTTTCTGACGATTGGCTGCGGTTCCAAAGGGAAATTTTGATACTCGTTCATTTTGGGTGTTCACTTCCTTTCCTGTGAGATGGCATACCGCCAATGCGCTGTTCTGCTCTTGGATGCCTCCCTTCCTGCGGTATGTAGACCGGGCATACTGGAAGGCCGGTATGCCCGGAAATGAAAAAAGCGCCTGACTTTCTTTTTAAAAATCAGACGCTCGCGATAGCTAAGGATAGAACATTTATCCCCCTGCATATAATTACAGCTGTACATATCCCGGTTTTCTGCTATAATTGAAAAAAAGGGGGGTATGTAATGAGCGAGCCTCTTGATTATGGACATTTTGATATTATTTTGGCCGAATACTTGCTGGAAAGGCATATAAGCAAAAATAGCTTGGCTGCAAAAGCAAACCTACAAAGAACCCAGTTGAATGCATATTGTAAAAACGATATCAAAAGACCCGACCTTGATGTTCTGGCTCGCATTTGTTATGCACTTGACTGTGATTTAGCAGATATAATCCGTTATGTCCGTTCTTCCGAAAAAAACGAAGAAGTCGGTAATAGCTGATACCAATGCAATCATTTTCTTGGGGAAAAGCCTTTGATTGTATTAGCGATATGTTCATTCATGGTGTTATGGTATCGGACTTAAAGCATAAGTGTTTTCAGAATTGCGAGGTAAAGACTATGATAGATAACATAACTATGAATGGCCCGAAGATGGTTTCGCTGTTTTCTGGTTGCGGTGGCTTGGATTGTGGCTTTATGCGGGCTGGTTTCAATGTCATCTGGGCAAACGATTTTGATAGTGATGCGCAGGCTGTATACCGTCTTAATTTAGGCGAGATTGATGGCCGCGATATTATGACGGTTAACGCTGACGAGATTCCAGACTGTGATATACTGACTGCTGGCTTCCCTTGCCAACCTTTTTCGAGTGCTGGCAACAGGCGGGGGGTGCATGATTCTCGTGGTATGCTGTACAAAGAATGTTTGCGTATCATCGAAAAGAAAATGCCAAAAGTTATTGTTTTTGAGAATGTTAGAGGTCTTTTATCAACAAAGTATATCGATGGTCGGAATTTGGCGGAAGTTATTGTATCCGACCTTTCAACAATGAACGGTGTCGGTTACAATGTTGTCCACCGACTTATTAATGCGTCTGATTATCGAGTCCCACAAAACCGGCAACGAGTTTTATTTGTCGGTGTCCGCAAAGATTTGAATATTACATTCGTATTTCCAGACAAGCAGTCCAAAGATGGCTTAACACTGGGGAATGTGTTGCCTGTTCCCGATGATGCAACACATCAGGTTGATTGGCCTCTTTCGCCGCAAGCTTTAGAGATGATTTCATACATTCCAGAGGGCGGGTCTTGGAAGGATGTTCCTTATGAACATTTAGCTCCACGATTCAAGCGAATTAGGGACAACATGAAGAAATACCATTCGCCTAATTTTTATCGCCGCTTTTCTCGGAACGAGATTTGTGGGACAATTACGGCATCGGCACAGCCGGAGAATTGCGGTATAGTCCACCCAGTAGAAAACCGCCGTTTTACTATCAGGGAAATTGCTCGTATCCAAACTTTCCCTGACGACTATGTTTTTATTGATGACAGTTTGAAAAATATTACAGCTATGTACAAAGTCATTGGTAATGCGGTTCCTGTTAATATGGCAAATGCGATTGCTTTGGCGATTATGCAGCAGGTTTTTTGCGAAGGGAGCATTAAGCAATGATGAATACTGATAAGGCATATATTTTAGGATTGATTATTGGTGGCGGTATCTGGGGAAACGCCGAAGATGTTTTCAAAATTCGGCTTCCTTTCAAACAGTGGGGGTCATACGAAGCAAATCCCAAAAGAGCAGGCGAGATTTCTCGTGATGTTATGAAATTAGTAAGCCCTATGTTTAGGGTGATTTATGGCATCTCGGTGTCCTATGATACTTCCGTCAGTGGCGTGTGGAATATCCTCTGTGAAGGCGATATGAGTACACTTCGTTCCGAATTAGAGGGATATGGTATTCGGTGTGAAGGCGAAATAAGAAAACACGCTAATATTAGCAAAATTGTTCCAGAGTTGGTTGATGACAACTTGAAACGGCGGTTTATCGCAGGTTTAGCAGATACTATAGGCAGCACAAAGCGTTCTCATAGGCGCTTTAATGATGACAAGCAGATGGTTTCCTTTGAAATCTCTGGTTTTGAATTTGATTTTGTATGTTCACTTTGCAAGCTGTTACATAGTATTGGCTGTTATCCAGACCAGATTCTATGGAATCACCCCAACTTTCATTGTGGCAGTAATCCATATGATAAAAGGTGGAAAAAGGGGTTCAAATTACGAGTTTATTTAGACCAGTATGAGAAGTTTGGTGCTTTTGCATTTACATCAAAAGTTCTCTCCGCTCGCGAAAACAAGAAATTAGAAGCGGAGGAGAATGTTGCAATCCCGTGTGATGAACGGGAAATCAAATTGCCATCTGTGACTTGTGTTCACTGTGACGAGGACAGTCCGCTTCTTCCCGATGTTATCAGAGGCGGACACTATTTGCATAATCGCCATGTTTGTGCTGTTCTATCATGTGATCATGCTCCGTATGGTGAAGTAAACAAGTTACTTGCAAATGCTCAATACTGCATCAATCCATTTCCTGTTTTGGTGAAGGGGCGTATCTCTGAAATTCAGACAATTTTGGCATCCGCCCCAATTTATCAAAATCGCACATATCGTACTGTGTCGGTGAAAATTGCTGATTTGTATGGAAGTAGTGAGACCGACCTCCTTTACAGTAATGGTTTGGGTGCAGGGTATCCAATGAACAAGGTAATCTTGGCTCTGGCTTACCTTATTGCGGCTGTGACAAATCAGCTTAATGGACTTCGTCCAAAAGGCTCAAAGGATACAATCATAAGTGAGTACCTAAAAAGCCATCCTGATGCAGAAGTACTTATCATGCGCCCCGATTTATTTACTCCGATTGTTATCCAAATGGGTGTTTATGGCGCTCTCGTTGGCCCTAACAATCCGAAGGTATATAAGAAACTCATTCAAAAATGCCCAGATAATCCTTACAAAATTAAGGTCAGAGCCATAACGGAGGCAGATTTGAAATGAGGAGAGCGAAGAACGAGGTCGCACACTATCCAGAAATTATTCGTCATATTGAATCCCAACTGCAAAGCAATTTTAGAGCAGGCGGTATTGACGATATTAAAATTTTTTGGAAAAGTGGCGAGCTGACCAGCAAACTGAAAGAACTTATTAGGGAGCATCCAGCAGAATGTGCTTGCATAGAAACCTATGCAGAAGCAACACCGCCACTAAATCTGGATATATTTGGTGTTGTGACGAATGGGTCGCATTTTGAAATTGTTATATTGGAAGTTAAACTGATAGATGCAGCAGGGTTAAATCAGTGGTCACAACTCGTGGGCTACAATCTCGTTTCTAACGCGAAGTATGGATTGCTGATAAATATTGATGCTGGTGCAAGTGAGCGGCTTATCAGGATACTTTCTTTTGAAGAAGATGCCTCCAAAATAGTGCGAAAGAAAGCGGATGGGTCAGAGGTGGAGCATCTTTTGGGCTTCATGGAATGGAATACGATAACACAAAACTTTGAGTATAGTGGATTGGGACAAGTGTCATCGTTATCGGCATTGAGTTCAGCTTTGATTGCTCAATTTAATCGGTAAGACTTCACCTTATCTTACTATGTAAGACCGGGCATACTTAAAAGTATGGTATGCCCAGAAACGAAAAAGGCCTCTGATTTGCTTTCCGAAAATCAGAGGCCTTGAGTGTGGCCTTTGTCCTGTTTTCTCTGTCGAGTCTGGCTCTGTTCCCGTGCCTGCTGTGCTTTTCGCTGATTGGCTTCGATTTGTTCCAGCACCGACTTCTTCCCGTCAATAATGGTGGGCAGGGCATCCGGCAAGACCTGACGGACACACCAGCGCACCTGTTTCAACTCGTCAAGACTGGCCTGCACCGCTTCAAGCTGGGCGGTCAGGTCTGCGCTGGATTTCTTCAGTGCGACCTGCTCCGTCCGGAGCGGTTTCACATCAAGCGGGAGAGTGACCTCGTACTTTTTCAAAAGCCGAAACGCCCGGTTGAACCTCTGCAGCTCGTCAGCGTGTTCCCCGGCGAACTTCTCTTTCTTTGACTTCCAGCCGATTTTCATATACTGGTCGTGTAGGGGCTTCAACTCCCGGACAACTGCGGCGGCCTCTATGATGGCGTCAATGGTAGAAGTGCATCTGTCGTTGCTCCTGATTTGATTACGCAGGCCGTTTGCGGTTGCCCTGGCCTCGTCCAGATGCGCCCCCAGTTTTTGAACGGTGGTGATGTCATGGGACTGCAAGAAGATGATTGCCGCCGACATCTTCTTCAGATCGTTGACCTGGGCCTTTGTCTGTCCGGCCCTCGACCAGTCAGAGCGCCCGTCATGGCGGAGCGTCATATAGGCGGAGAGGACTTCGGCAAGGTTCTGTTCCTCCGGCTTTTGCGCCGTCTGCTCCCCGATTTTTTCGGAGAGGTCGGCCAGCCAGTTTTTCAAATCCCGGATGACCCGGCGGATGGAGTCAAAGAGACGGTTGGCGGATACGATGTCCCGGTTCAGATTGCCGAGGTTGGTCTGTATGCCCCTGCGCTCCATAGCGGAGGCAGACGGGCCGAGGTGGACCTGCGGGGCATGGGGATTGTTCTGCCGCTCAAAGGAGCGCAGATCGACACGCTCCTGCCGTCCGGCCGCTTCAAGGTAGCGGTTCTGTATGACCTCCCATTCATGCCGCCATATCTCGCCGTACTTCTGCTCGTTCCAGTCAACGGTGTTGACCCTCCGGCTTTTCCATTCGCCGTTTTTCATTTTGATGCGCTGGCCGTGTTCATCAAGGACATATTCCTTGCGGCACTTCGGCAGCCAATGACCCTGTTCGTCCATCGGGCGGAGGGTGAGGAGGATATGGGCGTGGGGGTTGCCATCGCCCTTGTCGTGAATGGCAAAATCCGCTATCATGCCCTTGGAGACAAACTGCGCCTGGCAGTATTCCCGCATGAGCCGGATTTGTTCTTCCCGTGACAGTTCCCTTGGCAGTGCCATGATAAAACGCCGGGCAAGCTGGGAGTTCCACTGGTTCTCCACGGCTTCAACGGCGTTCCATAAAGTGTTGCGGTCTGCGTATCCGGGCGGGGCGTTTTCCGGCAGAAGTATCTCCGTATGGACGATGCCCTGTTTCTCGGAGTAGGACTTCTGCCGCTGGTCGTATTCGGAAAAGAGCCGGTCGCCGGACTGGTAAGCGGCGGCGGCAACAGCGGACTGCCGCTTGCTCCGCTGGACAATTTTTATGTCGTAGTGTGGGCATGGCATGGTGGGCAGACCTCCTTTCGATGCCA
>CAJUFK010000150.1 GCA_910585535.1 uncultured Angelakisella sp. | reverse complement strand
CCTGCGGGTGCTAACCCGCCGCAAATCTTGGGTTTATGGCCTTGAATTTTTTCCCAAAATGTACTAAGATATTAGAGGAAAGACCGGGGACGGCCCCGAGTAAAGAATGAAGGAGCAATAATATGAAAGTATTGGTCATCAATGCCGGAAGTTCTTCCCTTAAGTACCAGCTGATCGAGATGAGCGACGAGAGCGTCCTGGCCAAAGGTAATTGTGAGCGTATCGGCGTGGACGGTCATATCGGACACAAAACCGCCGCCGGAGTCAAGGTGGAGTACGACGCCAGCTTCCCCACCCATAAGGAAGCCTTTATGGAACTGGTGAAGGTCCTCACCACCGGCGAGGGCAAGGTCATCGAGGATATGGCGGAGATCGCCGCCATCGGCCACCGGGTCCTCCACGGCGGTGAGATCTACAAGGTCTCCAGCGTCGTGGATGAAAAGCTCATCGCCACCGTCGAGGAACTTTCCGAGCTTGGCCCCCTTCATAATCCCCCCCAAGCCGTGGCCATGCGGGCCTGCCGGGAGGTCTTTGGGGAGAAGGTCCCCATGGTGGCCGTCTTCGATACCTCCTTCCACCAGACCATGCCCCCCAAGGCCTATATGTTCGGTATCCCCTATGAATACTATGAGAAGTATTCCATCCGCCGCTATGGCTTCCACGGCACCAGCCACCGGTATGTCTCCGGGCGGTACAAGGAACTCACCGGCGGGGTCCGTAATCTTATCACCTGCCACATGGGCAACGGCTCCTCCATCTCCGCCATCCAGAATGGCAAGGTGGTGGACACCTCCATGGGCCTGACCCCCCTGGACGGCTTCGTCATGGGGACCCGGTGCGGCGCCATCGATCCCTCTGTTGTCACCTATGTGATGAATAAGGAGGGCTTTACCCCCGACCAGATGTCCAACCTGATGAACAAGAAGTCCGGCTTCTTGGGGATCTCCGGCGTCTCCTCTGACTGCCGGGACATCAAGGATGCCGCCGCCCAGGGCAACGCCCGGGCCCAGCTGACCCTGGATATGCTCATCTATCAGGTAAAGAAGGTTATCGGCGGCTACGCTGCCGGGATGGGCGGCATCGACGCCCTGGTCTTCACCGGCGGCATCGGGGAGAACGACGCCAGCATCCGCGCCGCCATCTGCAACGGGATGGAGTACATGGGGCTGACCATCGACGAGAAGGCCAACGACACCCGCAGCGAGGCCCGGATCTCCATTGCAGGGTCCAAGGTGGACGTCTGGGTGATCCCCACCAACGAGGAAATCCTCATTGCCCGGGATACCGTAGAGCTGTCCGGCCTGAAGTAATCGTTCACAAAACGGCACAAAAAAGGCTTCGGACTGCCCCTTGGGGGGGGGTGGCCCGAAGCCTTACTTGGTATCTAGCTCCGTAATATACAGTACGGTGCCATCACTCATCACGGTTTTTTCCTCAATTTGCTTGCGTTTAGGTTTGCCCCTGTTTTTCATTAACCGTTCAGCATATGCTTTGACTTCTGGAGACATTTGGGTTGCATCAATGCTGTTTCCAGTGCCTTTTGGGGCAGCGAAAGCAGAAGTTGTCAGCAAAGATGCCATTGACATTGCGACGAATAAAACCGAAATTATTTTTTTAATAACAAAATCTCCTCTCTTCAAGAAAACATTTTTATAGTCTGTGATCTAGCCGAAAAATATCGCCTCTTTTTGAATATATCATAATTACACATTTTTATCAATATTGCATTTCCCCCAATTATTTAATGATATTTTTGTTTTTTTAGAACAAAAGATAGGGATTTAGATACAACAAGAGCAAGGAGGGGACGGGAAACCGCCCTCTCCTTTTGCTGACAAGGATTTCCACCTGTCTTTCGCCGGCTGATTTAGTTGTTTACAGGGTTAAATTGCTAAACGAATCGGACTTTTTGAAAAATTTTCAGGCATATGGGAGTCTTTGCCAGAAAACTTTCCGGACCCTCTTGTGGGCTTCCCCCTCCTGGTGCTATAATGGGACAAATGTTATTCCACGGTTGCCGATAGAGGAGGAATTTCCATGTCCGGTACTGTCATCATCCCCAAACAATACCTTCCGAAGCTGAATCTTCTGGAGACCCAGGTGGCCATTAAAACCGCCAAGGATCTCTTTGAAGCCCAGCTGGCCGACGCCATGAACCTCACCCGGGTTTCCGCCCCCCTTTTCGTGCGTCCCGAGACAGGACTTAACGACGACCTCAACGGGGTGGAGCGCCCGGTCCAGTTCGATATTCTGGACATCGGCGGCGCCCAGGTCCAGATTGTCCAGTCCTTGGCCAAGTGGAAGCGGATGGCCCTTTCCGCCTACGGCTTTGCCCCCGGGACCGGCCTTTACACCGATATGAACGCCATCCGCCGGGATGAGGAGCTGGATAATCTCCATTCGGTCTATGTGGACCAGTGGGACTGGGAGCTGGTTATCACCGGGGAGCAGCGCACCCGGCAGTTCCTGCGGGAGAAGGTCACCCGGCTGTGGCGGGCCTTTACCAAGAGCCAGGAGATCCTCTGCGGCAAATTCCCCCAGCTTTCCCGCTTCTTCCCCTCGGAGATCACCTTTGTTTCCACCCAGGAACTGGAGGACCGCTGGCCGGAAAAGACCCCCAGGGAGCGGGAGGACGCCATTGCCAAGGAACACGGCGCGGTGTTCCTTATGGGCATCGGCGGGGAGCTGCGAAGCGGCAGGCCCCACGACGGACGGGCCCCGGACTACGACGACTGGGCCCTCAACGGGGACATTCTGGTTTGGTATCCCGTTCTGGACCGGGCCGTCGAGCTTTCCTCCATGGGCATCCGGGTGGATGCCGCCTCCCTGGAGCGCCAGCTGGCGGTCCGGGGCTGTGGGGAGCGCCGGGAGCTGCCCTTCCACAAGGCCCTTCTGGAGGGCCGTCTCCCCCTGACCATGGGGGGCGGCATCGGTCAGTCCCGGATCTGCATGGTGCTGCTGGAAAAGGCCCATATCGGCGAAGTACAGGCTTCCATCTGGCCCCAGGACCAGCTGGAACGCTGCGCCGCCAACGGGGTACATCTGTTGTAATACGGGGCCGCTCCGCTGGAAAGGGGCGGCCTTTCACAAATTGTGATGGAGGAAGTAAACATGAACCCACATGAAACGTTCGGATGCCGGGTCTTCAGCCAGATCGTAATGCGGGAGCGCCTCCCCCAGGAGGTCTGGGAGCGGCTGGAGCAGGCCACCCACTCCGGAGGGCGGCTGGACCCGGAGATCGCCCAGACAGTGGCTGACGCCATGCGCCAGTGGGCCCTGGAGCAGGGAGCCACCCACTTTACCCACTGGTTCCAGCCCATGACCGGCATCACTGCCGGCAAGTTCGACGCCTTTCTCTCCCCCGACGGGGAGGGGGGCGCCATCACCGAATTTTCCGGCAAGTCCCTTTTCGTAGGGGAGCCGGACGCTTCTTCCTTCCCCTCCGGGGGACTGCGGGCCACCTTTGAGGCCCGGGGATACACCGCCTGGGATCCCACCAGCCCCGCCTTTGTCAAGGATGACATCCTGTACATCCCCACCGCCTTCTGCGCCTATACGGGACAGGCCCTGGACGCCAAGACCCCCCTTCTCCGATCCGTGGAGGCGGTGAACCGGGAGGCGGTTCGGTTCTGCCAGGCCATCGGCATGGAGGGGGTCACCCGGGTGGATCCCAGCGTGGGGGCGGAGCAGGAGTATTTTATTGTGGACCGGGACGCCTACGAAAACCGCTTGGATTTGAAAATCTGCGGCGTGACCCTCCAGGGCGCCCCCATGCCCAAGGGCCAGGAGCTGGACGACCACTACCTGGGCCGGATTCGTCTGCGGATCCGCAAATATATGGAGGAGGTGGACCGCCGCCTTTGGAAGCTGGGGGTCCCCGCCAAGACGAAGCACAACGAGGTTGCTCCCGCCCAGCATGAGCTGGCCCTGGTCTATGAGGGATGCAACATCGCCTGCGACCACAACCAGCTGGTGATGGAGGTGCTGCGCCAGGTGGCCAAGGAGCAGGGCCTGGCCTGCCTCCTTCACGAAAAGCCCTTTGCCAAGGTCAACGGCAGCGGCAAGCACAACAACTACTCCCTGTCCACCAACACCGGGGTGAACCTTCTCTCCCCGGGGAAGGATCCAACAAGGAACACCCCGTTCCTCCTCACCCTCTGCGCTTTCCTCCGGGGGGTGGATTCCTACCCGGAGCTGCTGCGCCTTTCCACAGCCACCGCAGGCAACGATCTGCGCCTGGGGGGGAGCGAGGCCCCGCCGTCCATTATCTCGGTCTTTCTGGGGGACGCCCTCCTGGGGTGCCTTCATCAGGCCGCCGGGGAGGAGATCGATGGGGGCCCGGGGGTCCACAGCCTGAACATCGGGGTCTCCACCAGCCCGGAACTGACCGCCGACGACAGCGACCGCAACCGCACCAGTCCCCTGGCCTTTACCGGCAACAAGTTTGAGTTCCGGATGGTGGGATCCTCCCAGTCCATCGCCCTGGCCAACACCGTCCTCAACACCCTCTTGGCGGACAGCTTTAACGCCTTTGCCATCTACTTTGAGGAGGAGGGCTTCACCGAGGCCACCGTCCGCCGGGTCATCGCCGAAACGCTTCGGAGCCACGGGCGGGTGGTCTTTAACGGGGACAACTACAGCCAGCAGTGGGTCCAGGAGGCCATGGACCGGGGGCTGCCGGTGATTGGGGACACAGTACAGGCCATGGAAGCCCTGGAGGACCCCAAGAACTGGAAGCTGCTGGAGCGGTTTGGGGTGTTCACCGCCGCTGAGTGCGCCTCCCGCCATGAGATCATGGTGGAAAACTACAACAAGGTGGTGGGTATTGAGGCCGCCACCCTGGTGCAGATGGTCCGGCGGCAGATCCTGCCTGCCGTGGCCCGGTACACCGGAGAGGTGGCCCGGGACGTTCGGGACTTCAACGCCGCCATGGGCCGGGACCAGGGGTACCTGGCGGACCACCTGGAGCAGCTTTCCAACCTGACCAACGCCATCGCCAACGGGGTGGACAGCCTGGAGTGGGATCTTATGAGCCTTCCCGAGGAGCCCCGGGAGCGGGCGGCGTATATGCGGGATGTGGTGCGCCGGGACATGGGGGAGCTGCGGGGGTCCTGCGACCGGGCGGAGGTCTTTGTGCCGGAGGACGTCTGGCCCATCCCCACCTACACCCAGCTGGTTCACTACGTATAAGGAGGCAGGTCCATGAATCCTTTTATCGCCCAGTTTGTTCCGGTTGCGGACCTGATTGCCCAGACCTTTGGGCCGGACTGCGAGGTGGTCCTCCACGATCTTTCCACGCCGCAGAAATCGGTGGTATACACGGTGAACAACCAGGTAACCGGGCGGCAGCTGGGGCAGAGCTTTGACCGGCTGGTGCCCCAGGTGATGGTATCCCGGGAGCTGGAAAACGACGTGGTTTCCAACTACTACTTCCGGACGGCGCAAGGGAAGCTGATCCGGTCCTCCACGGCGCTGCTTCGGGACAGGGCGGGGGAGGTGGTAGGGGCCATCTGTGTCAATTTGGACACCACCCCGGTGACCCGGCAGCTGGAATGGCTTCAGGGGTTTCTTCCGGGGCGGGAGGAGCCGGGGCCGGCAATAGAGGGAGCAGTCTCCGGGGGGCCGGCGCACGTAGGGGACATGGTGACCGAGCTAATCGATCAGATTATTGGGGACAAGGATATTTCCCGGCTTCACCGGGAGGAGAAGCTGGAATTGATACAGGTTATGGACCGCCGGGGAATTTTTTTAATGAAGGGGGCTGTAGACCAGGTGGGGGCACGAATGGGGATTTCCCGCGTGACGGTATACAGTTACATTGACGAAGCACGTGGGAAATAAGGGAATTAGACCCTCCCCGGCGGCGGGTTAGCACCCGCTGGCCCACCCTCCCCGGCGCTCCGCGCCTAAGGGTTGTGCCGGGGCGTAGGTTGTGCCTGGAGACAAAGGCTGTAAAAGGCAGAAGGTGGAAATCGCCCCTTGCAAGGTTGCGGGGGGCGATTTTGCGCTTCGGACAAAACGCAGACCCTCCCCGGCGCTCCGCGCCTAAGGGTTGTGCCGGGGCGTAGGTTGTGCCTGGAGTCGTGGGCTGTAATAGGCGGAAGGCAGTAACACCCCTTACCAGGGTGGGCTAGCGCCCACAGGCGGACCCTCCCCGGCGGCGGGTTAGCACCCGCTGGCCCACCCTCCCCGGCGCTCCGCGCCTAAGGGCTGTGCCGGGGCGTAGGTTGTGCCTGGAGTCGGAAGTTGCGATAGGCGGAAGGTAGTAACGCCTCTTGCCAGGGTGGGCTAGCGCCCGCAAGCACCCCCACCCCGGCGGCCCTGCGCCCACAGGCAGACCCTCCCCGGCGCTCCGCGCCTAAGGGTTGTGCCGGGACTTGGGTTGTGCCTGGAGTCGAAGGCGGGTTAGCACCTGCAGGCGCGAAATACCTTGAAACGAGCCAAACAAAAAAGGCTACGCAAAAAGCAGAGAAGCTAAGAAAGGATGGCTTTACATCCCTTCTTAGCTTCTTTTTCTCGAAGTGACAAGCGCGGCCGGAACAAACCTTGCCTAGGACGGCTTGCTTTACTCGATGGATAAAATTTGTCGATTTATACAAGTTTTGTCCAAAACAGGCCCCCAGGGGGACGCTTTTTGAACGGACGGGCCTGGGGTGGTCTCGTTATAGGGGCAGCCGCTAGGTTCTGCGCCTGATTGAAAACGCACTGCCTTTTTGTAGGTAGTGGCCCTTTGGGTGTCCTATCTCCGGGATTCCATCCTGGGGGTTGGCAGCGGTTGATGGCTTAACGGCGTTTGCCCTTCCGGCGGACCTCCTTTCTGCCGCGGTGGATG
>CAJUFK010000149.1 GCA_910585535.1 uncultured Angelakisella sp. | reverse complement strand
CCGGGTCAGCATCCCGATCACCCGCTCCACCAGCACGGCGGTTTTGCCGCTGCCAGCGGCGGCAGAAACCAAAATGCTCCCGCCCCGGCCCTGAATCGCCTGGCCCTGTTCCGTGGTCCACTGTCTGCTCATTCTTCCTCGCCTCCTTCCCTCTCTGATTCCTCTCCTAAGATCTCCCGGAATTTTTTCCCGCCGGCGTTGTTGCACAGTTGGCTGTAATCGCAGTAGGAACAGGGGTCCTTCACCTTGCCCCCCCGGACGGGACAAGGGGCCACCCGGCCCTGGATCAGGCCCTCTGCCATCTCCCGGATGTTTTGGTAGACCAGCTGGCGGAGCCTTACAAAGTCCTCTTCGCTTTGAACCTTGGAGCTGCCGGAAAGGGTGTCGTCACGCTTCTTCTTCACCGGGATGAACCGCCCCTCCAGGTCCCGCTCCATGGCCCGGAGAACACTGTCCTCGTCCAAAACGACGCCGCTCATCCGCAGGCCCTTGGACACCTGCTCCCGAATCTCCTCCGGCCCGGCCTCCGGAGGAAGCTTTGCTGCCGAGACCTTTCCCGGCATATACAGAATCCCGGCGGGCTCCACCTCCCCAAATGGCTTCTGGGGGTCGTCACAGAGGGCAAACAGGTAGATAAGCATCTGCATATTCAGGCCGTAAAAGACCTCCTCCAGGCGAAACTCCTTGTTGCCGGTTTTGTAGTCCACCACCCGGGCGTAGCTCCCCCCCTGGCCCTCATAGGTATCCACCCGGTCGATCTTTCCGCTGAGGGAGACCGGAGTGCCGTCGGAGGCGGCGATTTTCAGGGGATGCACCGTTCCCCGCTCCCCCACCGGGACCTCCACCCCCTCGGTTTGGAAGAGGCTTTGGCCGAAGTCCTCCCCCAGGTGCCGCGCCAGCAGGAAGAGGGCCGACACCAGCCGTTGGAACTGGTATTTCAGCCTGGTGGAAAGCTGCTCCGGGTCCCCTGCCATCTGCCGGATGTGGTCCTGCAGCAGGGCGCTGATCTTCTCCTGGAGTTCTTCGTCGGAAAGATCCCGGAGCCCCCTGCTGCCCACCTGCCGGAGAAGCATCTCCAAAACAAAGTGGACCGCTGTCCCCGACTCCAGGGGGGAATACTCCGCCCGTTTCCTGGGGGCCAGCCGGAGAAGATAGTCGCTGAAAAAGGCATAGGGACATTGGTAATAGGTCTCAATCTTGGTGGGGGAAAGGGCGATGCGCCCGCCCAAAAGGCCCTTGGCGGTTTCCGGGGCGATGTCCCCCATGGGCCGGTCCTCCGCCAGTTCCCCCATGGAACGGAGAAACTCCCCCTCCCCCAGCCGGGAGAGAAGGGCCCCTACCGTTGCCGTTCCGGAACCCTCCAGCCCCTCCTCTGCCGCCAGGGCAGCATAGGCGGAGCGAGCGGTAGGGGCTCCCGCCACAAAAAATTCCATGGGCCGGTCCTCCACCCGACCTAGGGGGGAGACCTCCCGGAAGCACTCCTCCAGCTGGGTAAAAATCAGCCCAGGCTCCATTGCCCCCCCGGTGAGATCTCCCCGGGCGCAGGTGACATACAGCCGCTCCCGGGGGGCACATAGGGCGGAATAGAGGTAAAACCGTTCCAAAAGGGCCCGCTCCACCTGGGGGCTGGTGATCTCAATACCCTGGCGGATGAGGTTTTCCCGCTCCCGGTCGGTAAAGATGCCGTAGGGCTTCCCCTTGGCGGGAAACACCCCTTCGTTGACCCCAAGAACAAAGACGCCTCTGGGGGAACCGGGACGGATCATATTGGCGGAACCCGCCAGGATCTGGTCGTTGGTAATGGGGATGGTCCCCAGTTCAGCGCAGCCCATAGCCAAAACGAAAAGTTCGGAGAACTCCCGGATTGTATACCGGGTGTTGGTAAGATGGTCGGCAAAAAGATCCAGCACATCCACCAGGTAGTTCCAAAGCCGGTCGTTTTCCCGCCCCCGTTCCAGACCGTGTTCCTTGTCCTGGCGGAAATATTCCCGAAGGTTTTCCAGAGCCCCTACCTCCTGGAAAAACTGGTAGACCCCAGAGGAAAAGCTTTCCCCATCCCCCCGGCCAAGGGTCTCCCGGAGCCTTGCCAGGGGCGCCATCACCGCCTGGCGGGTGGCCTCGATGCCAGCCAGCTCTTCCTCGTAGACCTCCGGTTTTTCCTCCCGCAGGCCATTGGGGTTGTTCCGGAAGGGACAAAGCCAGTCCTCCCCCTTGACTGACCAGACGTAGACGTAATTTTCCAGGGCGGCGGACCGCTCCACCGGCAGAGCCAGGGCCGGGGACCGGGCGATTTTCAGAATGGCCTCGGTCTTGTAGTTTCCCTGCACTGCGGTCAGCGCCGCACAGGCCAGAGCGACAATGGGCCGGGAGAGGATCCCCTCCTTCCGGTCCATGAATACCGGGAGTCCGTAGGCCGAAAAGACGCTGCGGATGGCGGTCTGATAGTCCTCCAGATCCCGGCAGATGAGGGCCAGATCCCGGTACCGCCAGCCCTCCTCCCGCACCAGGCGGGCCATTTCCGCCGCCGCAAAGCGCACCTCCCCAAACCGATCCTCTGCGGTGAGCAGGCAGAGCCCCTCCCCACTTTCCGGGGGTTCCGGCCGCTGTCCCCGGGCCAGCTCCTCCACGGCCAGCAAGGCGGGGCAGGCAGCCCGGCGGTTCTCTGTAAGATGGACCGGGGCGGCCACCGGGACAAAGTGGCTTCGGGCGTAGGTAATGAGTTTTTGGGCGGTGGTCTTCTGATCGGTGAAGATGTCCACCCCTTGACTGTTGGAAAGGCCGTCAGTGGTAAGGGAAAGGCAAACCTCCTGCCCCTGCTCCAGCATAGCGAAAAGCATTTCCCGTTCCGGCGGACTGAAAAAACCAAAGCCATCAATGAACACCGAAGCCTCCTCAAAGTACCGGTGTTCTCCCGCCAGCTTAGCCGCCCGGGCGATGTCGTCCAAAGGGTCACTGTAGCCCCGGTCAATCATGGCCTGATAGGCCCCATAGATGCCGGAAACATCCTTCAGCTTGGCGGAAAGCTGGGGGTCCTCCCGGCGCTGGGCCTCGGCGACGGCGGCCAATGTCTCGGGGTATGTGCCGCTTTGCTTCAGTTCCTCCACGGTCTGGAGCATGGTATCCAAAAAAGAGGTCCTTCCCCACTGGCGCTTGTAAACGGTAAGGGTGTCCTTCATTTCGGTCACCGCCAGCTTCATCAGCACCAGCCGGGCAGTGTCGGTAAGGCGCTTTCTGGCAAGCCCGCCCCAGGCTCGGAAGATGTTCTCCGAAAGGCGGGAAAAGCTCAGCACCGAAATTGAGAGGGCGTCCTCCCCGGTGAGGGCAGTGTAGATGGTCCTTTCTGCCTGGAAGGAAAACTGTTCCGGCACCAGCAGAATGGTCCTGCGGCGCTTCTTGGCGCTGTTCATCGCCCGGGAAAAGATCTCGGTGGTTTTTCCGGTCCCGGTAAGGCCTAGAATGAGACGAAGCACAAGCTTTTCCTCCTTTTTTTGAAAAAATTCCGGGGTTCCCCCATAATTCGACAATTTAATTGCAGCGGATCATACAAAATAAAGAAAACGCATCCTTTTGCAGGAAAGAGAAGAAACCGGCAGAATACCCATACCCTGCCGGTTCCCGGGATTCGATTTTCGCAGGTCAATCCATTCCCAGCTGGATGGCTTTCCGGTTAAGTTCCACCAGTTCCTTTTTGGAGGGGGGAACCACCTTTTCAATGGCGGCCTGGAGGGCTTCCATGGTGGTGAAACCGGTGGCTTTCCACAGGGCTCCCAGCATGATAAGGTTAGCCAGCTTCCCCATGCCGTTCTCCTGGGCCAGCTTGGTGGCCGGGACATAGAGGGCGGTGATGTCGGTGCGGCTGGTTTTGCGGTCCACCAGGGCGCTGTCGATAACCGCCACCCCGCCCGGGGCCACGGTGTTGATAAACTTATCATAGGAGGGGTTGTTCATCACCACCAGGGCGTCGGGCTCCAGCACCAGAGGGGAGCCGATGGGCCGGGAGGAGAGACAGACGCTGCAATTCGCGGTGCCCCCCCGCATCTCCGGGCCGTAGCTGGGAAGCCAGGAGACCTCCCGCTCCTCCATCATCCCAGCGTAGGCCACTACCTTCCCAGCAAAGAGGATGCCCTGTCCGCCAAAGCCGGCAAAGACGAAATTCCAGTCCTTCATCTTAGAATACCCCCTTTTCGTTGGCGGTGCGGTCCTGGTAGACCCCCAAGGGATAGTATGGGATCATGTTGTCCCGGAGCCACTGAAGGGCCTCGATGGGGGTCAGTCCCCAGTTGGTGGGGCAGGTGGAAAGGACCTCCACAATAGAAAAGCCCTTCCCGGCAATCTGGGTCTCAAAGGCCTTTTTGATAGCCGCCTTGGCCCCCCGGATATTGGGCACCGTGTCCACCGAAACCCGCTGGGCAAAGGCCACCCCGGAAAGGGTGGAAAGCATTTCGCAGACCCGCACCGGGAAACCAGCCTTGGTGACGTCCCGGCCGTAGGGGGTGGTCTGGGTCACCTGTCCCGGCAGGGTGGTGGGAGCCATCTGGCCGCCAGTCATGCCATAGATTGCGTTGTTCACAAAGATTACTGTGATGTTCTCTCCCCGGGTGGCGGCGTGGACTGTCTCGGCGGTGCCGATAGCCGCCAGGTCCCCGTCCCCCTGGTAAGTAAAGATCACCCCGTTGGGCAGGGCTCGTTTCAGGCCGGTGGCAATAGCCGGCGCCCTTCCATGGGGAGCTTCCACCATATCGCAGGAGAAGTAATCGTAGGCCATCACCGAACAGCCCACCGGAGCGACGCCTACGGCCCTGCCGCCAACGTCCAGTTCCTCCAGGCTTTCCGCCACCAGTTTATGGATGATGCCATGGGTGCAGCCCGGGCAGTAGTGCAGAGGGGCGTCGGTAAGCATCTTGGATTTTTCATATACCATCGCCATTATTGGTCACCTCCAGCCATAGTCAGGACCTTTTCCACCACTTCGGCGGGACGGGGGATGACGCCGCCGGTGCGCCCGAAAAACTCCACCGGGACCTTTCCTTCCACAGTCAGGCGAACGTCGTCCACCATCTGGCCCATATTCATCTCCACGCTGAGGAAGGCTTTGACGTGGGACAGGTGGGCGCGGATAGCGTCCTTGGGGAAGGGCCAGAGGGTGATGGGCCGCAGCAGCCCCGCCTTGATCCCCTGGGCCCGAAGGGTGTCCACCGCCGATTGGCTCACCCGGGAGGTGGCGCCAAAGGCGACGATGATATAGTCTGCGTCGTCACAGAGGTACTCCTGACACCGCTGTTCCGTCTCCTCGATCCTGGCGTACCGGGCAAACCGTTCCACCACAGTGCGCTCCAGTTCGTCGGGGGCCAGGAAAAGGGAATTGATAACGTTGTGGGGTCGTTTATTCTGGTGGCCGTTGGTGGCCCAGGGCTTTTCTGCCATTTTTTCCACCGGGTCGGGGAAGGACACCGGCTCCATCATCTGGCCCAGCAGACCGTCAGAGAGGAGCATAGCAGGCATCCGGTATTTTTCGGCCAGATCATAGGCCAAAAAGACCAGGTCCACCACCTCCTGCACCGTGCTGGGGGCAAAAACCAGCAGGTGGAAGTCCCCGTGGCCCGGGGCCCTGGTAGCCTGCCAGTAATCCGACTGGGCGGGCTGGATGCCGCCCAAACCGGGACCGCCCCGCTCTACATTGACAATAAGGCAGGGCAAATCACTTCCTGCTATGTAAGAGATCCCCTCGGTCTTCAGGGAGATGCCGGGGGACGAGGAGGATGTCATAGCCCGCACCCCGGCGGAAGCTGCCCCCAGCACCATGTTGATGGCGGCGATCTCTGATTCCGCCTGGAGGTAAGTCCCCCCGATCTTGGGCATCTTTTTGGACATATAGGCCGCCACCTCGGTCTGGGGGGTAATGGGGTAGCCGAAGAAGTGGCGGCAGCCGGCCCGGATAGCCGCTTCCGCCATGGCCTCGTTCCCCTTCATTAAAACACGCTCGGACATGGTCATTCCCACCTTTCTACTTTTCTACCGCGATGGCGCTGTCGGGGCAGATGATGCCGCACATGGCGCAGCCGATGCAGGCAGCCTCGTCGGTGACCTCCGCCGGGTTGTAGCCCTTGTCGTTCATCCGGTGGGCCGCCAAACGAAGGATCTTTTTGGGGCAGACGCTGACGCAGAGGCCGCAGCCCTTACAGATCTTTTCGTCGATGATCGCTCTAGCCATTTTCTCATCCCTCTTTTCTCCCTGCCCGCCGGTTCAATCCGGCAGGCTCCAGGGTGGTTTAACATAGATCTTCACCGGCAGCAGGGGCCCCTTCCCAAGATCGGGAAGAAAACGCTCCTCCGCCGCCGTCCCCAGAATAGGAACTCCGGTGAGCCGGGACACCTCCTCCAAATACGGAAGGGATCCCCGGATCACATCCGATGTCGTCTCCGGTCCCAGGTTGGTATTGTTTACCAGCCAGGTCACCTGCAAACGGGAAACGGCCTGGATACGGGCCAGGAGGGACGCCTCCTCCCCGGGATCCGGGTCCGGCTCCCGGCGGCTGTTCACCACGTAGACCATGGTATATCCCATGGCCTTCAAATCGGCGGAAAATCCCCCCAGGGCTACCGCCCCGTCGTCATCCCCGCCAAGGTCCAAAAAAAACCTCCCCTTCCCGCTGCGGACCAGCGTTCTGACACTGGGGGGAAGCACCGGAATATCCAGGTTGGTGCCTGCATACAGCGGGGCGATCAGCTCCACCCCGGTGTTTCGGAAAAGTTCCCGGAAATCCGCCGTGCGGAAGTAGGGGTTCACAATGTCCATATCCACCACTGTCACCTTGTCCCCGGCCCGGGCGGCCAGGAGGGCCAGATTGACAGTAAGGTTTGTTTTTCCCGACCCGTAATGGCCGCAGAGGACGGTACGGGGGGAAAGGCGCTCCAGCACAGCGGATCCCTCCTTTCCGAGAAGGCTTACCCCGCTATTATAACACGATGTTTTTTTTGATTCAAGACGGAAAATCCAAGGAGGCAGGGCTTACGCATGAAGAGAGCGAAGAACATCGGCAAGGAAAGCATCATCAT
>CAJUFK010000148.1 GCA_910585535.1 uncultured Angelakisella sp. | reverse complement strand
GCTCCGAGACGCGCCTGCGGGCGCAGAAATGCGCCCTCCGGAAAGATGCGAAAGGAATTTCGCCCTCTGCGGAGGGCGACCAGGGCGCCGCCCTGGACCGCAGCCCTGACGGGGCTATGCCCCTTCGGGTCCTCCGGACGTGGGCTGCGCCCAACATGGGCTACGCCCAGCCCTTTGAAAAGGGCGGCCCTAAACTTTAGACCCTTTGTCACGCAGTGGTTATCGTGGGTCCTGCCTGGAGTCCTAACAGCGTTTTGTCCGAAGCGCAAAATCGCCCCCTACGACCTGGCAAGGGGCGATTTCAACCTTTCGCCTATTACAACTTGCGACTCCAGGCACAACCCAAGCCAGCGTACAACCGTTAGGCGCGGAGCGCCGGGGAGGGTCTGCCCGCGGGCGCTAGCCCGCCGCAAAATCGCCCCCTACGACCTGGCAAGGGGCGATTTCTACCTTCCGCCTTCTGCTGCATCCGACTCCAGGCACAACTTAGGTCCTGGCACAACCCTTAGCCGCGGAGCGGCGGGGAGGGTGCGCCTGCGGGCGCTAGCCCGCCGCGGAGCGCCGGGGAGGGTCCGCGTGTGGGCGCTAGCCCACCGCTATTCTACGCTGATGATGAGGTAGTAGACGGGTTGGCCGCCGTTGACAAAGGCTAGGTCCACATGGTCCGGCAGCTTCTCGCGAACCGCTTCCTCCAGTTCCGCCGCCTGCTCCTCTGTAACGTCTTCCCCGTAGATCATCGTCACAAAGCTGCTTTCCTTGCCCAAAAGCGCCTTGGTCAGCTTCACTGCCGCCTTTTTCAGGTCCCGCTCGGTAAAGCTGACCTTGCCGTTCTCCAGACCAAGAAGCTCCCCCTCCTTGATCTTGTACCCGTCGTAGTCGCTGTCCCGGGCCGCAAAGGTGATCTGTCCGGTGCCCACCTTGTCCGCCGCCTTGGTCATCTCCAAAACGTTTTCGGCGGCCTCCCGGCTTTCGTCAAAGGCCAGCATGGCCGAAAGGCCCTGGGGGATGGTCCGGGTGGGAATCACCTTGATGTCCCGGCTCTTGCACAGCTTGGCCGCCTGCTCCGCCGCCATGATGATGTTCTTGTTGTTGGGCAGAACAAATACCGTCTGGCAGGGAGTGGCCTCGGCGGCCCGGAGGATGTCCTCGGTTGAGGGGTTCATGGTCTGCCCCCCGCTTACCACCTGATGCACCCCAAGATCGGTGAAGAGCTGCTTCACCCCGTCCCCTGCCGCCACGGCGACAAAGCCGAAGGGCTGGTCCGGATCCACCGCCACCTTGTTCTGGACCTTGGCGGCAGCCGCCTTTTTCTTGACGTCGTGCTGGATCCACATATTGTCGATTTTGATCTTGTTGAGCATCCCGAATTCCAGTGCCTTCTGAATGGCCAGGCCCGGATTGCCGGTGTGAACGTGGCACTTGATGATCTCGTCGTCGTCCACCACCACCGCGCTGTCCCCGATGGATTCCAGGTAGGCCCGCAGCTTCAGGCTGTCGGCGTTCTTGTCCTCCTTGAGGACGATAAACTCGGTGCAGTAGGGATAGGTGAGGTCCTCCAGCTCCAGCTCCCCGGCGGCGTCGGCGGGTCCCTCGGCCTGGGAGGAGGACGCAGCCTCCGCCTCGTTGGAAGAAACGATCCCCTGGCCGTCAAAGACCGACTTCATCCCTTGGTAGATGAGCAGCAGCCCCTGGCCGCCGGCGTCCACCACCCCGGCCTTCTTCAGGACAGGGAGCATCTCCGGGGTTTGCTCCAGGGCGGCGGCGGCCTCGGTGACAACGATGTCCCAAAGCTCCTGGGCGGTCATGCCGGGGACCAGACGCTCCCGGGCGGCCTCGGCGGAAAGCCGGGCCACGGTGAGCATCGTCCCCTCGGTGGGCTTCATCACCGCCTTGTAGGCGGCGTCCACCCCGATCTTCAGGGCGGCGGCGAGGTCCTCGGCCCCGGCCTGGGTCTTGCCCTTAAGGCCCTTGGAGAAGCCCCGGAACAGCAGGGAGGTGATGACCCCGGAGTTCCCCCGGGCCCCCCGGAGGAGGGCGGAGGCGGCGGTGTGGGCCACCTCATAGACCCCGGCGGAGTCCTCCATCCCGGCCAGCTCCCGGGCGGCGGCCCCGATGGTCATGCTCATGTTGGTGCCGGTGTCCCCGTCCGGCACAGGGAAAACATTGAGGGAGTCCACCCGCTGCCGCTGGTTCCCCAAATTGTTGGCGGCGGAGATCATGGCGTCCCGCAGGATCTGACCTGTTATCATTTGCAATACTCCTTTCGGAGACGGCCCCGGCCCTCTCCTTGAACTCTTCTTGTTGAGATGGGCCTTACTGGGCCTTCATAGAATCCACAAAGACGTTGACCTTGGCCACGGGGAAGCCGGTGGCCTCCTCCACGGTGTACCGGACCTTGTGGACAATGCTCTTGACAATGGCGGAGATGTTTACCCCGTAGGTAACGGCGATGTGGATATCCACCAGGAGTTTCCCGTCTTCACTGCGGACGCGGACCCCCTTGTCGGGATTTTCCCGGCGCAGCACCCGGGAGCGGACGGTCTGATAGGGGGAGCTGAGCATCCCAGCCACCCCGTAGCACTCGCTGGCGGCGTGGCCGATGAGATTGGCAAAGTATTCCTGGGAAATCTCGATGGTCCCCAGACTGGTCTCAAAACCGATCATTCTATTCTTCCTCCTTTAGCGAAAAGCTACCATTCTCCTATATTATAAAAAATATCCTGTTCCGTTGCAACTATATTTGCGGAAAAATCTGGGGAAAAAGCTACGATTCCCCGGCGGTAGGCCAGGGGGATCACCGGCATGGTCCGCCGGAGGGCCCCGTCCAGGGCGGAAAGCTCCGCTTCTCCGGCTTTCACCTGGTAGTAGAGGGCCAGCAGCTCCTCATCCCGGGCGCATCCAGGGCCCAGGGTGGGGCTGGGTGCGATGAGGGAGAGGAGATCCAGGTTGGGGGGGACCCGCACTTCCCCCAGATAGAGGTCGTAGTTTCCTTCGGCAATGCGAAGGCTGTATTCCTCAAAGGGGACGCTTTCCAGGGTGATCTGGAAGCCCGCCGCCTGGAAAGCATCCCGGAGGATGGCGGCGGCGGAAAGGCGGTCGTAGCTGTCGCTGTTCACCAGAAGGCGGAGGACGTACCGGCGGTTCCGGTAGAGCCGCCAGCCCTCCTCGTCCCGCTCCCCGAAGCCCAGGGAGGCCAGCAGTTCCTCCTGGTTTTCCGGCAGGGGTTCCTCCTCCCCGGTGACGGTGGAGGAATAGGACTGTTTGATGGGGGATTCGGCAGGGGCGGCATAGCCGCGGTAGGCCCGGCGGATCACCGCATCCCGATCGATTAGGCCGGAGAAGGCCACCCGCAGCTCAGCGGGGATCCCCAGACGCTGGCTGTTTACCCCCAGGTAGAGGAGATTGCTGAGGACCACCTGGCGGCTCCCCAGGCCCAGAGAGAGGTCGGCGGCCCCGCGCAGGTCGGTATAGGACAGATCGATCTCCCCGTCCAGCACTGCCTGGCTTTGGGACAGGAGGGGTCCGGCATCCACCAGCCGGACCAGGCGGAGGTTCTGGACCGGCTCGTAATACCGGTCGTTGCGGACCAAAAGATCCCCCTGTTCCCCCAGGGCAAAGCGCCCGCTCCCCACCGGCAGGGGATCGGCGGCGGTTTCCGCCTTGACGATGGGAAAGATGAGGCTTCGGCCAAAGTAGCGGTCCGGGGTCAAGAGGGAGAAAACCACCGTATACTGATCTGGGGCGGAGACCTCCAGCACCCCGGCAAGGCCGGGGGCGAAGCGGGGGGTCTCCCTGGCGGTAAGGGCGGAGTAGGCCACGTCCTGGGCGGTCACCGGGGAACCGTCGGTAAACCGCCCGTCGGTTCGCAGCTTGACGATGCAGAGGTTCCCGTCAAAGGTCACCTCCTGGGCAAGCCGGTTTTGGGGCGTTCCCACCGAATCCAGCGCCACCAGGGTATCGTACAAAAGCCCTGCGGCGTAATAATTCTGGAGGCCCTGGCAGGTGTAGGGGTTCAGACCATCCTCCGGGTCATAGGGGATTCGCACCGAAGAAAGGGTTTCCGGCGCCGCCGTCCCGCCCCCCTCCTCTGAAGAAGGGGCCAAAGAGACGCCCCCGGAGGCCGGCTCGGCCACGGCGTCACAGCCCGAAAGCAGAGCCAAAGCAAGGGCCAGCAGCCCGGCGGTCAGCCGCCGCAGAAAAGCCATGGGGAGCGCCTCCTTTCCGATAATATCATATCCGATAGGTAAACTTTATATTATATTCTACGCAAAGTTTCCGAAATGCCAAGATTCCAAGGAGCCCGGGCTGGCCGCCTGATGCCTGTCTGCCACGCCGCGCCGGAGCCGGACAAAGACTTTCGCGCCGTTTCGCCTACCCGGCGGAAGTGCTTTCTGGTGAAGCCTGATTCACCAGCTTTTTTAGTATTTTTCGGGCACGGGCATAATCCGGGTAATCTTGGGTTGCGACATTGATTGTCCAAGTTCGATTAAGCTTTACTGTGCCAATACTTCCAGCTGTATAGATACTATCTTCTGTGAGTGGAGGAGAAGAAATTTTCATATGCATAGTCCAAAACATTGCATCTTTCTTATAAAGTTTTACGCCTGATGTAGAGATATAATCAAATTCAATATGATCCGGTAAATTTGCAATTAGCCTGTCCCTCCTGGACAATACCTCTTGTTCTACGGCCACATCCTTGGGATTGACCCCGGCAGTTGTAGTAGAGGTATCATCAATAAAGAGATCCTCCCTTACACACGTCGTCACTAAATATTCCAGGTCATCTTCGTTTTCTCGAAGAAAGATTTCCAACTCATCCACGGAATCCTGCATGGCAACGATCACCTGTTCAATTTGTTTTTCACGGTTGCGCTGCCAAAAATAATCATCCACCCCATAAATCAGAAGGACAGCCAAAATAAAAACCAGGCACCCCTTGAAGGCTTTTTTCATATTCAACTCCCATTCTTAGCAGCCTTGGCTGTGGCCATTTATTCCGGCAGCTGGGTGCAGCCCGCGTCCGTAGGACCTTGGCCGTTCTCATCCCCCGGCCCACAAGCCAGAGACACCGCACAGGGGCGGGGTTATTTGTGGGTGTTTGCCCACCCTGGAGTCCTTACGGCGTTTTGTCCAAAGCACAAAATCGCCTCCCACCACCTGGCAAGGGGCGTTACCACCTCCCGCCTTTTGCTGCTTCCGACTCCAGGCACAACCTAAGTTTCCGTACAACCCTTAGCCGCAGAGCGGCGGGGAGGGTGTGCCAGCGGGTGCTAACCCGCCTCCGACTCCAGGCACAACCTAAGTTTCCGTACAACCCTTAGGCGCGGAGCGCCGGGGAGGGTGTGCCAGCGGGTGCTAACCCGCCTCCGACTCCAGGCACAACCTGAGTTTCCGTACAACCCTTAGCCGCAGAGCGGCGGGGAGGGTCTGCCTGTGGGCGCTAGCCCACCGCCGGGGAGGGTGCGCGCTACCTTCCCGGTATCTCCAAAATATAAATATCCACAAACCGTGCCCCGTTTAGAACGCTTTCGGTGTATGTCTCGTAAAAAAGGTCCACAGTCACCCCGTTGTAGGCAAACTCCCCGGTGTCGTTGACCACCGAGTATCCATAGATGAATTTGTTGTCCGGGGTCTTGATGTACAGCTTGGTTCCGTATGGCATCTCGTCCAGGCGGACAACGGCCACCGTCCCCGCCTGGCAGTAGGTTTCACCGTACTGCCCCTTGGTGGTCCAGTACCCGGATCCCCAGGCCTTTCCCGAGCGGTGGTAGCCGGTTGCTTTTTGGTTGCGGAGAACCGAGATGTAGTTCACCGGGTCGCCGTTGGCGTCCAGGGGGTACTGGGCGCTGAAATCGAAGTTGGAGATGGCGCTTCCGTCTCCCACCAGGACCTGGGCGGTGGTGGGGTACTTGAGGATGTCCTCCCGGACGATGTACCGGTCCACCACCTCTCCGTCCTCCAGGACCTCCTCCCAGGTCTCCTTCTTCAGGCCGTCCGCCCCGTACTGCAGGGTTCGGGTGGTGCCGTTTTTGATGACGCTGGTATGCTTCTCCTCCGTCTTGTGGGGGATGACCACTTCGTTTTCCACCCGCCGGGAATCCACCCGGACGATGGAGACATCATCCCCGGGCATCAGGGAGGTGGCCCGGGGGTGGGTGATCTTGTCGGCGCTGCGAAGCTCCACCCCGTGGGCCGCCAGCATCTCCTCCACCGTGTCCCCCTCCATCACGTCAAACTCCTCCTGCTGGCCGTCTACGGCAAGGGTGACCTGGAAGGGATGCTGAATGGTGATCTGGCCGAACCGCTCCCCGTCGGCCTGGGTGTATTCTACAATGTCCTTGGCTGTTACGCGGATCTCCTCGTTGGCAAGGATCTTCATATGGTCCTGCTCCCGGGTGACGGTGACAGTGGCGCTGTCCCCGTCGATGATGTAGACCACGTGGTTCAGATAGTTGACGGTGAAGATAACGGCGGAAAGGGCCACGGCGGCGATCCCCGCCAGGGTGGCGGAACTAAAGACACAGCGAACAACCCCCTCTGCGGCGCGGAGGAGGAAGGGAACAAGATTTTTTTGCATGGCTGCTGTCATACAGGCTCCTTAAAGATGGTAGGTAAGGAATAGGCAGATGCTGTCCGGCAGCTCTACGGCGGCAGTGCTGACCACCTGGAAGGTTGGATGCTCTCGGGACATCTCCTCAAAAAAGGCGTTGGAGTGGTTTTCCACAAAGTTGGCGGTGCCCCGGAACTTTTTCATGAAAAACCGGGACGGCTGCCGGGCCGGGGTCTTGGGCGCCATAGGCTGGGGCCTGGGCGCAGGCTGCGGCGGCTTGGGGGGTTGGGGGACTGGGGGCTGGACGGGATCGCCGCCAAACATCTCCAAAAGCAATTCGCGGAGTTCGCTGTCTTCCATGGGCTTGTCCCTCCTTTGGTTTCTTATCATTATAGCGGAAAGAAGGAAAAATGGCAACCGATTTTTGGCGAAAGAGGGGGGTGGCATGGCGGATTACTTTGAACAAATTAGTCATCAGAACGCGGTCTTTTTGCCTGCCTCGGCTTTGCAACAGGGCAAACGCATGAAAAACAAATGAGTATACAAAGTAGAGGAAACGAGGTAA
>CAJUFK010000147.1 GCA_910585535.1 uncultured Angelakisella sp. | reverse complement strand
GTTCTCCGGGGTCCAGGGGCTTGCCCCTGGGCGCTCTTTGCCTCCTTTCTGCCGCGGCAGAAAGGAGGTCCGCCGGAAGGGCAAACGCCGTTGAGCCATCTACCGCTACCAGACCCTAGGGCGGCAACCCAGAGATGGGACGCCCAAAGGGCCACAGCCAAACAACAAGCACAACGTCAGCAATCAGGCGCAGAACTCAAAAATCACTTCCTAAGCGGAAGTCAAACCAAACATCTGTAGAAAACCCTTCCAAGAATTAAGATGCTGAACTTTTCCTTGCTCCTCCATCCCTTTTGTACTATAATGAAATTATCCCCCATTCTTAGGATATTTTAAGGAGGTTTTTACCATGACCTTGCGGGAAGACGCCAACAAAATCATTCAGGATTCCATTCAAGCTGCTATGCCCGATTCCGCCGTAGGCCGGGCCCTGGAACGCTGTTCCTTCGGCTCCGGCAGGCTCCTTCTCACCGCCGCCGGCAAAGGCGGCTGGCAGATGGCAAAAGCCGCCTACGATGTTTTGGGCGACCGGATCCAGGACGGCGTCGTCATTACCAAGTATGACCATGCCAAAGGCCCCATTGGAAACCTTCGGATCTTTGAGGCCGGACATCCCGTCCCAGATGAAAACTCCTTCCGTGCCACCCAGGCCGCCATCGACCTGGTGAAGGATCTTACCGCAGAGGATACCGTGTTGTTTCTCCTCTCCGGCGGCGGTTCCGCCCTCTTTGAAAAGCCCCTTATCCCTGCGGAGGAACTTACCGATCTTACAAAACAGCTGCTGGCCTGCGGCGCGGATATTGTAGAGATGAACACCGTCCGCAAGCGCCTTTCTGCCGTCAAAGGGGGCCGGTATGCCGAACTTTGCGCCCCTGCCCGGGTCTTTTCCATCGTCCTTTCGGATATTATCGGGGATCCTTTGGATATGATCGCTTCCGGCCCCGCCTATCCGGATAACTCCACCTGCCGGCAGGCTTTGGATATTGTGGAAAAGTACGGCCTTAAGCTTTCTCCCCAGGCCATGGATCTCCTCCGCCAGGAGACCCCAAAGATGCTGAACAACGTGGAGACCCATATCACCGGCAGTGTTCGGGAGCTTTGCGCCGCGGCGGCAAAAAGCGCCAAGGGCCTGGGGTACGAGCCGGTGATCCTTTCCGATTGCCTTACCTGCGAGGCCCGGGAAGCCGGCAGCTTTTTGGCGTCGGTGGCCCGGTACCATCGGGACGTGGACCATTCCATTGCCTTTATCGCCGGAGGGGAAACGGTGGTTCACCTAACCGGGGACGGCAAGGGAGGACGGAACCAGGAACTGGCCCTTTCTGCCGCTCAAGGCATTGAAGGGCTTCGAGGTGCGGCGGTATTTTCGGTGGGTTCCGACGGCACCGACGGCCCTACCGATGCCGCTGGCGGATATGTGGACAGCACGACCCTGGGCCGCCTTCGAGAGCAGGGGGTGGAGATCTTTGAGGTGTTGCAGCGCAACGATGCCTACCATGCCCTGAGAAAGGTGGATGGACTGATTATCACCGGGGGGACCGGAACCAATGTAAATGATGTCAGCGTGGTTTTGCTGAAACGGGAATAAAACCCCTTCCGGGATTTTTTGAACAAGGAGGGATCCTTTTGCTACAGTTTTTCAACAAGAAGAAGCCCCAAAAGACTACCACCCAGGTGATCTTTCAAAATACATCCTGTGACACCTCCCGCCGCCTGGATACCAACAACGGCGCCGATCACGCCATTTCCTCCTGGGAGGAGGTGGAGGATGCTCTTTACGAGATGTTCTCCGATCCGGACGAATTTGTCATCCTAACAGTGGGGGATCCCTGCTGGAATATCCGCTTTATCCAGGCCGCCCAAATCAAAACCGGGGGCATCACCCTGGAGCTGGGACTGGAGTCCCCTGACGGAACCCGGCTGGTGGAGCGCACCTGCAGCCAGAAGGAATGCCTGGCCATCTTCCGGGAGTTTTACAGCACCGCCAATGTCCCCCAGCGGGAAGCTTACAAGCCGGTGGAGTTTTTCACCTGACCCTGGTTTCCCAGAATCTATATAGCCTACATAGCAGGCCGCCCTTTGACTTTTGCAAAGGGCGGCTTCTTCCTTGACAAATTCCGGTTTTCCCACCTGGTGCTTTTAATCCTAATGTTTCACATGAAACATTTACGCCAATATTGGCGTATCTTCTTGCACCAAGTTTGCCCATGTGCTATACTTATTGAGAAGAAATTTGAAGAATAAGGAGGCGGAAGTCATGGGAAAAATCATCTCCATTGCCAACCAAAAAGGCGGCGTGGGTAAGACCACCACAGCGGTAAACCTAGCAGGAGGCTTGGGGGAGTTGGGGAAAAAGGTCCTCCTTTGCGACCTGGACCCCCAGGGCAATGCCACCAGCGGCCTGGGAATCAACAAGCGAGAGGTGGAACTCTCCTGCTATGATGTCCTTATCAATCGGGCTGAGGTTGGGAAGGCAGTGGTAAAAACCGATTTTAAGAATGTGTCGGTGCTGCCCAGCCATATTTCCTTAGCGGGAGCAGAGCTGGAATTGGTGGAGCTGGAGAACCGGACAATGGCTCTCCGGGCCGCTTTGCTACGGGAAAAGGAAAACTACGACTTTATCCTCATCGACTGCCCCCCTTCCTTGGGACTGCTAACGGTCAACGCTCTGGCGGCGTCGGATGCCATTTTAATCCCGCTGCAGTGCGAATACTACGCCCTGGAAGGGGTCAGCCAGCTGATCTCCACCGTTCGCACCGTAAAGCGGATGTATAACGACCAGCTGGATATTGAAGGGGTCCTCCTCACCATGTACGACAGCCGGCTGAACCTCACCGTCCAGGTGGTGGACGAGGTGAAGAAGTATTTCGCCGGAAAGATCTTTCGTACCGTTATCCCCCGAGCGGTTCGGATTTCCGAGGCCCCCAGCTTCGGCCAGCCCATTATGTACTACGACCGCTCCTCCAAGGGGGCGGAAGCGTATGTCTCCTTGGCCAAGGAGCTGGTGAAGAACAACCCTAAGAAGTAATAATGGTTGTTTCACGTGAAACACTAAGGGAAAGGGAGGGGTTTCAATGAAGAGAAAGGCTTCTTTTGCCGCCTTCGGCCTGGCCCTGGTTCTGGCAGGATGTTCCAAGGCGGTGACAGCGGAGGAGTTGGCCGGAAATGTCTACCAATATGAAAAAGAGGGATTTGGCGGCGCCTTTATCATCCGCCTGGAGGAGGACGGCACCTTTACCTACTACGAAGGCGGCCTGAGCAGCTATATCGGAAATGGAAATTGGAGCCTGGAAGGGGAGACCCTTACCCTCCAGGAGCGAAACCGCCATTTCACCTTTCAGGCTGAAAAGGACTGCCTGGTCTTTCAAAAGGAAGCCTCCGGGGAATTTTCTTACCTGTGTGTGGAGGACGGAGCAAAATTTACCGCCCAGGCGGAATGACCAATAGAAAGGAAGAAAGCTATGGCAAAGAAAGGCGGGCTGGGACGGGGACTGGACGCCCTGTTCCAGGACAACGACGCCCAGGTGGGGGAGGGGCTGATGAACCTTCGGATTGCCTCCATCGAGCCCAACAAGGACCAGCCCCGGGATCGGTTTGACCAGGGGGCGTTAAGCGAACTGGCAGATTCAATCCGGGAGCATGGGGTGTTACAGCCCATTGTGGTGCGGTCCCTTCCTGGGGGAAGCTACCAAATTGTGGCCGGAGAACGGCGTTGGAGAGCCTCCCGGATGGCGGGACTGTCCGAGATCCCCGCAGTAGTGGTGGAGGCCAGCGACGACAAGGTAATGGAACTGGCCCTGATTGAGAACCTGCAAAGGGAAGATTTGACCATCATTGAGGAGGCCATGGGGTACCGGACGCTGATGGAGACCTACGGGTTTACCCAAGAGCAGGTGGCCAAGCGGATGGGGAAGTCCAGGCCGGTGATCGCCAACGCATTGCGGATCCTGAACCTTTCCCCCGGGGCATTGGAACGGTTGGAGAAGGGGGAATTGACTCCCGGGCATGCCCGGGTGCTGGCGGGGCTGGAAAGCCACCAGTTGATGGACCAGATGGCGGCGGAGGTGGTAAAGGCTTCCCTGACGGTGCGGCAGCTGGAGAAGCTGGCGGCCCAGGCCAAGAAGGAGGCTGTGGCTCCGGCGGCGGAAAAGAAGCCCAAGGAGGAAGAAAGTGCCTGGGGGGACAGTGGATACCGGGAGGTAGAAATCAGCCTGGCGGAGACCTTGGGCCGGAAAGTGAAGATCCGGCGCTCCCCCCGCGGGGGGATATTGGAGATAGAGTTTTATTCCATGGACGATTTGAAACGCCTGGCAGAGCATATGCACTGGAACTAGCGGCCAAGCGGCCGCACCCAGACCCTCCCCGGCGCTCCGCGCCTAAGGGTTGTGCCGGAACTTGGGTTGTGCCTGGAGTCGCAGGCTGTAAAAGGCGGGAGGCGGTAACACCCCCTGTCCATCGAAAAGACGCTTCCCTTCAAAACAGGCCCCCCAGGGGGACGCTTTTTGAACGGACCGACCCCAGAAAGGAACAGACCAAAATGAACTACCGCCAAAGCTACCGACTGCTGAACACCGCACTAGCCGCTGGGCTTGTCATTGCCCTGCTGGGGGCCATCCTAGATAAACTATGGATCATGACCCTGGGGGGCGCCATAGCCATAGCCGGAGTGGTCCAAGCCGTCCTGTTCTGCCGCTGTCCCAACTGCGGGGAATCCCTGGAGACCCGGGGCGGACTTCCCGCCTACTGCCCAAGCTGCGGGAACAAGCTAGAGGAAAAGTAGAGGGCAGCCTCGTCTCCCGAACTGCCCGGAAAAACGAAAGAAAACTAACGGAAGGACAAAAGGATGAAAAGAGCAAAGAAACTTGTTGCACTGGCGCTGCTGCTGACGGTCCTTGGGGCAGCCGGATGCGGGAAAGCGCCAAATTCCGTCCAGGGAAGCATCGGCGCCGGACCTTCTAACGGAACAGAGGCAGCCGCCCCGGAATCAAGTCCTGAAACGAAGAAACTCAAGGATTTTGTCATCATCCCCCTGTGGATCACCTCCATCCAACCGACGGAAACAAAGCTGAACCTGCTCATCGGCCACCATTTGCAGTCGGTAAAATCGGTGGAGATCTCCTACCAGGATGTCCTTTTGGACGGCGTCAGTGTGGAAGACTGGAATATACAGAATCAGGAAGGGGAAGAGGTGTTTGTTACAGAGTCGGAGATGGGCTTCTCCCAAACCCTGACCCTGGGGGTCAACATCGAAAATTATTCGGAGCTTACCATCCAGGGAACCGCCGCCTATGACGACGGAACAGAACCCTATCTCTTTTCCGGCACCTTTCAAATCAGCGAACTGGAAAGAAGAATCAAGTAAAATTTCCTCCCCCGCAAAAACAGCGGCGGAGGAACACCATCATCATAACAAAGGAGAGATCGATCATGCTTGACATGAAATTTGTCCGCAACAACCCCGAACTGGTTAAGGAAAACATCCGGAAAAAGTTCCAGGACCACAAGCTTCCCCTGGTGGATGAGGTCCTGGAATTCGACCGCAAATTCCGCGCCGCAAAAACCCGCTGCGATGAACTCCGCAACCAGCGCAATGTCATCTCCAAGCAGATCGGCGGCCTGATGGCCCAGGGCAAAAAGGAAGAAGCCGAAGCCGCCAAGGCCCAGGTAAAAGCCATGGCCGACGAAATGGCCAAGCTGGAGGAGGAGGAAAAGGTCTACGCCGAGGAGGTCAAGTCCCGGATGATGGTTATTCCCAACATCATCGACCCCTCCGTGCCCATCGGCAAGGATGACAGCGAAAACGTGGAGATCCAGCGCTACGGTGAGCCGCTGGTCCCCGACTTCCCCGTGCCTTACCACGTGGACATCATGGAGACCCTGGACGGCATCGACCTGGATTCCGCCCGGCGCACCTCCGGCAACGGCTTCTACTACCTCAAGGGAGACATCGCCCGCCTCCACTCCTCCATCCTCTCCTACGCCCGGGATTTTATGATCGGCCGGGGCTTCACCTATTACATCCCTCCCTTTATGATCCGTAGCGATGTGGTAAAGGGTGTGATGAGCTTTGCGGAAATGGAAAATATGATGTATAAGATCGAGGGAGAGGATCTTTACCTCATCGGCACCTCGGAACACTCTATGATCGGCAAGTTCATCGATACCATCAATGACGAGGCCGCACTGCCCCAGACCCTCACCAGCTACTCCCCCTGTTTCCGCAAAGAGGTAGGAGCCCACGGCATCGAGGAACGGGGTGTCTATCGGATCCACCAGTTTGAAAAGCAGGAGATGATTGTTGTCTGCAAACCGGAGGACAGCATGGCCTGGTACGAAAAACTGTGGCAGAACACGGTGGACTTTTTCCGCACCCTGGACATCCCCGTCCGCACCCTGGAGTGCTGTTCCGGAGACCTGGCCGACCTGAAGGTAAAGTCCTGCGATGTTGAGGCCTGGAGCCCCCGGCAGAAGAAATACTTCGAGGTTGGGTCCTGTTCCAACCTGGGGGACGCCCAAGCCCGCCGCCTGGGGATCCGGGTCCGGAAAGAGGGAAGCAAGGATCTTTACTTTGCCCACACCCTCAACAACACCGTCGTCGCCCCGCCTCGGATGCTCATTGCTTTCCTGGAAAACAACCTCCAGGCCGATGGCAGCGTCCGCATCCCCGAGGCCCTGCGGCCCTACATGGGCGGCCAGGAAGCCCTGGTACCGGCGAAATAAGTCCGGCTGTGGGAAAAAGATAGAAGTAAAAACGACCAATGACAACAGTAACGCCATTCGGGGTTATCCAAAGAGGGGATTTGATATGGTCCGTTTTTTCCATAACGCCATGGAAGTATCAAGGAATGAAAGCCAGAGATCCCATTGATTGGAAAAAACGGGAAACCGCTTCGCCACGAAATGGAGTTTGAACGGTCCTTGTAATTTGCCATAGCAGGTGCCAGAAGCAAGGCCATTTGTGGGTCCTGTTTTCTGGCGCCTTGTATTTTTCGCTATGGTTTGAGGTTGGCTGCCTGTGAGTGTGAGCTGGGCCTGGCGGGTTTTTTCTTTGAGCGTCCCATCTCTGGGATTCCATCCTGGGGTTTGGCTGTTATTGATGGCTAAACGGCGTTCCGCCTACCCGGCGGGGGTTCCTTTCTGTCGCTGGGAATTGTCAAGTCAAGTGCAAAGAAAAACGGAAGAAAATTTCAGCAGGA
>CAJUFK010000146.1 GCA_910585535.1 uncultured Angelakisella sp. | reverse complement strand
CTGATCGAAAGCTCGGACAAGCTGGGGCGCTGCACCTTTGTGGAGGAGATCAAATCCAACGCCATCGGGTACCAGCGTCTTTACCAGCTGGGGCTGTGAGGTGATGCCTCATGCCGGATGTGAAAGGCAATCCCTACCGGTTTACCCTGCTCTTTAACCAGACCGACCCACGCCACCGCCGGGCCGTTGAAATTTTGAACCAGCAAGGCAAGAGCAAAAGCCAGTACATCGTCACTGCCATTCTCCATTACATCGACTGCAATAAGCTGCCAGTGGACTCCACCGGTGAGTACCAGTCCCTCCAAAGCCTTGCCGACCGGATCATTGAGCAAACGGCCAAAAGAGTCCTGGATGGGCTGGAAAAGGTAACTGTCAGACCCTCTCCGGAACCCATGATGCTGGCACAACCGGTGGTTAAGGAGCCTGCGGCGACTGTAGAAATTTTGGAAGCCGAGCGTGATCTGCTGGCGAACGGATTAGGCTCGCTGCGTTCCAGAAATAGTCGTTAAATCCTATATTCTCTGTCGAAACCTGTCACCAGAGGACAGGTTTCTTTTTTTTCGCTTCTCCATATCCAAATTTTGACAGTAGATTTCGTCAAAAAATCCTATCCTGTGCCCAGCTTGGTCCAAAGAAGGTGACAGAACATAGCTGGGTACAGGAGCCGGGCCCCGCCCCTCTTTGCACATTCCCGCAAAAAACTGTGCAAAGGAGTCCGGTATATGGAGGACAACAGAAATATCCTGGCAGAAGAAGCCGCTCCACAACCAGTTTACTGCGTATTTTCTCACTGCGCTCCGGCGCAGAAAGGGTAAGTACCTGATGAAATACTACGAGCATCAAAGGATGGTGACATCATTGGACGAATTGCTGGACCGGCAGGAGGAGATGCTGGGGGGCCCTTCGGATAAGAACCTGGCTGTTTATGAGGACGAGGTAGAACGGATCCTTCGGGATGGGGCCTTGGAAGAAGTGATTTGCAGCGACCAGCTGCTGATCGCCGTCTTGAAGCTGAGCGACCGGGAACGGAAGATCCTAAACCTGCACCTGGTCCACAAGATGAAGCACGCTGAAATTGCAGCTATTTTGGGGCTTAGGACGAACACGGTGGAACAATGCTACGCCAGGACCATCAAAAAACTGAGAAGGTATATGGAAGAGGAAGGAGAGGATGAAAGGCTTTAAGCGGCTTTTGATGAAGGCTCAGCTGGGGGATAAAGATGCGCTCCGGGTGATCCTGGAGCTCTACCGGGGCTGATCGTCAAGGAAAGCAGCATTGAGGGAACCTTTGACGAGGACTTGATGCAGAACCTTTACGATACCCTGCTGGCCTGTATCCGGCATTTTCACATCTGAGTGTGGGGGCGGTCGAGAAAAATTTTTTCGGCTGCCCCTTTTTTCTGTCAGTTTTCAGAGCCCACCTGGTTGATTACTTAGCGAGAGGGTAATTTTCCCCTCCTGCACCTTGACAGCTAAATACCATCTGCTTTGGGGCCTACCTGGTTTTTCTGTCTGCCAGGACCTTTTCAGCGAGCGGACAGGAGACCGGTGACAACCCGCCTAATGGTCACGCCAGGCCGGACGGGGATGGCTCCGATGAGGTAGGATTCCTAAGTGTCATATCATCGCATACCTTCAAAAATGCGGTATGCCGGAAAAAGAAGGGGGTGTTCCACTTGAAAGCAGGGGGCCGTTTCGATAAAATAGAAGTGTCAATTTCATAGCGGCCTGGAAAGAAAGGAGTTATTTTATGGCTAACAAGTTAGTCGCAGGCCACTTATGTACACAGCACGACCTTTACTATATGGTTTTGTCTCTACCCGATCCGGTAACAGGAAAGAAAAAGCCGGTTTGGTTTCCCACCGGTCTTAAAGTGAAGGGGAACAAGACGCAGGCCAACAAAATGCTGCAGAAGGCCAGAAGGGAGGCAACGAAGGGAATCCTTCCGCCACGTCCGAAAGCAGGTAAAAGTGACCAGGATTACCTGCCGGTCGTTGCTGCTGGGGATTTGCGGAGCAGTATGCTGTTTTCCCAGTATATTTTATACTGGCTTCAAGCAAACCGCACGACCTGGGAGGAAACGACCTACGCTGCCTATTATGGGGTAATCGTACACGCAATAGCGCCTTACTTTGAGGAGCGGCTGATCCCCCTGGATAAGCTGACAACGATGGACATTCAGAATTTTTACAGCAGCTTAAAGCAGAAGGGGGATAGCGGGAACACCATCCTGCACTACCACGCAAACATCCGAAAAAGCCTGGCCGATGCAGTAAAAAAGTACAAGCTGATCCCTTACAATCCGGCGGCAGATGTCACTCGCCCAAAAATCGACAACTTTGTGTCCAACTATTACGATGCACAGCAGTTGGCTATCATGCTGGAGGCTTTCAAAGGTAGCTCGATTGAACTTCCTGTCACGCTTGCCGCTTTCTACGGCTTTCGCCGCAGTGAAGTGCTGGGGCTGAAGTGGAGCGCGATTGATTTCAAAAACAACACCATTACAGTCAGCCACACCGTTTCCAGAGCAAAAATCGATGGAAAGACACAGCTGATCCTGAAGAATCGGACAAAAAATAAATCCAGTTTCCGCTCCCTTCCACTGATCCCCCAGGTCAAACGGATGCTACTGCAGGCGCGAGACAAACAGAAGCGAAATCAGAAGGCTTGCAAAAAGCAGTACAACACGGACTTTCTGGAATACATCTGTGTGGATGATATGGGAAATCTTCTCTTTCCGGATAGAGTAAGCCGCGGATTCAGCGAGAAAATCAAAAGGCTGGACCTGCCCTATATCCGGTTCCATGATCTCAGGCACAGCTGTGCAAGTCTGCTGTTGGCCAACGGTATCAGTCTCAAGGAGATCCAGCTTTGGTTAGGGCATAGCAATTTTGCAACCACAGCGAATATCTACGCTCACCTGGATATGAGCAGCAAGCAGGCTTCCGCCGCTACGATTGCGGGCTGCTTGGCCCTGGAGCCTTCCACATCGCCGGAATAAAAGGAAAAGGAGCCTCAAATCCTTCTCCTCTAAAGAACGGATCTGAATGCTCCAATGTCCCCAAAATGTCAATGCAAAACGCTTTGGATGCCTGGGCCTCCAGGCAGTCACTGGGATTCTACACAAAGGTAAGCCCCCCTCTTTTGAGGGGGGCGGGTAGGGTGTGCCTCGGCGGCTGCGCCGTGTCAGGGTAAAACACTTTGGATGCTTAAGACTCCAGGCAGTCACTGGGATTTTACACAAAGGGAAAGCCCCCCTCTTTTGAGGGGGGCGGGTAGGGTGTGCCTCGGCGGCTGCGCCGTGTCACATCTCAACACTTTAGATGCCACCACCCTCACACCCATAAACCGGCTTGTCTTGCTGCTTTACATCAATCATGCACAAATAACATATGTTCATTTATGAAGGAACTCAGCAAAAATTTCTGGATCCTCATAAAAGCTGTTGGGGTTTTCTATTTTTTCTTGAGAACAGCTCTGGCTTCAGCACCAGTACGTATCATCTGCCAATTTTGTCCATGGCCTATTATAGCAAGGGATTACAATTTTTGCAACTGCTCCAACAATCCCAGGCATCCCTCCCGGATCTGCTCCAAAACCGGCGGCAGGTCCGTTACCTCCTGCAGCTCCAACACATCGCCCGGATGGCTGGTGCGGTCCAAGAGCAGGGACATCTTGTCCGAAAAATCCCCGCCGCAGGTATGGTACATCTCCCGCAGATCCCGCCGGTCCATCCCGATAAGCAGATCGTACTGGTCGTAGTCCCGGTTTTGGAGCAACGGCAGCGTTTCCAAGGGGCGCTCGATGCCCCGCTCTTCCAACAGCTTTTGGAGGGATATGTCCAACAACACCCCTGACATTTCGCCTACAGCCGCTAAGTTGATCTGCAGCCGTTCCTCCATCCCCAGATCCCTCGCCAGCTTTGTTATCACCGCTCCAGCGATCCGGTTCCGGCAGCTGCTCTGACTGCTGACAAACAGTATCCTTGTCATTCTCCGCCATCTCCTGTGTGAAATCGTCGCTATCAGTATAGCACAGATCCTGACCTTCTTCCAGATGCGTTCTGGCGATGATTTGTTTTGCCAGCTCCGCCTTAGACCACCCAAACCGCCGAACCGCCTGGAGATACCAGCACCGGGCCTCCATATCCAGGTCAGCCTCCAGGATAACAATGTTCTGTGTCCAGCCGATCTTCATGGCTTGGGCGAGGACCTCCGGGCGGCTCTCGTACATCCGGTAAAAGTCCCGCATCCGGCGCAGGTTGCGAGGGGAGAAGCCGGTCCGGTTGGGATAGTTGGCGGCGATATGCTCCGCCGCCATTACAGCGGCCCCTCTCTCAGGCCTGCCGCTTACCAGCCTGCCCAGTTCCAGATACAGTTCCATCTGGGAAAGGTTGGCAGCGAGAGCCTTATCGATTCCGGCGTAAAGTTCGCTGTAATCAATGTTCTTCCGAATATTCATATAGCTTCTCCTTTCCGGGCTTACTGCCCTATTTGGGGGGATAAGGCAAAGAAAAGGGCAGCAGTTTCGGCTGCTGTCCTTTGCTTTGACCTATCGCTTATGCCTCGATCTCCTGCTCGATTTGTGCCCCGCACCGCAGGCAGACGAGGATCCGATCCTTGGAAAGTACCTTTACCGTATCCACCAGCTGGCGGATGGCGCTCTCCTCCCACTGGGTGAGTTCTGCCGGAAGCTGCTCCATGGCAGCGGCTACCGCATCTATTCGCCTGGCAGCAGCAGAGTCTTTTTCCCTCTGCTCTTGGAGGAAAGCCCTTTTCCCTTTGAGGGCGGTGGTTTCCCCCAGAAGGTCCTTCAGCCGCTCCCGGCAGGCTTCCTCTCCTTCGCTGACAGCTTTCGGGAGCAGTTGTTCCACCTCCTGGTCGATTTCCTTCAGCCTTTTCTCAATGTCGGCAAGGCTCATATCCTCACCGGAGACAGGGGATAGCTCCATGTCCATGGCTCTGGCGATCTTCCGTGTTAGCGTATCCTTCTGGCTCATGGCCTCGTTTACCGCCGCCAGGATGGCCCTCTGGAGGGGTTCCTCGTCCAGGGTGGGGGAGTTGTGGCAGTACCGTTTGCCGTAGTCCAGGCGACTCACACACCGCCAGACCACACGGGTCTTTCCGTTCTTTCGCCAAGTGCATCGGCGGTAGAGAGTCCCACACTCCCCGCAGACCAGCCGCTCCGAGAGGGCGTACTTGCTGGCATAGGAGGTAAGGCCGGTGGAGGCCACCTTGGTGGGGCTTTTTGCCGCTTTGCGCCTCGCCAACTCCGCCTGGACTGCGTCGTAGACTTTTCGCTCCACAATGGCGGGATGGTGGTCCTGGATGAGATACTTGGGCAGCTGGCCTGTATTCTTTACCGCCTTTTTGCTGATGCAGTCGCTGATGAAGGTCTTTTGCAGCAGCACATCACCGCAGTATTTTTCGCTGGTGAGGATACTGCGGATGGCGGAAATGGTCCACTCATTTTTCCCCGCCACATTGGGGATACCCTCCGACTCCAGCCACTCCTTCAGCTGCCGCAGGCTTGCCCCGGCCAGGAAGCGGTCATAGATACTCTTTACCACCTCCGCCTGGTCCGGGATGATACGGGGCCTGCCATCCTCTCCCTTTTCGTAGGCGTACAGGTATTTGTAGTTGATGTTTGCTTTGCCCTCCCGCATGGCCTGGCGGATACCCCAGCGGACATTGGCGGAGATGGATTCGCTTTCCGCCTGAGCGAAGGCCCCCAGCAGGGTGATGAGCATTTCACTGTCCGTCTCCAGGGTGTTGATGTTCTCCTTCTCGAAGATGACCGCGATGCCCAGTTCCCGAAGGGCCCGGATGTATCCCAAGCAGTCCACGGTATTCCGGGCGAACCGGGAGATGGATTTGGTAAGGATAAGGTCGATCTTCTTTTGCCTGCACTGGCGGATCATCCGCAGGAACTCCGGACGCTTCCGGGCGGAGGTCCCGGTGATGCCCTCGTCGGCAAAGATGCCCGCCATGGTCCAATCGGGGTTCTCCATGATCTTATCGGTGTAGAAGGTCTGTTGGGCTTCGTAGCTGGTGAGCTGCTCCTCATCATCGGTGGATACCCGGCAGTAGGCGGCCACCCGAAGCTGCCGCTTGACCTGCTGGGCCATTTGAGCTTTTGCAGGGATGACGATGACATTGGTTTCGGTCATGGGGCTGGTCTCCTTTCTATGATCTGTCCGTTTTTTAGCTGGATGCTGGTGATCCCGCCATAGGTCAACTGGATATGGGATACGGTGCTTTTCAGCAGGGCGGCGTCCAGTTCCTCCATGGGTCCTGCCTGGGAGAAAACGCGCCGGAGCCGCAGGGTCTCATATTCTTCATTGGGGATGGCGGCATATTGCGTGGCGGCGATCTGCCGGACGAGATCCCGGGCCGCATCCTCGTCTATGGGCTGGTTTTCCAGCAGGGTCTCCAGCTCCCTTTCTAACCCTGCAGCCACCCCTTGGGGACCGGCTGATTCCAATGGCTGCTGGATAAGGTCCGGGCTTTGGATCAAGGTGTTCAGCAGGACCAGCACCTGGGCCTCCGCTGTTTTACGTACCTTCTGGCCACTTAGCCGACGGAGAACCTTCTGAGCTTCTGTCTGCTGGATGGGTTTCTGTTTGGCGGTGCGTTTCCGGGCAGCCTGCTGGTAGGTTTCTTCGTCCAGGATGGCAGGAAACCCTTCTATCCCTGTGTACCGCCGGTCCGCCAGGATACGGGCCACCATGCTCTTACTCCACAGCCGCCCGGTATCATAGGGCACCGGCTGATCTTTGAGAAGGGCCACAATATCCAGGTAGCTGGCCCCTGTGGCGTACTGCCGGAAGATGGCGGTCACGACCTCTGCTTCCTGGGGGTGGATAACTGCTTGACCCTGTTTCATCCGGTAGCCGAAGGGGAGCTTTCGGTTGCCCACTTATCTCACCGTCCTTTCAATGCTCTCTGCCAGCTCCAGACCGTTTTTCAGCCGGAATCGGACCCTTTCACTGCTTTCCACGATGACCCGCTCCACCAATTCTCCGAACAAATCCCGGTCGAAGGCGTCCAGGAAGTCCGGGCCGGATTCCAGGATGTCCAGAAGGTCTTGGGTATCCCGAAGGGCAGTATCCTCCGACCGATCCAGGAGCCTTGCCTTTTCCTGCTTGGCGGCCCGGATCTGCTCCGACAGGCGGCTTTGCTGGGAGATGAAAATGTCAGGATCGATGAGCCCCTGCTGTTTCAGCTGGGCCA
>CAJUFK010000145.1 GCA_910585535.1 uncultured Angelakisella sp. | reverse complement strand
ACCCAGGTCATCCTCTTCGACCGTATGCTGGAAGCCGATGAGAGTATGTATGTTGCCGCCGTTGTCTCCGATATGCCTGCCGAGGGCAAGACCGCCGTTGACTGGCTGGCCGCTCAGGGACTCAGCGAGTACAACATCATCCACATTCAGGGCCACATGGGTTCCGATGCTCAGCTGGGCCGTACCGGCGCCCTGGACGAGAAGGTTGCCGCCGAGGCCAACTGGAACTATGTGATCCAGCAGACCGCCGACTGGGATGAGGCCACTGCCAAGACCATTGTGGAGTCGGTCATCGACAAGAAGTTCAATGTTATCTACGCCGAGAATAACGGTATGGCCCGGGGCGCTGTCGCCGCTCTGGACGCCAAGGGCATCAAGCACGGCAAGGGCCAGGATGTCATCGTCATGGGCTTTGACAGCGACAAGTGGGCCTTTGAGGAGGTTCTGGCCGGCCGCTGGAACTACATGGGCCTCTGCAATCCCCTCCAGGCCGACACCGTGGACCAGATTATCAAGGACCTGGTAGCCGGCAAGACCCCTGCCCAGAAGATCATCTACACCCCCGAGCAGGGCTTTGACTGCGACACCCTTACCCAGGCCGATGTGGACAAATACGGCACCTGATCCTTCCGCCATGACATCTATCCCGTCTTTCTCTCAGACAAATCGATAGACCCCAGCAGACAGGCGGCACGGCAAACAGGGCCGTGCCGCCTGTCCCATTACAAAAGACAGGAGGCGTATTTTGAATGCAGCAAGGCGCGGTTTTGGAAATGCGCGGAATCTGTAAATACTTTCCCGGTGTGCGTGCCCTCCAGAATGTGGACTTCACCCTGCGGGAAGGAGAGATCCACGCCCTGATGGGGGAGAACGGCGCGGGAAAATCCACCCTGATTAAGGTCCTTACCGGCGTTTACCCCAAAGACGGCGGAGAAGTCCACATCAAAGGGGTGGAAGGGCCTGCCCTGATCCGCTCCCCCCAGGACGCCCAGAATGTGGGTATCAGCACCGTTTACCAGGAGATCACCCTCTGCCCCAATCTGACGGTAGCAGAGAATATGTATATCGGCCGCACCAAGGGGATGATGACCAACTGGAAGGCCATGAACCACGGGGCGGAAAAACTTCTTTCCGACCTTGGAATCCCGGCCAGCCCCACCCAACAGCTGGGGGCCTGCTCTATTGCTGTTCAGCAGATGGTGGCTATCGCTCGGGCGGTGGATATGGAGTGCAAGGTCCTCATCCTGGATGAGCCCACCTCCTCCCTGGATGAGCAGGAGGTTCAGAAGCTCTTCGGTCTGATGCGGGACCTGCGGGCCAAGGGGGTGGGGATCATCTTTGTCACCCATTTCCTGGAACAGGTCTATGAGGTCTGCGACCGCATCACCGTTTTGCGGGGCGGCCAGCTGGTGGGGGAATATGTCATTGAGGATCTGCCCCGGGTCCAGCTTGTCTCCAAGATGCTGGGCAAAGAGCTGGACGACATGGCGGCGATCCAAAAGGGAGACGAATCCCAGCGGGTGGATACCGGCACCCCGGTGCTGGAGGTCCATCAGCTGGCAAGCACCGCCGGCATTAAGCCCTTTGACTTTGCCATCCACAAGGGAGAGGTCAACGGCTTCACCGGTCTGCTGGGCTCCGGCCGCAGCGAATGTGTCCGGGCCATCTTCGGGGCGGACCACACCGCCGGAGGCACCGTCAGGGTAGAGGGAAAAGAGGTTCGGATCAAAAAACCTCTGGATGCCATGAAGCAGGGCATCGGCTACCTGCCGGAGGACCGCAAGCAGGACGGCATCGTTGGGGATCTTTCGGTGCGGGAAAATATCATCTTGGCCCTCCAGGTGATGAAAGGGTTCTTTAAGCCCTTTTCCCGGGCACAGGCGGAAAAATTTGCCGATGAGTACATAAAGCTCCTGGAGATCAAAACCGCCTCGGCGGATACGCCGGTAAAGTCCCTTTCCGGCGGCAATCAGCAGAAGGTGATTTTGGCCCGCTGGCTCCTCACCAATCCCAAATACCTGATCCTGGACGAACCCACCCGGGGCATTGACATCGGTACCAAGATCGAGATTCAAAAGCTGATTCTGAAGCTGGCGGGAGAAGGAAAAAGCGTCACCTTCATCTCCTCGGAGATTGATGAAATGCTCCGCACCTGCACCCGGCTTATCGTGATGCGGGACCGGAAAGCGGTGGGAGAATTGGACGGAGAGGATTTGAACCAGACCAAGGTGATGGCGACTATTGCAGGAGGTGACGAGAAATGACAACCCCCGTGAACAAGCCCACGCGCCCGGAAGAAAGCCTTTTTAAGCGCCTGACCCGGCAGCAGCTCTTTATCCCCTTTGCCGCCCTGGCTCTGCTGGTACTGTTCAACCTTATAGCCGATCCCTCCTTCTTTGCAGTCTCCATCCGGGAAAACAGCCTGGGCAACCCGGTCCTCAGCGGACACATCATCTCGGTGCTGGACAACGCCTCGGAGCTGGTGCTGCTGGCCATCGGCATGACCCTGGTCACAGCCTCCTCCGGCGGACAGGACATCAGCGTGGGGGCCACCATGGCCATCGCCGGCAGCGTGATCCTTCGGATGGTCTGCGGCGGCCAGGCTTCGGCGGACACCATGCAGATGCCCCTCCTCCTGGCAGTGCTTATCGGCATTGGGGTAACCATGTGTTTCGGCGCCTTTAACGGTGCGCTGGTGGCCTACCTCAACATCCAGCCTATGGTGGCCACCCTGATCATGTTCACCGCAGGGCGTTCCATCGCGGCCTGGATCAATAACAACCAGCTGCCCATTATCAACGATCTGGCCTTCAAATATGCGGGGACCTTCCTCCCCGGAATCCCGGTGCCCACCCCCATCTTTATCACCGCCGTTATGATTGCCCTCTTCTGGCTGATCCTGAAATTCACCAACCTGGGGCTCTATACCCAATCGGTGGGCATCAATCCCCACTCCTCCCGCCTCAACGGCATCGACCCCCAAAAGGTAAAGCTGCTCACCTATGTTATCCTGGGGGTCTGCGTAGCGGTAGCCGGCTTTATCCGGGTCAGCCGCAGCGGTTCCATCAACTACTCCCGCATCGCGGAAAACATTGAGATGGACGCCATCCTGGCTGTGGCGCTGGGGGGCAATGCCCTTTCCGGCGGCAAGTTCAACATCTACGGCTCCATCCTGGGCGCCTACATCATTCAGTTCCTCACCACCACCCTCTACAAGTACGAGGTTCCCTCCACTGCCCTCCCCGCCTACAAAGCGGTGGTGGTCATCCTGCTGGTGGTGTTCAGCTCCCCTGTGGTCCGGGAAAAACTGGCAAGCCTGAAAAAAGCGCCCGCCAAAGCTGCAAAGGAGGCGACCTGAAATGCCAAAAGGAATCGCAGTTGACAACCAGGGAAGGCTCAAGGGACGGACCTCCCTCAGCGACACCAATCTGCTTCTGGCTATTACCGTGGTGGTGTTCTTCCTCCTGTACCTGTCCGCCATCCTTTTTTTAGGCGGCAGCTTCACCAAGCCCCAGAACTTTCTCAACATCCTCAACAACAACGCTTCCCTCATCGTCCTGGCCTGCGGCATGAGCCTGGTGATGATTACCGGCGGCATTGACATCAGCGTGGGGGCCGTCACCTGCCTGGTCTGCATGACCTGCGCGGTGAACCTGGAACGGCAGGGGGGAAACATCTTCACCGTCATCCTGATCGGCCTGGGCATCGGTCTTTTGTACGGGGTGGTCCAGGGCTTTCTGGTGGCCCACCTGGGCATCCAGCCCTTTATCATCTCCCTGGCCGGGATGTTCTTTGCCAAGGGCATGACCACCATTGTCAGCAAAGAGCCGGTGCGTGTGACCAACGAGAGCTTTTTGGCCATTAAGGAGCTTCGGATTATTGTCCCCGGCCTTGGCTCAAACAACAAGCTGGGCCAGTATGTCCCCGCTTATATAGAGGTAGGGGTGGTTATTGCCCTGGCGGTTGTCCTCCTTCTGTTCTGCCTCCTCCGCTGGACCAAGCTGGGCCGCAGCTTCTACGCTGTAGGGGGCAACAACCAAAGCGCCAATATGCTGGGCATCAATGTGCGCCGGACCAAGTTCCTGGCCCATGTGCTGTGCAGCCTGATGGCCGGGCTTGGGGGCATCCTTTACTTCCTCCATGTGGGCAGCGGCGATGTGGCCAACGCCGCCGGGGACGAGATGAACGCCATCGCTTCCTCCATCATCGGCGGCACGCTGCTCACCGGCGGCGTGGGCAATGTGGTGGGCTCCTTCTTTGGGGTGCTGAGCCTCAACACCATCAAGCGGATCGTTTCCTCCCTGGGCTTTGACGAGGCCTGGTGGTCCAACATCACCGTAGCCGCCATGCTCTGCCTCTTCCTGGTGATCCAGAGCGTGGTGTTGCTCCGCAAGAACAAAACCAAACAGTAAGGGAGGGCAGCAAGGATGAAAACCTATCTCGGCATCGAGTTCGGCTCCACGCGGATCAAGGCGGTGGCGGTGGGGGAGGACTTCGCCCCGGCTTCCACCGGGGACTACACCTGGGCCGCCCGGTATGAAGACGGCATCTGGACCTATCCCTTGGAGGAGGTCTGGGCAGGGCTTCGGGACGCCCTTTCCCATGTGCAGGGGCGGGAGACAGTGGCCGCGGCCGGTATCTCCGCCATGATGCACGGCTACCTGGCCTTCGATGCGGACTGGAACCTGCTGGTTCCCTTCCGTACCTGGCAGAACACCATCACCGGCCCCGCGGCAGCGGAGCTGACACAGCTGTTCGGCTTCAATATCCCCCAGCGGTGGTCCATCGCCCATCTGTATCAGGCCATCCTGAACGGAGAGGAGCATATCGGCCACATCGCCCATCTCACCACGCTGGCGGGATATGTCCACCATGCCCTTACCGGCGTCAACGCCGTGGGAGTTGGAGAGGCCAGCGGCATCTTCCCCATCGACAGCACAGCTTTGGACTACGATGCTGCCATGATGAAAAAGTTCGGCCTTCTCATCGCCCAAAGGAAGCTCCCCTGGAACCTCCGGGAGCTGCTGCCCCAGGTGCTGCCTGCCGGGGCGCCTGCCGGAGTCCTCACCCCGGAGGGTTCCGCCCTTCTGGAGGGTCTTCTTCCCGCCGGGATCCCCTTTGCCCCCCCGGAGGGGGATGCGGGTACCGGCATGACCGCCACTAACGCGGTGGCGCCCCGTACCGGGAACATCTCGGCAGGAACCTCTATCTTTTCCATGGTGGTGCTGGAGCATCCCCTGGAAAAGGTCCACGAGGAGATCGATTTGGTGACCACCCCCACCGGCGCGCCGGTGGCCATGGTCCACTGCAACAACTGCACAGGCGATACCAACGCCTGGGTCAGCGTCCTGGGGGAGGCCGCAGCCCTTTTCGGGGCAAAGCCGGACGCCGGGGAGCTGTACACCAAGCTGTATGAAAAGAGCATGGAGGGGGAGCCAGACTGCGGCGGGGTGCTGGTCTGCAACTACCTGGCCGGGGAAGGAGTCACCCATATGGACGCCGGGCGGCCCCTGGTGGCCCGGACCCCGGAAAGCCGCTTCACCCTTGCCAATTTCTTCCGGGCCCAGCTCTACGCCACCATGGCCACCCTGAAGATCGGCATGGACATCCTGTCGGAGGAGGGGGTCCGTATCCATCGGCTTACCGGTCACGGCGGACTCTTTAAGACCCCGGTGGTGGGACAAAGCTATATGGCCGCCGCCTGCGGTGCCCCCGTGACCTGTATGAAAACCGCCGGGGAGGGCGGGCCCTACGGTATGGCCCTGCTGGCCGCCTTTCTCCTTCTGAAAAGGGATGGAGAGAGCCTGGAGGACTTTCTGGAAAAGCGGGTGTTTGCCGGGGTCTCGGGCAGCACCATTCAGCCAGATCCCGCTGTGGTCCAGGGCTTTGACGCCTATATCCGGCGGTATCAGGCCCTGCTGGCGGTGGAACGCGCCGCTGTAGAAAACCTGTAGAGGAGGAATATCGTATGAGAGAGTATTCGTTTTGGTTTGTGGTAGGAAGCCAGCTGCTCTACGGCCCGGAGGTGCTGGAGACGGTGGCCGCCCGGGCAGAGGAGATGGCCAAGGAGCTTTCGGGGGAACTGCCCTATCCCTTGGTGTACAAGGTCACCGCCAAAAGCAACCAGGAAATCGCCCAGGTGGTGAAGGAGGCCAACTACGATGACAGCTGCGCCGGGATCATCACCTGGTGCCACACCTTCAGCCCCTCCAAGATGTGGATCAATGGCCTGGCCGGGCTCCAGAAGCCCTACTGCCACCTGGCCACCCAGTACAACCGGGAGATCCCCAACGAAGAGATTGATATGGACTTTATGAACCTGAACCAGGCTGCCCACGGGGACCGGGAGCACGGCTTCATCGCCGCCCGGCTGCGGATGCCCCGGAAGGTCATCGCCGGGCACTGGCAGGACAAAACGGTTCGGGAACGCCTAGGGGACTGGATGAAGGCGGCGGTAGGCGCGGCTGTCTCCAGGGATCTCCGGGTCATGCGCTTCGGGGACAATATGCGGGAGGTGGCTGTCACCGAGGGGGACAAGGTGGAGGTCCAGACAAAGCTGGGCTGGCAGGTGAACACCTGGGCCGTTGGCGACCTGGTGAAGGAGATGAACGCCGTCACCGAGGCGGAGATCGACGCCCTGATGGAGACCTACCGCCAGAGCTACGACATCGCCACCAAGGACACCGGCGCCATCCGCTACCAGGCCCGGGAGGAGATCGCCATGAAGCGGATGATGGACCGGGAAGGCTGCAAAGCCTTTTCCAACACCTTCCAGGATCTGTACGGCATGGAGCAGCTTCCCGGCCTTGCTTCCCAGCACCTGATGGCCCAGGGCTACGGCTACGGCGGCGAGGGGGACTGGAAGGTGGCCGCCATGACCGCCATCATGAAGGCCATGGGGGAAAACGGCAACGGCGTTTCCCTTTTCATGGAGGACTACACCTATAACCTCGTCCCCGGGGCGGAGTACAGCCTGGGGGCCCATATGCTGGAGGTCTGCCCCTGCTGCGCCGCCGGGCGTCCCCGTATCGAGACCCATCACCTGGGCATCGGCATGAACGAAAAGGATCCCGCCCGTCTGGTCTTTGAGGGCAAAGCGGGAGACGCCATTGTGGTCAGCCTCATCGACATGGGGGGACGGCTGCGGCTGATTTGCCAGGACATCCATTGTGTTAAGCCCATCCTGCCCATGCCCAACCTGCCGGTGGCCCGGGTAATGTGGCAGGCGGAGCCCTCCCTCACCACCGGGGTGGAGTGCTGGATCACCGCCGGCGGCGCCCACCACACCGTCCTCAGCTACGA
>CAJUFK010000144.1 GCA_910585535.1 uncultured Angelakisella sp. | reverse complement strand
CCATGAGCAGAATGGATAACATCAGCAATGACATGACTTTTGAGGAGATGCTGGATCAGTCCTTCAAAAGTACATATAATGGGGAGAAGGTGACTGGTGTCGTTACCGGCATCAAGCCTAACGAGATCTTCGTAGACATCGGCACCAAGCACGCCGGCTTTGTGCCCATGAGCGAACTCACCGACGACCCCTCCGCCAAGCCGGAGGACCTGGTCAAGGTGGGGGACGAGATCGAGCTGCTGGTGGTGCGGGTCAACGACGTAGAAGGCACCGCCATGTGTTCCAAGAAGCGCCTGGACCAGGCCGCCGGCTTTGAAAAGGTGATGAGCGCCGGGGAGACCGGAGAGGTCCTCACCGGTATTGTTACAGAGGTCATCAAGGGGGGCGTCCTGGTGCTGTCCAACGGCATCAAGGTCTTTGTGCCTGCTTCCCAGTCCGGTGTGCCTCGTGACGGGGACTTGAACGTTCTTCTCCGCAAGGAGGTTTCCTTTAAGATCCTGGAGACCAACCGCCAGCGCCGCCGGGCCCTGGGCTCCATCAGCGCGGTTCTCCGCGCCCAGAGGGAGGAACTGGCCAAGAAGTTCTGGGAAGAGGTGGAGATTGGCAAGGTCTACACCGGCACGGTAAAGTCCATCACCAACTTCAGCGTCTTTGTGGACCTGGGCGGTGTAGACGGGCGCGTGGGCATGACCGACCTTACCTGGTTGCGGGTGAAGCACCCCTCCGAGGTGGTCAAGGTGGGCGACGTGGTCACCGTCACCGTCAAGGACATCAATACCGAGGACAAGAAGGTCTCCCTCATCTACAAGAAGTCCGAGGATAACCCCTGGGAGGTCATCAAGACCCAGCATCAGGTTGGGGATGTGGTTACCGTCAAGATCATGTCCATCACCGCCTTTGGCGCCTTTGCACAGATCATTCCCGGGATTGACGGTCTGATCCATATTTCCCAGATCGCCAAGGAGCGGGTGGAGAAGGTCGCCGACAAGCTGGCGGTAGGTGATGTGGTCGAGGCCAAGATCACCGAGCTGGATTACGAGAAAAAGCGCGCCAGCCTTTCCATCAAGGCTTTGCTGGCGGACCGTGAGGCCGCCGAGGAGGCAGAAAACGCTGCGGCCGCAGTGGAAGAGGTCGAAGAATAAGCTTCCAGGCGGAACAGAAAGCAATACCAAGGGCCCCCTCTTTCCCATCAGGGAAGGAGGGGGCCCTTGACCGTTTGCCGGGAACGGTTAGGTCATGGGGTCCTCTTTGCGGATCTTGAAAATGAACCGTAGGATCCCTGCCAGGAACCGTGGGCTTTTGACCACTACCACCTTCATACCAAGTCACCATCCCTATCCAGATTTGTCATGGATCCCACGCCAGGGCGCCCAGCACCACCAGGAACACCGCCGTCAGGATCAAGACCAGCTTGAGAGAGCAGAACAGAGCCAGAAAGATCCCCGCGCCAAAGGCGGCGCAGACCACCGATAAAAGCGGGGGCGGCCCCCGGCGTTTGGGTCTTTTGCAGCAGCCCATACAAACTCCCCCTCTCTGCTTACTACAGACTATGCGGAAAAGAAAAAAGGGTTCGGGGGAGTTTTTCACTGCTTTCCACACCCCATGTTGAAAACCCGGTTGAAACTGTGGAAAGTGGAAATCGTTTGTCCAAAAAATACCGAAGGTATAACCTCTGTCCACGGGGGAAGGATAACAGGGAAATCGTTGCAGGAAAGGATGACCGTTTATGTCCCTTACCCCAAAGGATTACGACCGTATGACCAAGGAAGCCAGCCCGGGGACCAAAAGCTGGCGGAACATCCCCCTGGCCTTTCTCATCGGGGGGCTGATCTGCACCCTGGGCCAGGGGCTCACCCAATGGTACCTCTCCATGGGGATGGCAAAGGATGAGGCTGCGGCCTGGACCTCGGTGACCTTGGTGGGCCTTTCCGCCCTTCTCACCGGGCTGAGGGTCTACGACAACATTGCAAAATTCGGCGGCGCAGGGACGCTGGTTCCCATTACCGGCTTTGCCAACGCAGTGGTCAGCCCGGCCATAGAGTTCAAAAGCGAGGGCCTGGTTCTGGGCCTGGGGGCAAAAATGTTCATCATTGCCGGGCCGGTAATCGTCTACGGCATTACCGCGGCGGCGGTTTACGGGCTGATCCTGTTTGTGATGGGAGGATACTGAAAGATGGCGGTAAGAAAAGGCAGCACCCTGGTTTTAGAGACCACCCCCAGGGTGATTTCCTACGGGGCGGTGGGCTCCAAGAAGGAAAGTGAAGGCCCCCTGGCGGCGGGCTTCGACCAGCTTTTCCCCGACAGCACCTTGGGGGAGGAGACCTGGGAAAAGGCGGAGTGCCGCCTCCAAAAGGAGGCCATCCGGATCGCCATGGAAAAGGGGAAGGTGGAGCCGGAACAGCTTCACTGCCTCTTCGCCGGGGACCTTCTCAACCAATGCACCAGCTCTATTTACGGCCTGCGTGAGGTGGGGGCCCCCTTTGTAGGGCTGTACGGGGCCTGCTCCACCATGGCGGAATCCCTGGTCATGGCCTCCCTCTTTCTGGAAGGCGGCTTCGGGGAGAAGGCAGCGGCCATTACCTCCTCCCACTTCTGCTCGGCGGAGCGGCAGTTTCGTTTTCCCCTGGAGTACGGCGGCCAGCGGACCCCTACCTCCCAGTGGACCGTCACCGGCTCCGGGGCGGTGATCCTGGGGAAGGAGATCCGCGGGGTTAAGGTCTGCGGGGTGACCATTGGACGGATCCGGGATATGGGGGTCACCGACGCCAACAACATGGGGGCGGCTATGGCTCCGGCGGCGGCGGATACCTTGGAGCGGTTCTTTGGCGACACCGGGCGAAAGCCGGCGGAGTTTGACCTGATCGCCACTGGGGACCTGGGCAAGGTGGGAAGCGACCTTTTGCTGGAGGTTCTGGAAAAGGACGGCTGGTCCCTTTCCGGGCGGCACAACGACTGCGGCCTGATGATCTACGACCGGGAGCGGCAGCAGGTGGAGGCGGGAGGATCCGGGTGCGGATGCTCGGCCAGCGTCCTTTGCGCCCATATCCTTCCGGCGCTGGAGCGGGGGGAGCTGAAAAACGTTCTCTTTGTGGCCACCGGGGCGCTTATGTCCACCACGGTGGTGCAGCAGGGGGAGAGCATCCCAGGGATTGCCCACCTGGTATGGCTGGCGGCAGACCCTGCCTGAAATCCCGGGGGATGGGAGTTCGGGATAAAACTAGAAGGAATCGAGGTTTTCGCAGGTGGAAATGATGCTTCCTTATCTCAAGGCTTTCCTGGTAGGCGGGGCTTTCTGCGCCCTGGGCCAGGTGTTCATCGACTACACCAAGCTGACCCCTGCCCGGATCCTGGTGGCCTATGTGGTCTCCGGGGTGGTCCTGGGAGGGCTGGGGATCTATCAGCCCATTATCGATTTTGCCGGGGCCGGGGCCACGGTGCCCCTCACCGGCTTTGGGGCCCTTCTGGCCAAGGGCACCCGGGAGGCCCTGGTGGAGAAGGGCCTGCTGGGGGCCCTCTCCGGAGGCTTTACCGCAGCAGCGGCAGGGATTGCGGCGGCGGTGGTTTTTGGCTTTCTGGTAGCTTTGGTCTGCCGTTCCGGGGACAAGGGATAAAAAAAGGGCCGCTCCCAAGGAGCGGCCCTTTCCGCATAGGCGGGGTAGGAGACGTTGTTGCTGTAAAGTTTCAGCAGGTGGGTGCTTCCCAGCAGGAAAGCGATGCACAGAACAAAGGCCGGGATGACGGCGGCCACGGCCCGCAGGGGAACTTTCACTCTCATCATGGCTGTTACTGGACCCGCCGCTGAAAAAGCGGGCCTTTGCCGCTGCCGCTTTTCGCGGGAAGGGGCGGGGAGCTTTTTACCAGGGCTTCGGGTACCACCCGCTTAATTCCGCCTGGGCCAGGATATGCCCCTCCACTGCCTGGAGGAGGCCCTTTTTCCCTGTTCCCGGCGGAAGATTCAGCCGGCAGTCCAAAGCGAGCAAAGTAAACCGGTACCGGTGCCGCCGCCACGGGGGCGGCTTCGGTCCTGCGTAGCGATGGCGGCCATAGGCGGCTCCCTGGACTGCGGCGGTCCCCTGGATCTCCACCGTCTTCCCGGGGGCGATGCCCTCCGGGAGGGCGTCCGCCGGCGGCAGGTTCCAGATCAGCCAGTGGGGGAAGTCCCGAAAGAAAGGGTGGCTGGTGTCCTCCAGCAGAAGGGCCAGGGAAACCGCCCCCTTTGGGATCCCCCCAATGGCAAAGGCCGGAGAAAGGTCCTCCCCCCGTCCGCTGTGCCGGGCCGGAATGACCCCGTCCTGGGGAAAGGACGGGCTGGTCAGGGTCAGCATAAAGATCCCCCCTTTGCTTTTTCAAAGACAACGATCATGTTGCTGTCCGGGAAGGGCAGGGCTTCCCCATCCTCCCCGGTGAGCTCCACCCGTCCCGCCAGATGCTCCGGGTACCCCGGCTGGAGGTACTGGCTGTAATACCGCAGGGCCAGCCCCGGCAGCTGCTTTTCCAGCGCCTCCCAGTCGGCCCGGGTGTAGTAGCCATACCACTCCTCCACCTCAAAGGGAAGGGCCTCCCGCCCCCAAGTGACGGTGTACAGCAGCTCCATGGCCGAATTTTTCGGCATCCGGTAGAGATGGGCTTGGCCGGTTTCCTCCGGGGTTTGGGCCTCCAGGGGGAACCCCCGGAACTGCCGGAGGTAATCCCGGGCCAGGTCCTCCAGCTCCTCATCCAAAAACCCAACTGTGACCATGGGGTTTTCCTCCGAGGCCACCCCGTCCCGGATGACGATGCGCCCTCCGGGCTCCAGCAGTTCCGCCGCCGTCTCCAAAATCTTGGGGATCACCGCCTTGTTAAACCGCCGTCCCTGGTATTCCCCGTAGGAAAAGATCTCGTGGATGATGGAGCAGAAGAGGATGACATCAAACCGCCCTGTTTCCTCCCGGCGGAGGTCCAGAAAGTCCGCGTGGATCACCTGCCAGGGCAGGCCCTCCGCCTTGACCCGCTGGGAAAGGCGCAGGCAGACCTCGGCGGAGACGTCCGCCCCTGCCAGGAGACAGTTGGGGTATTGCCGCGCGATAAGGTCCAAAAGGACCCCGCCCCCCGGTCCCACGTCCAAAACCCGGTCCCCGTCCCGGAGGAAAGCCAGGAGGCGGCGCTTGTCGTCTGCGGCGCTGTTCATATCGCCTAGGTACTGGTCCTCGTTCCCCACCCGGGCGAAGATGTCCGGGCGGTACCCCAGACGGTCGAACACCGCCAGGATAGCCTGGTTGTGGGTGATGTCCGCCTCCACCAGGGTCTGGTAGAACCGGTCGATGGCCTCCCCGATGGGGGTGAGGGCGGTTTCCAGGGCGATCTCCTCCCCGTCCCGGGAGGGGACCAGGGAGAAAACAAGGTGGTCGGTGGGGAGAAGCCGCCCCGTCTGCCCGGCCCGCTCCGCCATGGCCAGGACACAGTAGTCGGTGCGCCGCTCCCCGATGGCGGGGGGAACGCAGGAGTAGAAGTAGAGACGGTCCTGGAGGCTCTTGAGAGAAAGCATCCGCCCGGGGCGCCAGCCGCTCAGAGCGGGGAAGGACCGGTCCCCGGCGGGGGTCTCCCGGGGGAGGGAGGCCGCCAGGGCGTCCAGGAAGGCCCCGCCCCGGATGGGCCCCATAGCCCGTAGAACGCCGTCGGCGTACCAAAGGTCCCGGCTTTGGAGAAGGGCCTTTGCCCCAGGGGAGAGGATCAGCGGCCCCTTGCCGCCGCAGAGGCGCAGGGCCCGTTCCTCCGGGGAGAGGGGCGGCAGAAGCTCCCCCTTGGCGATGGCCGAGATGGTCCCAACGTGCTGCTCCGCCAGATGGGGGGAGACCCCCGCCAGGACGCACCGGGAGACCAGGGCCAGGATCCGGCAGAAGCGGGGGAAGGGGTACCCGGCGTCCCGGCAGAGCCGTTCCAAAAGAGTCCGTTCCCGGGGAGAGGCGAAGGGGAAGGTGCCGCTTTCCGGGGAAATCTCCCCCTGGAGGTACTGTCCTGCCGCCCCGTGCATCCGGATGAGGACCGAGACGGCGGCTTCCTCCGGGCCGGGCGGGGCGGGGAGGCTTTGCAGATAGAGCTTCGCCGAGACAGCGGCGTGGTCCACCAGGGAGATGCCCTGGTTACTCCAGGCCTCCCGCTCCCGGGGCATCCCGCCCTTGGAGCATTCCGACCAGCAGAGGACCAGGGCGGCGGCGTCCCGTTCCTCCCCGGTCCAATCGCCGGGGGCGGCCGCCAGGGCCTCCAGGGTGCGCTGGGTGTAGGCCAGGGACTCCCGGCCGTTCACCTGGTCCAGGCGGAGGTACCGGGCCCGGTTGTAGTCGTTTTCCCGGGTGGCCCACAGGTACCGGAGCCAGAGGAGATCCGGCCTGCCTTTCCAAAGGGTCATTTCCCCGGCCAGGACCCGCCGGATGGCGTCCAGGGCCTGTTGGCAAAGGCTTCCCTCCATACAAACACTCCCTTCAAAAAAGGCGGCCCCACAGGACCGCCGGCTGGTTATCCGAAAGGATCTTGGCCCCTCTGAAACGGGGCGGCGCCGGCCTTCCCCGGCGGCCTCTGTTATTTCCGCTTTTTTGTCACAAAGAGCAAGGTGACAATGACAACCGCCGCAATGGCCATAATAATAAGGGCCACGGTGACCATGCTGTTGTCCCCGGTGGAGGGGTTGGGCACCTGGGCGGCGAAGGCTGGGACTGCTCCGGCGGTCAAGACGGCCAGAGCGATAAAAAGCATTTCCATGCGATGTTTCATGGCTTTTTTCTCCTTTATTTTTGATGGCGCCGGCAATTCCGGCAAAAAGATTTCCCTATCATTATACCATTTCCCACCCCCCTGTCAAGCGGGCGGCCCTGCGGCCGCAGGCGGACCCTCCCCGGCACTCCGCGCCTAAGGGTTGTGCCGGGACTTGGGTTGTGCCTGGAGTCGGATGCAGCAGAAGGCGGTGGGCTAGCGCCCACAGGCACACCCTCCCCGGCGCTTCGCGCCTAACGGTTGTACGCTGGCTTGGGTTGTGCCTGGAGTCGGAAGCAGCAGAAGGCGGTGGGCTAGCGCCCACAGGCACACCCTCCCCGGCGCTTCGCGCCTAACGGTTGTGCGTTGACTTAGGTTGTGCCTGGAGTCGGATGCAGCAGAAGGCGAAAGGTTGAAATCACCCATTGCCAGGGTGGGCTAGCGCCCACAGGCACACCCTACCCGGCGCTTCGCACCTAACGGTTGTGCGTTGACTTAGGTTGTGCCTGGAGTCGGATGCAGCAGAAGACGAAAGGTTGAAATCACCCATTGCCAGGTTGCGGGGGGTGATTTTGCGCTTCGGATGATACGCTGTTTCGACTCCAGGCAGAACCCACGATAACCACTGCGTAACGGAGGGTCTAAAGTTTAGGGCCGCCCTTTTCAAAGGGCGGCAGGTCCAGGGCGGCGCCCTGGT
>CAJUFK010000143.1 GCA_910585535.1 uncultured Angelakisella sp. | reverse complement strand
CTCAGTTGGCCGTGTTCGGTGATTTTCTCTGCGGAGAAAATCGAGCCCTTCGGGCTAGAGCTGCTTCGCAGCTGTTGTGGCTTATGACTCCAGGCACAACCTAAGTCTTAGCACAACCGTTAGGCGCGAAGCGCCGGGGAGGGTCTGCCTGCGGGTGCTAACCCGCCGCGGAGCGCCGGGGAGGGTCTGCCTGTGGGCGCTAGCCCACCGCGGAGCGCCGGGGAGGGTCTGCCTGTGGGCGCTAGCCCACCACTGGGGAGGAGATGATTTGAATGTCCCATGAGCTTGATCCACGCCTTGCCCTTCTTTATGAAATGACACCCCCCTGCCGCCTGGCCGCCGACATCGGTACCGACCACGGCTACCTCATCTGTACCCTGGTGGAGACCAACCGGGCCCTCCGCGGCCTGGCCGCCGACCTGAACCCCCTCCCCCTGGAAAAAGCCCGCCGCGAAGCCCAAACCCGAGGCCTCACCAAGAAGATCAGCTTTTGCCTCACCAACGGCTTAACCGGTATCCCCGCCGATGGCCTGGACGTTATCCTCATCGCAGGAATGGGCGGCGAAACAATCTCCCACATCCTGGAAAGCTGGCCGGAGCGTGAAACCCCCGGCATCACCTGGCTCCTCCAGCCCATGACCAAACCCGAACGCCTCCGTCAGTACCTGTGGGACAGCGGCTTCGTTATTTCCCGGGAAAAATGCTGTACCGCCGCCGGACGGGTCTATTCGGTGCTGGAAGCCCGCTTCACCGGCGAAACCGCCTCCCACCCCCAGTGGGAGTGCCATCTGGGGGCCATCGATCCCGGGGAAAGCCCCCACGCCCTCCGCTACGCCCAGACCAAGGCCGCCCAGCTGGAAAAGATCGCCGCCGGCCTGAACACCTCCCCCGATCCCCAAAGCCGCCAAAGAGCCGCCGCCCTAGCCGAAGCCGCCGCCGTCATCCGGGGGAAGATTCCCCCTGTAACGCCCTCCCTTCTCCCCTGACGGCAGAGAGAGGAGACTTTTTGCCGCCTCCTTTGGAGAAAAGAGGATCACGGGAAAAAACAAACGCCCCAAAGAAGGAGGAATCTTTGATGAAAAAAGCCATTGTACTCTGGTTGACCCTGGGTCTTCTGCTCCTGTCCGCCTGCGGATCCAAGGAGCCCCCTTCTGCCCCCTCCTCCCAGGTGCCGGAGGAGATCCAGGAGGCCCCCGCCGATTCCCCGCCGGAGGATTCGCCGCCGGGCCCCCAGACCATTGAGATTGCAACGGCGGAGGAGCTGCTGGCCGCCGCCCAGCGGATCAACCAGGGGCGGGAAGAGGAACTTCGGGACACCTACCTTCTCACCGCTGACATCGATCTGGCCGGGGCGGAGTGGACCCCCATGGGGATGAACCTTCCCCTTAAGGAGAAGGACGGGGAGTGGGAGCCGGGGGGCTTCAGCGGCGTCTTTGACGGACAGGGGCATACCATCCGCAACCTTACCATCAATGAGGACCAGGCTCGGGCCCTGCTGGATCAGCCCTTCGGCCTCTACACCGACGGACAGCTGGACGGGATCGGGCTCTTTTACCGCATCGGCTACGACGGGGTGGTCAAGGACCTCCGGCTGGAAAACGCCGCCGTCCTCGCCCCCCTGGAGGGGCGGCAGTACGGGGTCTCCGCCGGACTGCTGGCCGCCTACTGCCACGGGCGGGTGGAGAACGTCTCGGTTCAGGGCCGGGTCCAGGGGGTCTCCAACGTGGGGGGCTTGGTGGGGGACGTTTCCGGGCGGATGGAGGACGAGACCGCCTCCCTCTGCGCGGTGGTGAACTGCTCCGCCGACGTGGAGGTCACCGGCTTTTCCGACATGGGCGGCCTGACGGGATTCCTCTACTTTGCCACCCTCCGGGACTGCTCGGTCACCGGTTCGGTCACTTCCGACCTGCCTGTCAGCGTCCCCGGCGGCCCCTCCTATGAGGGGGAAAGCCCCTTGAACATCGGCGGCCTTATGGGGCACTGTCTCCAGGGCCGGGCGGAAAACTGCCGGGCCGGGGCGGTGATGTTCACCAATGTTTCCTCCCGCTGTGTGGGGAGCCTCTGCGGTCTGGCTGAGGGCGGGACCATTCGGGCCTGCTCGGTAGACAGCCACATCAACGCCAACTGGGAGGCCATCGACGCCTACTATCGGATGGACTTTGAGCCGGAGGTGGAGCGGAGCTGACGTTCCACGTCCTTTCGAGAGAAAGGAGGCCCCTGTGAAAAAAGCGATTGCTCTGTTTCTGGCCTTATGCCTTCTGCTCCTTTCCGCCTGCGGCGGAGGGCCGCCCCCTTCTTCCTCCCTGCCGGGGGAGATCCCTTTTCCGGCGGAGAGCCGGGAGGAGCCGTCCTCCCAGGGACCCCAGGTCCCGGGGGAGAAAAACCTGGGCCATTCCCTGCTGCCGGAGTTCCAGGGGCAGACTTCGGAGGACTTCCTAGCGGAACGTTCCCCGGAGGAACTGCTACAGTATATGGATGCCGCCTACTCCACCGTCAGCGACCCATCTTACCGGGGGCGGCACGGCTTCCATTCCCCGTGGCTGATCTCGGTCAGCGACCTCGTCAACTTCTTCTTCCAAACCATGGAGCCCCAGGATTTTTACTGCCCCGGAAAGGACGGAGAGCCGGGGGATTTCCGGATCCCCTTGGAGGCGGTGAAGAAGCAGCTGGACCGCTGTTTCGGGGAAGGGAAATATTACTATCTGCAAATAGAGGGAACCGCCTACCGGGAGAACTACGACCCGGCGACAAAAACCTTGACCGTTCCGGTTTTTGGTGAGCCTAGGGAGCCCGTCCCCCGGGTGCTGTTGGGGGCAAAGGCGGAAGGGGACATCGTGACCATCACCACCCAGGCGACCATTGTGGCGCGGTCCGTGGAAGTCACCCGTCTTGAGACCCTGCGCCTGGAGGTCAAGGACGGGGCGGTCCGGTTTTTGTCCTTTGAACACGCCCCTGTGCGGGAAAGGCTGGGCTGTTCCAAACTGCCAGCCTTTTTGGGCAAGACCCCGGAGGACTTTCTGGCGGAGCGAACCCCGGAGGAACTGCTACAGTATATGGATGCTGCCTATTCCGCCATCGGCGGGCGGCCCTTCCAGGAGCGGGACGGCTTTGATTCTCCGGCAGAGCTTTCCTCCGACGACCTGTTCAGCTTCTTTTTCCGCACCATGGATTCCTGGGACTTTTACCGCCCCGGAGAGGACGGAGAGTGGGGGGATCACCTCATCCCCCTGGAGGCGGTGACGAGCCAGCTGGACCGCTGTTTCGGAGAAGGGACCTATACCTTGCAGGTGGAGGAAAGCAACGAGAAAGAATACTACGACCCGGTGGCAAAAACCCTTACCACTCCGGGCTTTTTTGGCTTCGGGGATACCATATCCCGGGAACTGGTCGGGGCAGAGGCGGAAGGGGACATCGTGACCATCACCGCCCACACCATGACCCTGGACCCGCCAATCCTGCCGACATCGGTGGAGACTGTGCGCCTGGAAGTTAAGGATGGATCCATCCGGTTTTTGTCCTACGATCATATGCCTATACGGGAAAAGTTGGGACGCTCCAAGCTGCCGGACTTTTCGGGCAAGACCTCGGAGGACTTCCTGGCGGAACGTTCCCCGGAGGAACTGCTCCAGTTTGTAGACGCCGCTTACGCCGCCGTGGGCAACCGGCGTGACGGGGAGAAAACCAGCTTTGACTCCCCATCGGAGCTTTCCTCGGAGGACCTGCTCCATTTCTTTTTCCGCTCCATGGAGGGCTGGCCCTTTTTCTACTACCCCGGGGATAAAGCGGAGGACGCGGTCTACGTCATCCCCCTGGACGTAGTGACCTACCGGCTGGACCAATGCTTCGGGGAAGGGACCTACACCTTCCGCCTCCAGGAGACCAGCTGCGGGGAGGGCTACGACCCAGGGGAAGGGACCTTCTCCACCCCCGAATTTTCCAGCCTGGGAGGAAGGTATTTCGCTCGGGACCTGGTGGAAACAAAGGTGGAGGGGGACGTTGTGACCATCATCGCCCAGATGAGTACCGCGAAAGAGTCTCCCTTTGAAGTCACCCATATGGAGACCCTGCGTCTGGAGGTCAAGGATGGGAACGTTCGGTTCTTGTCCTTTGAACACACCCCTGTAGAAAGATAGATAATAAAAGGAGGACTTGTAGTATTGGGCTGACCCTTGTAAAAGGCCCCATAGGAGCGGACAGCAAAAAATTACAAGTTGGGATGTGGGTAGGGGAAGGGCGTTTTTTCCTTACCCCGCCCCTCAATCAATCCCCCCGCCGCCCGGCGGCGGCACCGCAGGCGAGGCGAAACGAGACTAAGACCTTCAAAACGAGACAGATCCCAGAATGGAAGGGTATCGAGTGGCACCCAAAAGACCACAGACTAGTAAATAGCACAGCGTTAGCAATCAGAAGCAGCCCCCACCCGCAATCTTTGATTGAATTTCGAGCAGAGATGTAGTATAATGGGCAAAACCCCCCATTCCCCTGGAAATACCCGGTTCCCCGCACCCCCTCCCCCAACTGTCCCCCGGTTGGGGGAAATGATTTTTTCCCTTCTGTTACGCAGGAGGATAAAGGAAGATTGCCTATGCTTACACCGGTCCCCTATCACGCCGGAACCTTCGACATCGCCGTCATCGGGGCGGGGCACGCCGGGGTGGAGGCCGCTTTGGCCGCCGCCCGGCTGGGCTGTTCGGTGGTTCTGTTTACCATCAGCCTGGATGCCATCGCCAATATGCCCTGCAACCCCTCCATCGGCGGCACCGCCAAGGGCCACCTGGTCCGGGAGCTGGACGCCCTGGGCGGGGAGATGGGCCGGGCCGCCGACGCCACCATGCTCCAAAGCCGGATGCTCAACCGGGGCAAGGGCCCCGCCGTCCACTCCCTTCGGGTCCAGTCGGACCGGATGGCCTACCACCGGTATATGAAGGAAAAGGTGGAATCCACCCCCGGCCTCCTGGTCCGCCAGGGGGAGGTGGCCTCGGTATTGTTGGACGAAGGGGGCCGGGTGGCCTCCGTCACCACAACCATGGGGGGACGGTACGAGGTAAAGGCCGCCATCATCGCCACCGGGACCTATTTGGGAGGCCGGGTCTTTGTGGGGGAATTCTCCCAGGAAAGCGGCCCTGACGGCTCCCACCCCGCCCGGGAGCTGACCCGGTGCCTCCTGGAGCTGGGCCTCCCCCTGCGGCGGTTCAAGACCGGCACCCCGGCCCGGGTCCACCGGGATTCCATCGACTTCTCCCGGCTCCAGGTCCAGGAGGGGGACGAGCCTATCGTCCCCTTCTCCTTCGGCAACTGGGGGAAGGCGGAATACCGGAACCTCCTCCCCTGCCACATCGCCTACACCAATGAGGAGACCCACCGGGTCATCCGGGAAAACCTGGACCGCTCCCCCCTCTACGCCGGGGAGATCCAGGGGATCGGCCCCCGGTACTGCCCCAGCATCGAGGACAAGGTGGTCCGGTTCGCCGACAAGGAGCGGCACCAGCTGTTTATCGAGCCTATGGGGCTGGACACCCGGGAGATGTACCTCCAGGGGATGAGCAGCAGCCTGCCGGAGGAGGTCCAGCTGCAAATGTACCGCACCATCCCCGGCCTGGAAAAGGTCCAGCTGATGCGTACCGCCTACGCCATCGAATATGACTGCATCGACCCCACTGCGCTGCGCCCCACCCTGGAGGTCAAGACGGTGCCGGGGCTGTACGGCGCGGGGCAGTTCAACGGCAGCTCCGGCTACGAGGAGGCCGCCGTCCAGGGCTTCGTGGCAGGGGTCAACGCCGCCCACCAGGTCCTGGGCCGGGAACCCCTGATTCTGGAGCGTTCCGGCTCCTACATCGGGACGCTGATCGACGACCTGGTGACCAAGGGCTGTATGGATCCCTACCGGATGATGACCAGCCGGAGCGAGTACCGGCTGCTCCTCCGCCAGGACAACGCCGACGTCCGGCTGATGCCGGTGGGCCATGGGCTGGGGCTGATCGGGGAGGAGCAGTATCAGCTGTTCTTGGCCCAGCAGGAGGCCAAGGAGGGGGAGAAGAAGCGGCTGGCCGGGCTGACGGTCCCCGCCTGTCCGGCGGTAAACGACTGGCTGGAATCGGTGGGAAGCACCCCCCTGGAGCGGGGCGTCCGGGCGGCGGAGCTTTTGAAGCGGCCCCAGGTGACCTACCGGGGGCTGGCCCCCTTCGATCCGGAACGGAAGGACCTCCACCCCCATGTTGTGGAGCAGGTGGAGATCGAAGTGAAATATGAGGGGTATCTGAAAAAGCAGCAGGCCCAGGTGGCGGGGATGCGCCGCCTGGAGAACCGGAAGCTAGGAGACGGGGTGGACTATCAGTCGGTCCGGGGGCTGCGCCTGGAGGCGGCGGAGAAGCTGCAAAGGATAAAACCTGCCACCCTGGGCCAGGCCAGCCGGATCAGCGGGGTGAGCCCCGCCGACATTTCGGTGCTGATGATCTGGCTGGAAAGGATACCTCGGGGGGAAATTGAAAAGCCGTTCGGAGGAGAGATTGGGAGGGGAAAGGATGATACCCAGGGATGAATTTGAAAGGCTGTTTCGGGGGATAGGGGTCGAGGGGGACTACGACCGCTTCTCCTTATACTGCGGCCTTTTGCAGGAGTGGAACCAGAAGATGAACCTGACGGCCATCACCGACGACGAGGGGGTGGCGGTGAAACATTTTGCGGACAGCGTCCTCCCCCTGACCCTCTGCCCGGTGCCCGCCGGGGCCAAGGTCATCGACGTGGGGACGGGGGCGGGGTTTCCGTCCATCCCCATGAAGCTGGTTCGCGGGGATTTGGAGCTGACCCTGTTGGACAGCTTGAAAAAGCGGCTGGATTTTCTCCGGGCGGTGTGCAGGGAGCTGGGGGTCACGGCGGAGCTGGTCCACGCCCGGGCAGAGGACGGGGGGCGGGAGGCCCGGTACCGGGAGAAGTTTGACCTTGCGGTGAGCCGCGCGGTGGCGGGGTTGGATCTGCTGGCGGAATACTGCCTGCCCTTTGTGCGGGTGGGGGGGCTTTTTCTGGCTCTCAAGGGGAGCGGGGGCCGGGAGGAGGCAGCTGCCGGGGCGCAGGCGGTGGCGCTTTGCGGCGGCGCGATCCAAGAGATAAAGGATTACAGCTTGCCCAACGGGGATAAGCGGACGCTGATTATCATAGAGAAGGTATTGGCGACGCCACCCCGCTATCCCCGCCCCCCACAAAAGATTAAAAAGGAGGGCCCACTACCCTCCCCGGCGCTCCGCGCCTAAGGGTTGTGCCGGGACTTAGGTTGTGCCTGGAGTCGGAAGCAGTAAAAGGCGAGAGGTTGAAATCACCCCTTGCTAAGTTGCGTGGGGGCGATTTTGCGCTTCGGACAAAACACCATTAAGACTCCAGGCAGAACCCACGATAACGACTATGTAACATAGGGTCTAAAAGTTTCGCTCAAGCCTTTTCAAAGGCTTGCAGGTCCAGGGCGGCGCCCTGGTCGCTCCCCGCAGGGAGCGAAATACCTTTCGCATCTTTCCGGAGGGAGCATTTCTGCGCCCGCAGGCGCGTCTCGGAGCGCA
>CAJUFK010000142.1 GCA_910585535.1 uncultured Angelakisella sp. | reverse complement strand
TTTTTGCGATAGAAAAAGAAAGTTGACCGTAGGTCACGGTCCCGAAGGGATCAAGGCTAACGCCCTGCAATCGAGTTCCCCGCAAATACACCCCGGTGGGGTGTTTTGTGCGGACGGACCTGCTTCCGCGTGATAACATACCACCTGTTGTCAGGCCGTCCACACGGCCTAACCTGTAAAGAAAAGGGAGGTGCCTTTTATGGAAAAAACAACGACCCTTACCGTGCAGATGGACCCCGTCACGGAAAAAAAGCTGGAAAACATCTTTTCCCGGTTTGGCCTTTCCATGTCTGACGCGGTGGATCTGTTTTTCCATCAGGTCCTGCTGACGGAGCGGGTCTCCCTGCCGGAGGTTCCGCTTTCGGTCAACGCCGATCTGATGACAAAGGAACAGTTCCTAACGGAGATCCGGGAAGGCTTGGAGGACGCAAGGGCGAAAAGATACCAGGACGTTTCGGAGTTTCAAAAGGAATTTTTAGAAAGCCGTGGCTATGATGTCCTATAAGGTCGTTATCACGCCAAAGGCGAAGGGGCAGATCACAGATATTTTTGATTACATCACCTGCGAACTACATTCCCCGGGTGCGGCGAAAAAGCTGTTTGACCGGATGATGCAGGCGATCCAAAGCCTGGCTACTTTTCCAAAGCGTTTCGCAATACTGGACCTTGAGGAGGCGTATCCGGAAGAGATCCGAAGGGTGATGGTGAAAAATTATTCTATCTTTTACACCATACAGGAAGAAGAAACCGTTGTTGTTTTAAGCGTGCTTTACAGCGCCTCCGATTTCAAAACAAAGTTTTTGGGGAATCGGGGCAGGGACTGACCTTGTGAAACGCACCAGGGCGTATGAAAGGCCCCAAGCGGACTCCCGGTCCGCTTTTGAAGTCCTTTTCCCCTGTGCGGCGTTTTGTTGTAGGGTGACAGAAATTCCATTGGCGGGAGGTGAGGTTATGCTTCGGATCATCGGGGCCACGGACAAGGGGCTTGTCCGGTACGTCAACGAGGACCGGTTTGCCGGGGAGGTGTTTTCCCCGGACCTGGCCTACGGCGTGGTCTGCGACGGGATGGGGGGCGAAAACGCCGGCGCTGTTGCCAGCGCCATCGCCTGTGAGGAGATCCGGCGGATGCTGGAAAGCTCCTGCCGCCCGGGAATGGACCAGCGGTCCGCTTATATGGTCCTGGAAAGCGCTGTGGCCACCGCCAATGCCGTGGTCTACGACAAGGCGGAGCAGGATCCCGAGGTTATGCGGGGGATGGGGACCACTGTCTGCCTGGCCCTGGTGGCCGGGGAAAAGGTCTATCTGGCAAACGTTGGGGACAGCCGGGGGTACCTCCTCCGGGCCGGGGAACTCCACCGCCTCACCACCGACCACACCCTGGCCAGGATGCTCCTGGACCGGGGGGATCTGACCCCGGAGGAGCTGCTCCAGCACCCGGACCGGGGACGGCTCCAAAGCAGCCTCACTCGGGCGGTGGGGGTTGGCCCCCAGGTGGAGGCCGACTACACCTCCTTCCCCCTGGAGCCGGGGGACGTCCTGCTCCTCTGCTCCGACGGGCTGTACAATATGCTGGACCCGGTGACCCTGCGGGAGTGCCTGCGCCAGGCGGTCCTCCAGGACGACGGGAAATGCCTCATCGACGCCGCCAACAGCCGGGGCGGGAGGGACAACATCACCGCTGTGATCTTAGCTTGCGAGGAGAACGAGAATGGATAACGTAGTGGGTAAAATGCTGGAGGGCCGTTACCTGGTGGAAAACCTCATCGGGGTGGGGGGAATGGCCAACGTCTACCACGGCTTCGATACCGCCGAAAACCGCCCTGTGGCCATTAAGATGCTCCGGGACGAATACGCCGGCAACACCGAATCCCTGCGGCGGTTCCGCAACGAGTCCAAGGCCATCTACTCCCTGGACCACCCCAACATCGTCAAGATCTATGACGTCCTTCTGGACCGCCAGAACCCGGTCATCATCATGGAGTACGTCTCCGGCATCACCCTGAAGGAGTACATCGAGAAGATGGGGGTGGTGAGTCCCAACATTGCCGCCGCCCTCTGTGTCCAGCTGATGCTGGCCCTGCGCCACGCCCACGACAACGGCATTGTCCACCGGGACATCAAGCCCCAGAACATCATGGTGAAAAAGGACGGCAGCATCAAGGTGATGGACTTCGGCATCGCCCAGGTCACCATGGCCCAATCCCGGACCATTACAGACCGGGCCATCGGTTCGGTCCACTACATCAGCCCGGAGCAGGCCCGGGGGGAGGGCATCGTGGACCAGCGGGCCGACCTCTACTCCGCCGGGGTCATCCTCTTTGAGATGCTCACCGGCCGCCTCCCCTTTGAGGCGGATTCCCCCATCAGCGTAGCCATTAAGCAGATCGAGGCCCGGCCCCTGCGTCCCAGGGAGCTGAACCCCGCCATCCCGGAGGGGCTGGAGGACATCACTGTAAAGGCCATGTCCAAGGATCCCGACCACCGCTACCAGACCGCCGGGGAGATGCTCCGGGACCTGGAGCGGTACCTTCAGGACCCCGAAGTCTACTTTGGGTATGCGGAACTGGAGACCGCTTTGGAGCGGGGCAGCGACGTTCAGCGCTTTTTGGATGACAACGACGGCTCCCGCCCCCAGCGAACCGGAGAACGTCCCAAGAACGGCGCCGGACGAAGCTCCCGCCGCCGCAGGGAGGCCACAGAGGAGGACCAGGACATGGACAACGATCCGCCCCCGCGGAAGAAGAAAAAGCGCCGGAGAAGGATCACCTACCTCACGGTTCTGTTTGGCATCACCTGCGCCTTTGTGGTGGGCACCCTCATCTTCCTGGGGATGATGCTTCACATCAACAAGCCCTTTGAGAAGGTGCCGGAGGACGAGTGTCCCGCCCTGGTGGGCCAGGATTTTGAGGCAGCCCAAAAGGAGTACCGCAAGTTCAAGCTGGAGCTGGAGGGGCAGGAGTTCAACAACAACTATCCTGCCGGGACCATCTTCGAGCAGACACCCAGTTCCGGGAAGAAGGTCAAGGAGGGCATTACCATCCGTGTTAAGGTGAGTACTGGCAGTCAGGAACATACCGTGCCGGACTACAAGGACATGGAGGCCACTGTGGTTTATGCCGACCTGACCCAGAAGGGGCTCAACTACGAGATCGCACAGGAGACCAGCCCCACCATCAAAGAGGGGAACGTCACCCAGACGATCCCCGGCATGAACGAGAAGGTGGTCAGCGGGGACACCATCACGGTTTTTGTCAGCACCGGCACAGGCAAGGACAAGGTCACGGTGCCGGATGTTATGACCTACGATATAAGCTTTGCCCGGGAGGCCCTTTCTGCCCGGGGGCTCAAGGCCAGCATTTCCTACGAATCCAGCACACTGGACTACGGGACGGTTATCAACCAAAATCCCAAATCTCCGGCCCGGCTGGACGTTGGCAGCACGGTATATTTGACGGTAGCCAGCGACCAAGTGATCCCCACTGCGGATTACAAGATGCGGATATTCTTTACTGACAAGATGCAGGCCTCTGGCAATACTTACACGATAGCTGTTCAGCTGGACGGGATGGAGGCATACACCACCATTGTTGATCCGGCGGAGCAGCGGGCGGTTACGGTACCTCTTTCGGGGGAGGGGTACTCGGTGGCGGATGTATACATTAACGGGAAGCTTTACCAGAGTATTCAGATCAACTTTGAGGAAGGGACATCCAGCATGATGGCAGACCACAGCGACGAGTTCTAGTCCCTTCCCGGCGGTGGGCTGGCGCCCACAGGCACCCCCTCCCCGGCGGCGGGTTAGCACCCGCTGGCCCACCCTCCCCGGCGCTCCGCGCCTAAGGGTTGTGCCGGAGCGTAGGTTGTGCCTGGAGTCGGAAGCTGTAATAGGCGGAAGGCAGTAACACCCCTTGCCAGGGTGTAATCGAGACAGGGAAAGTTTAGGTCAAGCATTTTCAAAGGCTTGCAGGTCCAGGGCGGCGCCCTGGTCGCCCTCCGCACTGCGCCCGCAGGTGCGTTTCGGAGCGCAACCGCCGTAGGCGGCTCTTAGCGCGGAGATCGGGCGAAATGCTTTGAAACGAGCCTGACAAAAAGGCCGCGCAAAAAACAGAGAAGCTAAGAAAGGGCGCAAAGCCATCCTTTCTTAGCTTCTTTTTCTCGAAGTGACAAGCGCGTCCGGTAACGAGCCTTGCCTAGGACGGCTTGCTTTACTTGATGGATAAAATCTGTCAATTTATACAATTTTCCCTTCAAAACAGGCCCCCGCAGGGGGATGCTCAAAGGGACGTTACCACCTTCTGCCTTTTACAGCCTTTGTCTCCAGGCACAACCCATGTTCCAGCACAACCGTTAGGCGCGGAGCGCCGGGGAGGGTCTGCCTGCGGGTGCTAGCCCACCCTGGCAAGGGATGTTACTGCCTTCCGCCTTTTACAGCCCACGACTCCAGGCACAACCTACGCCCCGGCACAACCCTTAGGCGCGGAGCGCCGGGGAGGGTGGGCCAGCGGGTGCTAACCCGCCGCCGGGGAGGGTCGGCCTGCGGGTGCTAGCCCGCCGCCTTTTACTGCTTCCGACTCCAGGCACAACCCAAGTCCCGGCACAACCGTTAGGCGCGGAGCGCCGGGGAGGGAGTGCCTGCGGCCGCTGGGCCGCCGCCGAGGAGGGTCTGGGTCTTTCAGTGCATGGAAAAGAGAACGGCCTTTCGGTCATTCTCTGTTTCCGGGTACCGCCTGGTGGAGCAGGACGGTCCCAGGGGGCGGCGGGGGGTACTCGCAAGCCCCGGCTGCCCGTATGTCGTTTGCTTATACCCCGGCGGCCACAGCGGCGGGCTCTGCTTCCTCTTCGGCCCCTGCCCAGTCCATCTCCTCCAGGGAGGAGAGAAACGCCCGAAGGCGGTTCTTTTGGGCTTCGCTTAGGGTCCGGGGAAGCATCACCACGTTGGCGTCCCGACGGTAGCTTAGAGGCTGGTCGATCAGCCCAATCAGGTAGTCGATGGACACGTCGAAAAATTCTGCCAGCCGCATCTTTATATCGTCGCTGGGGTCGCAACGGTCCTGTTCGTAGGCCGAAATGGTGTAGCCGCTGACCAGAATAATTGCCCCCAGTTCCCGCTGAGAAAGGTTCCGTTCCTGGCGCAGTTTACAGAGGCGGTCTCCTCGCATTTTCTTCTCCTTTTCCAGAGAATCCCCGCCTCCCGGAGAACAGAGGCGGGGATCTTTTCAGCCTTGCGGCTTAACTCCTTGTTGGGGAAAGAAGTCGGTTAGACTTATTTCTTCAGGGAGACAGCGGCGGCGGAAACCAGAGCAACAGCGGCCAGAGCGGTGGCGATGCCAACGACATCGTTAGCGCCGGTGTCGGGGTTGCTGGTAGCAGTGGTAGTGAAGGACAGAGCCTTGTCGGAGAAGACATAGGAACCCAGGGTGCGGGTCTTCAGAACGAAAGCGCCCTCATCGTCATCCCACTTGACTTCGCTGGTCAGTTTGCCATCCTTCATGACGTAGACATGGCTGTCCTCGTCCTTGTAGAAGCGGATGGTGGCAGTGCTGTTCAGGGTGGGGTTGGCAACGAAGTTCAGGAAGGAGATCTCAGCGTCGTTGTCGGCATAAGCCTTCAGCAGAGCGCTGTTGGCCTTGGCGTTGTTGAACAGGAACAGTTCATCGTTCTTGTAGCCGCGGAAGGTGACCTCGGTCTCACCGTCATCAGCACAAGTGATGTTCACAGTGCCATAGTTGCCAGTGTCGGTGCCGTCAAGAGCTTTCTCAAACTTGACAACAGTGTCATCCTTCAAAACGCTGGTAAAGTGAGCGCCAGTTGCGGAGGGCTGATCGGTAGTGCCATCGATCGCCTCAGCCCAGAGAACCAGATCGTCGTCGGGGTCTACAGGAGCGGACAGCTTATCGTTACCAACGGTAACATCGATCTCAACCTTGATGTTGACGGGACGGACATCGCCTGCACCGCCCTTGCCCTTACCCTTCAGGGTAAACTCAACCTTCAGATCCTTGGCCTGCTTCAGGGTGTAGTCCTCTTTGGTCTTGACAACCAGCTGGTTGTTCTTATCGTCAAAGCTGATGGACTCGACCAGATCACGGCCAGAGGTGTACTTGGTGCCGGTGATGGTGTAGTTCGTGGAATTGACCTTTGCGTTGAAGCTGCCGCCCTGGATGATATAGTCGGCATCGGAAACAGGATTGTTCATGCCGCTGTCATACAGGTACAGGCTCTTACCGGGCTTAACGCTACCACCAAAGGTAACAGTGTTTTCGTCCTTATCCAGGTTGGTAGCAAACGCCACAGTGGCCATCATCATAACGGCCAGCACGAGTGCGAGAACCTTTTTCATAGTTCGTTTTCCTCCATTGTAAAATTTTAATCTTATGGGCTTGGGGCTCTCCATCTCCCTGGGCCCACGCTCATCATATTACAATTCGTAATAAAATGCAATAGATATTTTACAGATTGTAATACTTATACCCAAAAGGAGGAAATGAGTAGTAATACTACACAAAAAACCATTTGAATTAGGAAAAAGCAACAGGAAGCGGTGGAAGGGTTCTAAAACGAAGCTATCCCTTGGCGCGCTCCAGAAGCGGCTAGTCTGCCCGGAGCGGACAAAAAAGGCCCGCCTTGAAACAAGGCGGGCCTTTGGCTCTTTCAGTATAGGGGCCGAATCATTTGGACCATCGGCGTATTTTCATACGGGATTGTTTCAAATTCCTCAAAGCCGTTGTCAGTGTAGAACTTCCGCAAACGGGGATGGTCGCGGCACTCAATTAGCACAAACCGCCCGCCAACGTCCTCCATGGCTGACTTGATGACAGATATTGCTCCGTTCAAAAGCACGTCGCCGTCGACAGCATTTTCCGCCGCCGAATTTTTTGCAAGCTGACCGATGAGGTAGCAGGGAATTGATTTAATTGGCTCACCGTGTATTTTGGAGGAAAATCCATCCAATGCTAACCGTTTGCGCTTAGAAGTGACCTCCGGGATGTCCAGAACCTTTAGTGACACGGTAAAGAAGCCCAAAATTTGTATCCGGCCCTCAGCCCGCAAAAGGGCCTCATCCAATATGAAATAGGTTCTGCTCTTATGGATGGTTTCAAACATTATCGCACGGTCACGGAGAAAGTCCTCAATATCTTTATCTTTCTGGCATGAAAAAGAAGACAGCCACGCCTTAAGCTGAGAACTGCCTTCTTGATACTGTGCCGCGCCGTCGATCAATCGTCTGAGTGGAACAAGAGTTGTAATAGCTCATCAACCTCCGCTCTTTCTGCGTCCGAATAGGGTTTGATGTTATCTGGTTTTGGCGGATCCTTCGTCCACTTTTTCATCAGCGCAATCAGGTTGTCAACGCCCTGTTCCGTAAGGACCAGCGGCCTGTCAAATGTCGATGTAGCCATACAATCACCTCCTGCTGCAAGCAAAACGGCAAAATCGCTTATAAAGGGCTTATAAAGGCCCATATTTATTATATGTTGATTGGAGCGGTCTTGTCAATACCAATCTTTGCAAAGCCCAGGGCTTACGCATGAAGAGAGCGAAGAACATCGGCAAGGAAAGCATCATCA
>CAJUFK010000141.1 GCA_910585535.1 uncultured Angelakisella sp. | reverse complement strand
GCGCGTCTCGGAGCGCAACCGCCGTAGGCGGCTCTTAGCGCGGAGAGGCTTTGCTGCTTTCTTTTTGAAAGAAAAAAAGAAAGCAGAAGCCTTTCGCCTTGTAGAATCTATCCTGCAAATACACCCCAGTGGGGTGTTTTGCAATATCAGCCCCTTAAGAGCCTAGTGCCCCTCGACAGGGTGTAACAGAATTTTCCCAAGAAAAGCCGTATCCTTAAAGACGGACTTGCCCCACAGGATGGACAAGCCGCCCGAGAGGATACGGCTTTTTTGTTTTGCCCAGTTTTATCAGAAAGGTGTGAGAAGTTATGCCGGTCAAAATCGACATTGCCCCGGAGGCGGATACGGTGACCGCCATGCTCACCGGGGAGATCGACCACCATGGGGCCGGACGGCTCCGGGAGGCCATTGATGACACGGTGCGTCGGACCTGCCCCCGGCTGCTGGTGCTGGACTTTGGCGGGGTGGAGTTTATGGATTCCTCCGGCATCGGCATCGTTTTGGGGCGGTACCGCCTGATGCAGGACATGGGGGGCAAGCTGGCCCTGAAAAACCTGCCCCCCCACATCCGCCGGGTGATGCAGGTGGCGGGGATCAGCAGCCTGGACATCCAGGAAAAGAGAGGAGGAAGCGCCCTGTGAACAGCAGAAAGCCGGAAAATCTGATGCGGGTCAGCTTTCCCAGCCGCTCGGTAAACGAGAGCCTTTCCCGCTCCCTGGCGGCGGCCTTTGTAGCCCTGGCGGATCCCACGGTGGAGGAACTTTGTGACATCAAGACCGCCGTCTCGGAGGCGGTGACCAACGCCATCGTCCACGGCTACCGGGATACTTTGGGAGTGGTGTACATAACCGCCGCCCTTTATCCCGGGGGGCGGTTTATCATCACCATCCGGGACCGGGGCTGCGGCATCGCCGACATCCAGAAGGCCCGGGAGCCCCTTTTCACCACCTGTGAAACCGGGGAGCGGGCCGGTTTGGGGTTTGCGGTGATGGAGGAGCTGATGGACAAGGTTAAGGTCCGCTCCCGCCTGGGGGAAGGGACGATTGTCACCATGGAGCGGACGCTGAAGACCAGGGAATGACCAAAAGGCTTGGGAAAGGGGGCGAAGCGGGTGATCGCCGAGGACAGAAGCGCCATGGTGGAGCGGAATCTGGGGCTGGTCCACTCCTGCGCCCACCGGTTCCAGGGCCGGGGCATCGAGTACGACGACCTCTTCCAGGCGGGGTGCATGGGGCTGGTGAAGGCCACCGCCGCCTTTGACGAGGGCCGGGGGGTGATGTTTTCCACCTATGCCGTGCCGGTGATTCTGGGGGAGATCCGCCGCCTCTTCCGGGACGGCGGAACGGTAAAGGTGAGCCGGAGCATCAAGGAGCTGGGCATCAAGGCGGCCAGGGTCCGGGAACAGCTGAGTACCAGCCTGGGCCGGGACGCCAACCTCAGCGAGGTGGCCCAGGCCATGAACTGCTCCCCTGGGGAGATCGCCGAGGCCCTGGCGGCCACCACTCCCCCCGTCTCCCTCACCGGGGGCGAGGAGGAGGGCGGCGGCCAGATTGATCTGCCGGTGGACTCCCCGGAGGAGCTGCTCTCCGACATTCTGGCCCTGAAGCAGGCCATGGACCGGATGGAGGAGCGGGACCGGCGGCTTATTATCCTGCGGTACTACCAAAACCAGACACAGACCCAGACGGCCCGGCAGCTGGGGATGACCCAGGTCCAGGTCTCCCGCCGGGAGAAGAAGCTGATGCAGTTTTTTCGGAAGGAGCTGCTGGGGTAGAAGGGGAGGTGGGCAGGGCCGCCTTGACGGGAGAGGAGGACCTTTTCCTCAATTCGCTCCCTGACCTGCGGTTATCCCGGCTTGTTTCCCCGCTTGCCTTTCGTAAAGGCCCGGCGGCAGAAAATGCCAGAAAAACCCCCAGGAACTTTGCATGGAAAACCCCCTCCCCCAAGCGGTATAATGAATGGGAAAGGAGAGGTGGTGTCATCATGGAACTGGAGTCCCTGCATACCCTGGCCCCCACCGAGGAGGGCAGTCCCCTCTGGGTCACCTATAAGCTGCTGGAAGAGGAGGGCCGCTACGGCATCCTCTGCTACCTGGAGGGCACGGCCCCCAGACACCCTTGGGCCCGGGCAAGGCTGGCCGACCTCTGCCCCACCCGAGAGGCCGCCGAGTCGCTGCTCCGCCGCCTGGCCAGGGGAAAGGTCCTCCCCGCCCATCTGCCCGATCTGGTCTGGGAGCTGCTGTAGCCCCTACATAAAAGCCCCGCCGTGACAGGAGCGCTCCTGCCGCCGCGGGGCTTTTTTGTAGGGTCAGTTCTTTAAGCTCTGCATCGGCGCCGGAATCTGCCCGCCCCGCTGGATGAACTTGGCAGGGGAGAAGCGGCTGATCTTCATGACCGGGCCGCTGCCTAGGAGACCGCCGAACTCCAGGGTCTCCCCGTCCCTTTTGCCGATGGCGGGAATCACCCGAACAGCGGTGGTCTTGGAGTTTACCATTCCAATGGCCGCCTCATCGGCGATGAGGGCGGCGATGACCTCGGCGGTGGTATCCCCGGGGAGGACAATCATATCCAGGCCCACGCTGCAAACCGCTGTCATGGCCTCCAGCTTTTCAATGGAAAGGGCCCCGCTGGCGGCTGCGGCGATCATCCCCTCGTCCTCGGAAACGGGGATAAAGGCTCCGGACAGTCCCCCCACCCGGGAGGAGGCCATGACGCCCCCCTTCTTCACCGCGTCGTTAAGGAGGGCCAGGCAGGCGGTGGTGCCGCAGGCTCCGCAGCTTTCCAGGCCCATCTCCTCCAGGATGCGGGCCACGCTGTCCCCGATGGCCGGGGTGGGGGCCAGGCTCAGGTCCACAATGCCAAAGGGCACCCCCAGGCGGCGGCTGGCCTCGGCGCCAACCAGCTGGCCCATCCGGGTGATCTTAAAGGCGGTGCGCTTGATGAGGTCGGCCAGCTCGCTGATGGTGGCGTCGGGGTTCTTGGCCAGCACTGCCCGGACCACCCCGGGGCCGGAGACCCCGACGTTGATCTCGCAGTCCGGCTCCCCGGGGCCGTGGAAGGCCCCCGCCATAAAGGGGTTGTCCTCCGGGGCGTTGCAAAGGACCACCAGCTTGGCGGCGGCGATGCAGTCCCGGTCCGCCGTTTTTTCGGAGCATTCCCGGACGATCCGCCCCATAAGGGCCACGGCGTCCATGTTGATCCCCGCCTTGGTGGAGCCCACGTTTACCGAGGCGCAGATGTTCTCGGTGGTGGACAGGGCCTCGGGGATGGAGCGGATGAGGGCCATGTCCCCAGGGGAGAAGCCCTTTTGGACCAGGGCGGAGTACCCCCCGATGAAGTTTACCCCCAGGGTATCCGCCGCCCGCTGAAGGGCGCGGGCCAGCTTTACCGGGTCGCCGCCGCTGGGGCCGGCCACCATGGCGATGGGGGTCACAGAGATCCGCTTGTTGATGATGGGGATGCCGTACTGCCGTTCGATCTCCTCCCCGGTCTTTACCAGATCCTTGGCGCAGCGGCAGATCTTGTCGTAGACCTTTTGGCAGGTGCGGTCCATGTCGTCGGTGGCACAGTCCAGCAGGGAGATGCCCATGGTGGTGGTGCGGACGTCCAGGCAGTCGTGCTGGATCATCTGTATTGTTTCCAGAATATCCTTTGTATCAAGTACAGGCATAGGGACCCCTCCTTAAATACGGTGCATCGAGTTGAAGATGTCCTCGTGCATCACATGGGTGGAAAGGCCCATCTCCTGGCCGATCCCATCGATCTTGGCGGCGAACTGGTCAAAGGGCAGCCGCAGGCTGGAGATGTCCACCAGCATAATCATGGCGAACAGGTCCTGGAGTACCGACTGGGTGACCTCGATAACGTTGGCGTTACAGTCGGCGCAGGTGCCGGAGACCTTGGAGAGGATCCCCACCATGTCCTTGCCGATGACGGTTACAACAGCGCGCATAATAAAACTCCTCCTTGTTGATAAATAGACATTTTATTCGTTTCGTAATTTTTCCCGCCAAAGATGCGTCTCCAGATCCGCCAGCCGTGTAGGGGCGGGGATGTGGCTTTCCGGTCCGGTGAGAGCCAGGGCCAGTTGGGCGGCAGTGTCCAGAGAGATGCCGTTCCCCACCGAGACGAATACCGGCTTTACGCCGGCGTGGGTCCGCAGGGCCCGGCCCAGGATCTTTCCCTCCGCCACAATGTCCGCTTGGCTGCCAGGGGCGTCCCCAAGGAGGGGAGGCTCGGCTCCTGCTACTCGGTAGTAGTGCTTGGCTACCCCCATGGCGGGGGCCTCCAGGTAGAAGGAGGCGTGGGAGGCCAGCCCCAGCCCCCGGGGATGAAGGACGCCGTTGCCGTCAAAAAGGAAGAGGCCCGGCCTTTCCCGAAGCCCGGCGGCGGCTTCCAGCACCAGGGGCAGTTCCCGGAAGGCAAAGCATCCCGGCAGATAGGGAAACCGCACCATGCCATGGGCCTCGGCTTTTTCCAGGACAGACCGGCTTTCCCGGTCCAGCACCACAATACAGCAGACCGCCCGTTCCTCCTCCCCCTCCTGCCAGTAGGCCAGATCCACCCCGGCCACGGTCCGGGGAAGGGGAGCCCCAAAATCATCCTTCTGGACGACCCGGCAGGCCAGTTCCTCCTGGATGCGGATGCAGTCCAACTCGGTCAGAGAGGGGAAGTCCTCCGGGGAAAGCAGTTCCTCTTCCATCAGATTACAAACCCCCCGTTCACCCCAATGACCTGCCCGGTGACAAAGGCGGAATCCTCCCCCGCCAGCCACAGGATGGCCCGGGCGGCGTCCTCCGGCCTGCCGATGACCCCCAGGGGGGTCTCCTCCCGAAGGGCCTCCACCGTCTCCGGGTCCAGGGCGGCGTTCATCTCGGTGGCGATGACCCCGGGGGAGACGCAGTTCACCCGGATGCCGCTGGGCCCCAGCTCCTTTGCAAGGGCCTTGGTGAAGCCGATGACCGCGGCCTTGGAGGCGGAGTAGGGCACCTCGCAGGAGGCCCCCACCTCCCCCCAGATGGAGGCGACATTGACGATGCTCCCGGCATGGCGGCGGACCATATGGGGGACCACCGCCCGGCAGCAGCAGTAAAGACCCTTGGTGTTGACGGCGAAGATCCGGTCCCACTCCTCCTCGGTGACGTCGGTAAACAGCTTCTGCTGGGCGATGCCGGCGTTGTTCACCAAGAGATCGATCTGGCCCCACCGGTCCAGAACCGTCTGGGCGAAGGCTTCCATGTCCTTCATCGAGGCCACATCCCCTTGGAAGGGGAAGACCTCCGCCCCCGCCGCCGTCAGCTCCTTGCAGAGGGCCTGGGCCAGGTCCAGGTTTTGGCAGCAGCCCACCGCCACCTGCCAGCCCTCCCGGGCCAGAAGGCGGACGGCGGCGGCGCCGATGCCCCGGCTCCCGCCGGTGACCATAGCAGTTCGTTTTGTTCGCTCCATCACACGATACCTATCCGTTTATAATTTCCTGATCCAGACGAAGAGCCAGATGAGGATGCAAAACATCGTAAGGGCGCACATCCCGGCAAAAATGGCGTAGGCGTCCTGGGAGACCAAAACCGTCACTGTCTCCGGGTCCACGCCGGTCTCGGCGATCTGTTCCATCTTGACCGCCTGGGGGAGGTACCACATGAGCCGCCAGCTGAGCCAGGTGAGGGCGGCGCTTACAGCGGTGAGAACGTACATCACCCGGAAGGCCGGGGTAAAGAACTTGGGCTGACGCTTTTTGTGCTTGGCCCAAAGCCGCCGCGCCTTCCGCCAAAGTCCCCGCAGGGTCTCCAGATCCACCATCTGCCTGCCCCCTTTCTGCCAGCCGCGCCCTCCGTCCGGAAATGTCCGGGCGGACGGTGCAGTTTCTCAACTATTATAACAACAACTGGGGGAAATGACAAGAGAGCCGCCTTGACAAATCCCAGGCCCCGGAGTACCATAAAGAACCAAAGGATGTGACTTTTTATGCAAGAGAGAGCGGCTTCCGCCCTGCCCCGTTGGGCGGAGATGACCCTGGTAATGCTTAAAATCGGCCTGTTTACCTTCGGCGGCGGCTGGAGCATTGTGGCACAGATCCAAAAGGAGTTTGTAGAGATCCGGGGCTGGCTTACAAAAGAGGAGCTGCTGGACATTGTTACCATTGCCCGAAGCTTCCCGGGGATTATGGTGGTAAATATTGCCGTGATGCTGGGGTACACCCTGGGCGGCACCGTCTGCGCCCTCCTCTGCGCCTTGGGCATGGCCCTTCCCGCCTTTCTGGTGATGACGGCAGTTACCGCCTGCTACACCGCCATTCGGGAGAACCCCTGGGTATCCCGGGTGATGGTGGGGGTTCGGGCGGCGGTGGTGCCGATTATTCTTTCCGCCACCGTCAACCTTTGGAAGACCGCCGTCCGGGACAGGACCGGCCTGGTGATCGCCGGCCTGGCCTTTCTCCTCCCGGTTCTTGGTGTGAGCAACATCCTGGTGATCTTCCTGGGCGGCGGCGCGGGTCTGGTCCTCCAGACCCTCCGCCTGGGCCGCAGCCGGAAAGAGGAAGGAGGGGAGGAAAAGTGAACACCATCCTGGAGCTTTTCCTGGTTTTTTTCAAGATTGGGGCCTGTAGTTTCGGCGGCCTTTCCATGATCCCGGTCATCAACGAGGAGATGGTGGGCCACGGCTGGATGACCCTGTCGGAGGTCACCGACATTGTCGCCATCGCGGAGATGACCCCTGGCCCCCTGGGGATCAACGCCGCCACCTTTGCCGGCATCCAGGCGGCGGGGCTGCCCGGGGCCATCGCCGCCTCCCTGGGGGCGGTGACCTGCGGCCTCACCCTCTGCCTGGCGGGATCCATCTTTCTGGCCCGGATCAAGGGCAACCCCTACCTGGAGCGGTTTACCTACGGCATCCGGCCGGTCTGCATCGGCATTATGCTGGCCACCGCCCTGAGCCTCCTGGCCAACTACCAAAAGGCCGGCGGCGGGATCTCCCCGGCGGCGGTGGCCATCGGCCTGACGGCCCTGTGGCTGCTCCTGAAGAAAAATTGGTCGGTCCCCAAAGTCATCGCCGCAGCGGCGGCCCTGGGGCTGGTCTTTGGGGGGCTGTAGGGAAGAAAAATCACACAGACCGACTCCTGTTTCATTTGACAAATCGAAAAAATGTGGTAAAATAAAACTAGCCGTTTTTCACAAAGCGGCGACGAGCCAACGGGCTGGGCGGCTACTCCATTTCCATAGCCCCCGGTACTGAAAAAAGGAGGAATTTTTCACCGCTGCGGTTTGCGGTGCGGCAGTGTGGAGACCTGTCGTAATGCCCTGGGGGTTCGCTCCCCCTGCGGCGAGGTGGGACCGGCGGAGGCCCTCCCATCAAAACCAGACGTCATGTCAAGTTTGAACCTGAAAGGCATCACCAAGATCTATCCCCACAGCGAGAAAAAGAAGAAGCCCAAGAAGGGCGCTCCCGCAGAGGAGAAGAAGGTCAACCTCCAGGTCACCGAACAGGGGGTTGTGGCCGTCCAGGAGTTCACCCTGGACATCGCTGACAAGGAGTTTATTGTCCTGGTCGGGCCTTCCGGCTGCGGTAAGTCCACCACCCTGCGGATGGTGGCCGGTCTGGAGGAGATCAGCGGCGGCGAGCTGTACATCGACGGCACCCTGATGAACGACGTGGAGCCCAAGGACCGGGACATCGCCATGGTGTTCCAGAG
>CAJUFK010000140.1 GCA_910585535.1 uncultured Angelakisella sp. | reverse complement strand
ACCGGCACCATTATCCACATGGCCATCAATGGGGCCTATGCCGGACACATCGTGATCTCCGATATTGTGAAGCCCCACTCCAAGGACGCCATTGCCTCACTGAAAGCGGCGGGGGTGGAAAGGACCGTCATGCTCACCGGCGACGCAAAGAAGGTGGCGGATCAGGTGGCGGGCCAGCTGGGCATCGACGCCGTCTACAGCGAACTTCTCCCGGCGGATAAGGTATCCAAGGTGGAGGAGCTTCTGAAAATGAAAACCGGAAAGGCAAAACTGGCTTTCGTGGGTGATGGCATCAACGACGCTCCGGTGTTGTCCCGGGCGGACATCGGCGTGGCCATGGGGGCCATGGGATCCGACGCAGCCATCGAGGCGGCGGATGTGGTTCTTATGGACGACGACCCCTTAAAGATTGCCAAAGCCATTAAAATTTCCCGGAAATGTCTGGGCATCGTCCACCAGAACATCGCCCTGGCCCTGGGGGTCAAGTTTGCCTGTCTGGTCCTGGGGGCGGTGGGCATCGGCAATATGTACCTTGCCATCTTCGCCGACGTCGGGGTGATGGTCCTGGCGGTCCTCAACGCCATTCGATGCCTCTTTGTCAAAAACCTGTAGCAAAGTCCCGGGGGAGACCCCGGGCTTTTTCTATCTCCGGAAAAATTTGTGGTTTGTCGTAGGATACCGCTGCCAGATGTGTTATAATAAGAACATGTAACCCGCCTGGACGGCGGAGCCTGACAAAGGGAGGCGTTTGGATGACCCAGGAGGAGATTCCATACCGGTTGGTTCGGGCCCGGCGGCGCACCCTGGCCATTCATATCCTCCCCGACGGGTCGGTGGAGGTCCGGGCCCCGATGCAGATGGCGGAGAGCCGGATCCGCCAGTTCGTGGCAGAAAAAAGGGGCTGGATCACCAAAAAACAGGGGGAGACCCTGGAACGGCAACGGCTTCGGAGGGAGACCCGGCTGTCCCCGGGGGACTCTGTGGTCCTGCTGGACCGCCCCTACCGCCTGGAGACCGCCGCCCCGGGGGAGGTTCCGGGCCTTGCCGGGGAACGGATTCTCCTGCCGGATAACCCCGGCAAGGAGGAGACCGCCGCCCTTCTGGAAGATGTCTGCCGCCGCCTGGGCCGGGACTACTTTCCCGGGCGGGTAGCGGAGCTGGCGGAGAAGTGGGGCTTTTCCTTTCAGTCTGTTTCGGTGACCGGGGCAAAGACCCGGTGGGGCAGCTGCTCCGGAAAGGACCGCCTCTGCTTCAGCCTCCGCCTCTGCTGGGCCGGTATCCGGGGGGTGGATTACGTCATCCTCCACGAGCTGGCACACACCCAGGTCCGTAACCACTCCCCCCGTTTCTGGGCCCTGGTGGCGGACCGTATGCCCGACTACCGCCAGCGGGAGGAGGAACTGCGGGAGCTGCACCGGCGGCTCTATCTTTTAGGACTGTAAGCGCCAGCTCAAGATCTCCAGGGGCGCAAAAATGGGCCGGGAGATTTTGTAAAAGGAGGAAAACCATGAAGGAACGGGACAAGCTGTGCATAGTGGTCCCCTGCTATAACGAGGAGGAGGTTCTGCCGGTGACGGTGAGCCGCCTGACCGAAAAGATCCTCTCCCTGATCCAAAGGGGCCTTGTGGCCCCGGAAAGCCGGATGCTCCTGGTGGATGACGGAAGCCGGGACCGCACCTGGGAACTGATCCGGAGATACCATGAAAAAGAGCCCCTGGTGGAGGGCCTTCGTCTGGCCCGGAACCGGGGGCACCAAAACGCCCTTCTGGCGGGGCTGATGGAGGCTAGGGGCCGGTACGACCTGACCATCTCCATGGACGCCGACCTCCAGGACGACCTGGACGCTATAGACGCTATGGTGGAGCAGTACCGGGAGGGGTGCGACATCGTTTACGGGGTCCGCAGCAGCCGGGAAACCGACACCCCCTTTAAGCGGGGCACCGCCCTGGCCTTTTACAAGCTGATGAACGCCATGGGGGCGGAGACGGTGTACAACCACGCCGACTACCGCCTGATGAGCCGCCGGGCCCTGGACGGTCTCAGCCAGTTCCGGGAGGTGAACCTCTTCCTCCGGGGGATGGTGCCCATGATCGGCTACCGGTCCGGCGTGGTGGAATACCGCCGGGGGGAGCGGGTCGCCGGGGAATCCAAGTACCCCCTGTCAAAGATGCTGAACTTTGCCGCCGACGGCATCACCTCCCTGTCGGTGCGCCCCATCCGGGTGATGGCAGGGCTGGGGGCGGTTCTTTTCGGGGGCGGCTGTCTGTGGCTCCTTGTCCTTTTGGTCCTCTTCCTCCTGGGCCAGGGTCCGGCGGGGGTGACGGTGGCCATCGCCTCCATCTGGACGGCGGCGGGGCTGAATCTTTTGGGCCTGGGGCTTATCGGGGAGTACCTGGGCAAGGTCTACCTGGAGACCAAGGACCGCCCCCGGTATCTTATCGAGACCCGGTTGTTTCAGGAGGATCCGCCGTCCCTTTCATAGCCAGGAGGCAGGCAGCCCGGGCGTCCTCCTTGGTATCCGCCGCCACCAAAAAGCGGTTGTTGTGGCAGAACCGTATGGTGGCCAGGCCGGTGAGGGCGGAAAGCTCCTCGGCGCTCTTTCCCGCCCACTCCTGGGGGAAGGGGCACTTCAGCGCTCCGCCGCCGTCGGGGACAGGGACGCACTGGGCGCTCCAGCCCCCCCGCTGGGAGGGGGAGATTACGAACTTGGCGGAGCTTTTGGCCACAAAGGGTTTCCAGGGGCAATAGACGTCCAGGACGACGATTTTGTCCTCCGATTTTTTTATGGCCGCTTTCACCACCTGGTAGGCCCGGCCGATGGCCAGCACCGTATCCAGGCGGTTCTGGAGGATCTGCCGGGCCAATTCCACCGCCTGGGCAAAACGCTGATCCGGGTCGTCCCCGCTGTCCCACCGGGGGTTAAAATCGGCGATGATGTCGGGGATGACCCCGCCGCAGCCGGTATTGTCGTCCAGGTCGATGGGCTGGACAAACCGTTCATCCAGCCGGGCCGCTTCGGTTTCCCCCAGGATAGAGGGGCCGAACTCCCGCCACAGCAGCCCGAAGGCGGCATACGGGACCCCGTTTTCCCTCACCGGGGCGTTTGCCTGGTGATGATCGAAGGCTCCCCAGCCGATGTCAAAGGCAAAGCCGGAAAAGTCCTCCGGGAGGCTACTCACCCGGTGGATGACAATTTCCGGCTTTAAGATTTTAAGGAGGGCGGCGGAGAATACATCGTCGGCGTGAAACCGGCCGGCGTGGGTGTAGGCGGCGTTGGGGAGTTCTAGCATAGCGGGACTTCCTTTCCTGTGAGATTACAGGATTAGTATAACACAAAAGGAAGAGAAGTGACAAGGGAGCTTGGGTGGTGGTTTTTCTGGGCCGCCTGACGGCGGCCTTTAGAGGTCACGGACCGAGGGGGCGAGGCCCCTCGGTCCTGTTACTGTCTTCGTCCGCGCAAAACACCCCACCGGGGTGTATTTGCGGGGTAGTCGATTGCAGGGCGTTAGCCTCGATCCCTTCGGGACCGTGACCTACGCCAGCCCTAACGGGGCTACGCCCCTTCGGGACCGTGACCTACGGTCAACTTTCTTTTTCTATCGCAAAAAGAAAGTAAGCAAAGAAAAATGCTCCCTCCGGAAAGATGCGGAAGGAGTTTCGCCCTCTGCGGAGGGCGACCAGGGCGCCGCCCTGGACCTGTGCCCTTCGGGCACGTGGGCTACGCCCAGTCCTTTGAAAAGGGCGGCCCTAAACTTTAGACCCTTTGTTACGCAGTCGTTATTCGTGGGTTCTGCCTGGAGTCCTGACGGCGTTACGTCCGAAGCGCAAAATCGCCCCCCGCAACCTAGCAAGGGGCGATTTCTACTTTTCGCTTTTTACAGCTTCCGACTCCAGGCACAACCTAAGCCAGCGTACAACCCTTAGGCGCGGAGCGCCGGGGAGGGTCTGCCTGCGGGCGCTAGCCCGCCGGCGGGGAGGGTGTTGGTGTGTATAAATTTCTTTTCTTGGGGTATTTTAAGTGCAAACCATTACAAAGGGGGCCGGCAGAATGCTGGAGAAACTCGCCATCCTTCTGGCCGTCGCTGGCGGCCTCAATTGGGGCCTGGTGGGGTTCCTGGGTCTGGATGCCGTGGAACTCTGCCTGGGCGGCGCCGTGACCATCCCCGGCCGGGTGGCCTATACCCTGGCCGCTATGGGCGGCGTGGGCTGCCTCCCCCTCCTGTTCCGCAGCCGGAAGGGACGCTGACGTTCAGCCCTCGGGGCACAGCTTCTCCCGCAGGGTCATTATCAGCTTCTCCACTTCGACGGGCTTGGTCAGGTGCCCATCCATTCCGGCCATAAACGCCTTCTGCTTGTCTTCCTCCAGGGCGTTGGCCGTCATGGCCAATATGGGGATCCCCGCCAACCGAGGATCCCTCAGCCGGCGGATCTGCCGGGTGGCCTCGTAGCCGTCCATCACCGGCATCTGAATATCCATAAGGATCAACTCGTAATACCCGGGCTGGGAGCCGGCAAGCTTTTCCACTGCCGCCGCCCCGTCCCAGGCTTCCTCCACCAGAAGCCCCTCTTCTTCCAGGATGGTGGCCGCGATTTCCCGGTTCAGATGATTGTCCTCCACTAGGAGGATCCGCCTCCCCTCCAGGGAGGCTTTTTCTTTGTCCGGGCCTCCGGCCTGCCCGGAGGAACCCAGGGCCAGGGGCAGGGTAAGGCGGATCAGGAAGCGGCTTCCTTCCCCCTCCCGGCTTTCCACCAGGATCTCCCCGCCCATGGCGTCTATGATGTTCTTGGTGATGGTCATTCCCAGCCCCGCCCCCTGAATCCCGCTGAGGGTGGAGGTGCTTTCCCGTTCAAAGGGCTCGAAGATGTGGCCAAGGAAGGTCTGGCTCATCCCGATGCCGGTATCTGCAATAAGGAAGCGGTACTCCCCGGATCCCTCCGGTCCGGGGGTCTCCACAGCCTCCACCAGGATGTTCCCCCCGGCAGGGGTGAATTTGACGGCGTTTCCCACCACGTTAAGCAGCACCTGGCCGAGGCGGAGGCGGTCACAGACTACCTCCGGGTGGTGCAGGGCCCTTTGGATGGAAAGGGTGAGGCCCTTGGACTCGGCCTCCTCCCGGATCATAATATCCAGGTCCTGGAGCAGCTCCTCCAACGAGCAGGGGGCGTTTTCCAGGTGGATCTCACCGCTTTCAATGCAGCTCATATCCAGCACCCCGCTGATAAGGGAGAGCAGATGCCGCCCCGCCACCTGGATCTTGTTCAGGTAGTCCCCCACCAGCTCCCGGTTTTCCAGGTGGGTGGCGGCCAGGGCGGCAAAGCCCAGGATGGCGTTTAGGGGAGTCCGAACGTCATGGGACATATTGTTGAGAAACACCGTCTTGGCCCGGTTGGACTGCTGGGCTTCCTCCAGGGCCTCTTCCAACAGCTGGTGCTGGTTCTGGAGGGTCTCGTCGATGTCCTTCTCCTGAGTGATGTCTACAAAGATTCCCACAAAGGTGATGGGGGTTCCGTCCTCCCGCCGGGAAAGCTTGCCGGTGGTCCGGAACCACCGCCACCCCTGGTCCTTGGTCTCCATCCGGTACTCCACATCAAAAATAAAGCGGCCGGTGGGATCATCGATGGCGGCGTGGAACTCCAAAAGAACCGTCTCCCGGTCCTCCGGGTAGATCAGGTTGGACCAGGATTCCAGGCGGTTTGGGAAATCCGTCTGGTTTTTGTAGCCCAGCATCCGTCGGAAGTCGTCGCTCCAAAAGACGCTGGCCATCTCCCCGGCCTCGTCGAATTCCATGGCCCACATCCCGGACCGAAGGATCTCGTGGATCAGCTTCAGGGCGGTGGCCTCGTGTTCCAGGCTGACCAGGGCGTTTTTACGCTCTGCCGTCAGGCGGACGACCCGCTCCTCATCCAGGCGTCGAAGGGTCTTTTCGGTGACATCGGAGAGAAAGACGTAAAAGACGTCCCCATAGGCGCCGGTGTGGACAAAGTGGCCGTAGTCCTCGATCCAGCGGAGTTCCCCATCCTTACGGATGATGCGGTAATCCACCCGGTCCAGGTCCCGGCCCTCCTCCACGATCTGCTGCCGGATGCTTTGCGACACCCGTTCCCAGTCCTCGGGATAGACCAGGCCCTGGAAAGTACCGCCGGTATAGGACCAAAAATCCTTTTCATCTTGGCAGCCGTACATCTGGATCAGGGCCTGGTTGGCGTAGATCAGTTCCTCTTTTCCGCTGGCGCGGTAGATAAAAAAGCCTCCGGGCATCCCGGCAGTGATCTGCTCAATAACCGGGAAAGTGTCTTCGGTAAGGATCAAGTGGGCATCCTTTGGAGAAACTTTCATCGAGGGCGTCCCCCTTTCTCTTCTGCCGGAGGCAGGACGGTACGACGGCAGTCCCGGATCATCCGGGGCCTTGCTTTGTTACGCTTGTGCGGCTGGAGCCGGATCCGTCTCCGGGTCTGGAGCGTCCTTTTTGCCCATTCCGCTGACAAAACCGCTCACCCGGTCGATGACGTCAGGGACCATCCCCACCACCCGGTCGGCGGCGCTGGAGAAGCTTTGGATCTGGAGGACCTTCACCGAGCCGTTCTGGATGACCAAAAAGGCCACCGGAGTGATGGAGACGCCGCCGCCGCTGCCGCCGCCGAACAATTCCTTCTGGGTAGCCGGAAGGTCGCTTCCCCCGGTGCCAAAGCCGAAGCTCACCCGGGAGACCGGAAGAATTGTCGTGCCGTCCGGTGTGGTGATGGGGTCGCCCACCACCGAGTTGGAATCGATGAGGGTCTGTAAATTTTTCATCGAACTGTCAGTTAATTCACTGATCGGCTTTACCGCCAAAAAATCACCGCCTTACTTCATACTGTTTGCGGGCCCTGGGACCCGTTTTTCCCTGGACATCTGCCGTCCAAGAAAAGCTTTGACAAAATGGAAAAGGAAAAGACAGCCCGCCGCCAGCAAAGTGACAGGGCGGATCTCCACCGTCACCTCCGCGTCAGCGGCCCCCTCCCCGGAGAGAAAGTCCGGCATTACGTGGTAGACGAATTCCTCCACCCGGACCACCCCGCTGAGGACGCTGTAGGCCCCGTACCCCAGGGCATAGGCCCTGCCGCAGGCGATGCCGGCGGCGTCGGCCTCCTCCCCGGAGACGACTAAGGCGATGCGGCACCGGGAGACCGTAATCCCCCGAGCCAGCCGCCCGAAGAACTCCCCCACCCGGGGAAGCAGGTCGTTGACCAGCTGGAAAACCTCCAAAAGGATCTCGCCGGGATCCCGTTTCGCCTGGGGCTTCTCCTTCTGCGCCTTGGGAGCCCTGGCCTTTTTTTCCCGCTTCGGCTTGGCGGCCTTTTCCGTCCGCTCTTTTTGGGGCAGCACTGTAACAGGAAAGAGCCACAAAAAGCGAAGCCGCAGATGAAAGACCGCCCTCCGCCAAACTATCTCCGTCTTCACCGGGGCAAAGAGAAGAAGAACAAGGAGCCCCAGGAGACCGAAAAGCAAGTATTTTCCCAACAGCCTCCCCCTCCCCTTTCGTAAAGCGGCCACGCGGCAGGTCACCATCCCGGGGTTTGGCCCATGGGTCGAGCCTGACGCGGTTTTTTTGAGCGTCCCATCTCTGGGTTGTCATCCTGGGGCTTGGCTGTTATTGATGGCTTAACGGCGTTTCGCCTACCCGGCGGGGGGTCCCTTTCTGTCGCGACAGAAAGGAACC
>CAJUFK010000139.1 GCA_910585535.1 uncultured Angelakisella sp. | reverse complement strand
GTTCGGCGAAATGTTCTCAGCGGGGATTGCCGAAAGCGTCCGGGCCTTTAAGACCTCCGGCTCCGGCATGGCGCAGGCGATCAAAACGCTGGGGGCGTCGGCAACGACGGCCCAGGTACCGCTGGAGGAACAGCTGGCTATTCTCGGGTCGCTGCAGGCGACCATGAGCGGCAGCGAGGCGGGGACAAAATACAAAGCCTTCCTGCGGTCTGCCGCCAAGGGCGGCGAGGCGCTGGGCCTTTCGTTCACCGACGCCAACAATCAGCTGCTCTCCATGCCGGAGATACTGGAGCTGCTGCGCGGCAAGTTCGGGGATACGATGGACGCGGCGGAAAAGATGGAGCTGCAGAAAGCCTTCGGCGATGCCGAGGCTGTCGCGCTGATCGACCTTTTGTATAACAAGACCGGCGACCTCCAGGACAGCATCGTTTCCTTGTACGGCGCGATGGGGGACGGGATGGGCGTGACCACCGACATGGCCAACGCAATCAACGAAACAGAGCCGGAGAAGTTCCAGCGGCTGCAGCAGCAGATACACAATGTGACGGAAGACCTGGGCAACAGCCTGCTGCCCACCGTCAATGTGGTGATGGAAAAGGTCGGCGGCTTTATCGCAAAGGGGGCCGAGTGGATTCAAAACCACCAGGAGCTGGTGCGGGTCATCATGCTGGTGGTGCTTGCCCTGGGCGGGTTCCTTACCGTCGCCGGGTCAGTCATCGCGGTGGTCGGCGGTGTGGGCCTGGTGTTCACAAAAACGGCGGGCCTGGTGACCGGATTCATCGGGACGGTCAAAAAGCTGCCGGATATGCTGGACACGATACGGATATATGGGATGTACGCAGGCGACGGCATCAAGAAGGGCTTTTCCTTCATTAAAAGCGCCGGAGCCGGAGCGATCAGCAGTGTCAAAAATGTGGCTCTGAATATCGCAAGCATGGCGAAGACCGCCGCGATCAGCGGGGTCAATGCCCTCAAGAGCATGGCTGCGGGCCTGGTCGGGATGGCAAAGCAGGCGATCACCACCGCCGCCACCGCCCTCGGGCCGCTGATCACCTCGGTCTGGAGCTTTACGGCGGCGCTGCTGGCCAACCCGATCACCTGGATCGTGATCGGCATCGTCGCTCTGATCGCGGGCATCATCCTTCTTTACAATAAATGTGAGTGGTTCCGAAACCTGGTAAACGGCATTTTCAGCTGGGTCAAAGAAAAACTCGGCGCGGCCTTTGAGGTCGCAAAGCAAGTGTTCGGCGCAATCGGCAATGTCATTGGAAAAGTGATGGGCGCAGCCAAGGCCACCGTCGAAGAAAAGCTCGGCAATATGAAGCGGGCATACGAGGAACACGGCGGCGGGATAAAGGGAATAGCCGCAGCTGCGATAGAGGGCGTGAAAGGATTCTACACCGCAGGATTCACTTTCCTTGACAATCTGACGGGCGGGAAGCTCTCGGCGATCAAAGACAAGATAAGTGAGAAATTCAGCGGTATCAAAGAAACGGTTTCCTCTGCTATGGAGGCCACCAAGCAGTATGCGGCCTCAAAGCTCTCCGAGATGCAGGCTGCTTATGAGCAGCATGGCGGCGGGATAAAGGGCGCGATGGCGGCGGCTATGACCGGCATCCGCTCGGTCGCCCAGGACGGCTTCAATTTTGTGGATAACCTGACGGGCGGAAAGCTCTCGGCGATCCGGGACAAATTCTCCCAGGGTATCCAGAACATCAAGAACGCGATCAGCGGTGCCTTTGCATGGTTCAGAGAGTCGGGAAAGAAAATCCTCACCACCTTTACCGAAGGCATCAAAAGCGCGATCTCGGCACCTGTTGAAGCAGTCAAGAGCGGCCTGCAAAAAATCCGCAATATGCTCCCCTTCTCGGATGCAAAGACGGGGCCGTTATCGACTTTGACCTTATCCGGACAGCGGACAATGACCACCTACGCCACCGGCCTGCAGCAAGCGGCCTCTGCGCCAGTGGAGGCGATGGGCGGGGCTATGGCTCAGATCAATGCCCAGCTCTCCCCACAGCTGACACCAGCGGAACCGGAAACGGTGGGCATCACTGAAACACGGACGCCGGTGCGAACAGTCGAGCGCCGGGAGGTCAGCAAGGAGACCACCGAAACCAGCACGAGCAGCAAAAAGGAAAAGGGCGTCAGCATTCACGAGTTCCACTTGACCGTCGACTTTTCCAAGCTCAAGGAGCTGCCGATGCTCATCAAGCTCCTTCGGGAGATCGAGGACTATGCAAACGCCAATGGGCCGACACCGCAGGAGGAGGGATGACGGATGATATACACCGATGAAAGCACTGTGAAGATCGACTCCGTCATCCTTCCCGGCGTTTTCAAAAGCATTGAAGTAAAAGGCGACGCAATCGTTGACGAGCAGGAGGTGGAGGGGCAGAGCAAGAAGCCCAAGCAGGCGACCGGCTATGACGATGTAAAAGTGAATATTGAGCTGATCCTGGAAGACGGCCCGGATATGGGCAAGCTGGAAAAGCTGGAAACGATACAGCAGATTTTTCGGACATCCGGCCAGGAGAAGCCCACCGTCCACAAGATCATAAACAGCCATACCGCCGTGCGGGGCGTGAAACAGGTCATTTTCAAACAGCTCACCCACAAGGCGGAGAACAAGAAAGGGCAGATCGTCGTGACGCTGGAGTTTTGGGAATACACTGTCATGACGATCACCGCCTCCAAGTCTGCCAGCGGGTCAACGGGGGCGGCTGCAGCCGCAGCCACTTCCGCCGCCAGGAGCAACCTCAAGGCGGGATACCAGAGCTACCTGGGAAACAGAGGCAAGGCACCGGTTGCTTTGGGAAAATCCCCTGCACGGGATACCGCCAAGGGGGGAAAGCACCTGGCAACGGTCAAGGCCATGCCCTATTGAGGAGACGATATGGATACAGAGGAGTTATTTTACCCGGAGATCAGCGCCGTCCTGGGCGGCTATATGCTGAACAAGGGGGTCGAGGTAGAGGTCTACTCCGACCAGGACAGCTATTTTGATTGGGCAAAGGTACGCTTTACCCCGCAGTTCCAGGCCAATATCAGCGTCGGCGACAAGGAGCCGGGACAGATACTTTTGGGCTATAACGGCGTGCTGGATACCGTTTTCGAGGGCTATGTTGCCCCGGGCGGTTATAACGGGGGCGGCTATAAGGACGAGATCGTCTTAAAGGACAAGATGCTGCTTCTGGAGGAGACCACCATCTCCAACACCTTTTTGGATGCCACGCCGCAGGAGGTCATCTCCTATTGTCTGGCCCAGGCCGGGGTCACAGAAGCAAAGCTCTCGGATACCATTTATCAGCCCCGGGCGGTCGTGCCTATCGCCCAGAAGAATGTCATCTCGGTCATCAAGGAGATCGGCACGATCTGGGGCATCAAGAACAGGTTTTTCTTTTCGGGAGGTGTTTTCTATTGGGGCGAAAAGCCGGAGCAGGAAAAGACCTACAGCTTCGAGTACGGGGTCAACATCATTTCCCTGGATAAGCCGCTGGGCCTCTGGGAGCTGGAGACCGTTTCGGCCCCTTTCGTGAAGCACTCCCATAAAATCAGCGTCACGCATCCCAAGGTATCGGGGGAGTTCGAGGTAAAAAAGGTGGTTTTCCGTACCAACGAGACGGGATTCATCCGTACCTATATCAGCTTTTGACTAAGAGAAAGGGGGGCTTGTATGGGGCCGATTGAGAAGATGGTGCAGGACATCATCGACAAAAAACTTTCCGAGGAATACCCGCAGGTGCAGCTCCCCGCCATTATGAAGGCGCAGGTCACGAAAGCCACCCCGCTGGGTGACGAGTACGAATACGACGAGCTGGTGGTAGAGAACAAAGACAGCGGCAGCACCTTTGAGGCAAAGATCACCGGGAAGTGGTTCGAGTACAATCTGAAGATTCTAACCAAGGACGGCGACCCTGATTCCCGCTATCCCGAGATTCCGGGGGTCAAGTCGAAAATCCAGATCAAGGCCGGGGGTATTGCAGTGGTGGCCCTGCTCTATGGAGAGCTGGCCCCCTTCATCATCGGGGAGGTAGGATAATGGCAGGAATAAACGATACCGACATCCGGCTGGATGATGACTGGCAGCTCACCCAGGCCAGCACCGGCGACGCCCCCGCCTGTTCCGGCGTGGATTGCTTTCTGCAGGACATCCGGCTGGAGGCGATCACCCAGCCCGGGGAGCTGTTCTACGACGAGGAATGGGGCTGGGGCCTGCTGGAATTTATCCAGGCAGAGGACGATGAAATGACCCGGCTGGAAATCGGGGAGCGAATCAAAGAGAAGCTGCGGCGGCGGTCTGAGATCAAGGCGGACACAGTGACCACCGAATTTCTGTTCAGCGAGGACATCCTTCAGATACTTGTACGCTTCCAGTTTTCGGGAAGCGAGGAGGAACAGCAGATAGAGGTGGCCATTGACCGCGTGAGAGTGGAGGTAAAACTTATTGATTGATAAAAAGGTACTGGACAAAATCCTTCCCGTCCCGGAGCTGGAGGAGCTGAAGGAGGAAAAAATAGCCGAGCTGAAGAAGGAGGGCTTTGTAATCACGAATTTCAGCTCCGGGGGCATCTTCTATCACCTTCTGATGATCGCCCTGCAGATACGGATCGAGCTGATCGGGCTGCTGCGCGAGGTGCTGAACAATATGTTTGTCAGCCACGCGGACGGTGTCTGGATGGAGCTGAAGGCGGCGGATTTTTCCAAGAAGCGCAAGGATGCCGTGAAGACCCGGGGCTATGTGACCATCAGCCGGGAGGCCAGCGGGGACGCGGTCAAGATACCAAAAGGCCATATCTTCAAGACCATCCGGGACATCAACGGCGAGGAGCTGCGTTACTTCGCGCTGGAAAACACCGTCCTGCAGCAAGGTGCGCTTTCCGGCGTGGTGGTCGTTGAGTCGGAGAAGGACGGGGCGCGGTACAATGTGCCGCCCGGCCAGATCACCAAGAGCCTGACGCACATCGAGGGCATCGACAAGATCGAAAACCTCTCTGGCTGGATCATCCGGGAGGGGGCCGACATCGAGGACTATGAGAGCCTCCGGGCAAGGACGCTCGGCTCCTGGGCGGAGCTGTCTACCCTGCCGATCCGGGACAAATACAAGAATGTCTGCGAAGGCGTCCCCGGGGTTCTGTTCGTCAATGTCCACGACCTTCATCCCCGTGGCCAGGGGACGGTTGACATCATTGTAACCGGCACCGCTGGCGAGGCGACGGAGGGGCTGCTGGCGGATGTAAAGAAAGCGGCGGAGAGCATCCGAGGCCCCTATGACGACCTTCTGGTAAAAAGCTCCACCACCGTCGAGCAGGATGTCACGGTAAGTATCACGGTACCCGAGATGATAGACTCCAGCGGCATTGAGGAGCGGGTGGCGTCGGTCATCGCGGAGCTGCTGCGGATCAGCAAGGGGCGCAGCCTCAACGAATTGACCCATGCCGACATCATCTTCGAGCTGAAAGATAAGCTGCCGGACATCCGCAATGTCAAGGTTACAGAGCCGGAGGAGGATGTGCTGCTGGATAGCGACAAGGTGATTGTTTTGGGCAAGGTGACGGTCACGGCAAGGAGGGTCTAAGGTGTTCGAGAAGTTTTGCGACTATATGTACAGCTTGCTTTTCACGCCCCTCAAGAAGATCAAGCAGGCAGCGAATCAGTTTTACATCTTTTTCCGGGTCATCGGGCGGCTGTTCGACGATACAAAAGAGGACATCTTCCGTGTACGGGAGGAAAGCATGGTGGCCAGCGCCAGCGAGATCATGCTGGCCGAACACGGAAAAGACCGGGACATGGCCAGGCTGAAGGGGGAAACGGTCGAGGGATACCGGACGCGGCTTTCCATGAAGGCACTGATCGCGGAGAAGGCCGGAACGGAACAAGGCATCCTGCTGGCGTTGGCGGCGCTGGGATATGAACATAGCTATATCGAGCGTATGGCTCTCCACGACCCGGGACGCTGGGCCGAGTTTATCATCTTTCTGGGTGGCAAATATCCCTCCGGCGTCAACGACATCGCGGTCATTGACGGGGAGGTGATGAAGGTCAAGGAGGCCAGTTCCAAGCCTTTCTACGGTATTGAGGAGCGCAACATCGTTGAAATCCGGGAACGGTATAGGTCGGGGTTTTATATCTTCCCGATCTGCGGGCGCTGGAAATGCGGGCAGTACCCCTACAAAAACAACCATGTGGGTTATCTGCTGGGGAGCCGGGCTGTCCTTTCCATCCGCTACGACAACCGGGGCTTTCATTATGCGCTGTGCGGCACGCTGCGGGCGCAGGAGCCGCCTTATATCAAAGGGGATGTCATAGGCGGCAGGATGCTTGCAAGCCTCTCGGAGCTTCGCAGGGCCTATCGGGAGGGGCGTTTCGCTTATATCCTCAGCGGCGCGATGCGGCTATCCCAAGGGATAGACAATGGCAGAGGCGCAGCGTCATTACTACATGAGGAGGTGGAGCTGGGGACCGGGGAATTTGCCTATATCCTCAGCGGAACGACCAGGCTGGCCCAAGGCCAGGACAATGGCAGGGTCGGGTCTGCCGGGCTGCTGGAGGCGCAGGAATTAACGGTCGGGCTTGTCGGTTATCCGCGCAGCGGACAGCGGCGGGCGGGCCAGAGAAAGGAGTGACAGACTATGAAGACATTGACGCCGGTGGGTATCAATAAGCAGCTTTTGCGGCTGCGGGATTCCCTTGCCTATGCAACCTTCCTTGAGGGCGGGGTAAAGAAGAAGGTCTCCATCTTCAAGGCGGATGTGGAGGGAAACAAGATCAAGATATATGTCTACCTGGACGACAGCGTCATCGGGGAAGTGGAGGACATTTCCCTGGTTGACAAGGATGGGGACATTATCGCAATCGCGGCCCGGACTTTTACCAAGCCGCGCACCAAGGGCATCTATTCGGTGTTCGCCTACACCTTCGTTGAGGTGGAAGACCCGGATGCACCCATAACAACAGGAGGTGAGAGCTAAATGAACATCTACAATCCGACGTCCTGGGAGGACGATATTTACGATGAGGAAAGCGGTGAGCTGATCCAGGAAGGAACGCCACTGAGCCGGAAACAGTTTTACAACATGGAGACCGGCATCCTGGCCGGGAATATCCTGGGGGCCTATCTGCTGCAGCATATCATGCAGCACCAGCGCACCCTGGCCGACCTGGAGGGTGAGATCAAAGAGATCAGCCTGACGAATAATCTGGCCTACCCCTTCAACAACAGCGAAAAGACGGTTGCGCTGTCGCATGAAAGGGACACGCTGGAGTATCGCGTGTGGGTCGAAGTGATCAGTGCGGACGGCATGGTCGGGGACATCGAGGTCTATGACAAGGCCCTCAACGGTTTCAAAATCCGCTATACCGGGAGCGCAAAGAATGTGAAGCTCCGTTACTATGTGCAGGGAGGGATGTTGTAATGGCAGCAGCGGTTATTATCAAGAGCGATGAGCGCCGGGAACGGCAGGGGCAGATACTGAGGGACTTCGGCCACGATCCGAGAACGGCAGGCCGGGAGGCCCGGGAGCAGGCGGAGCTGATCGCGGAAAAATGCCATGAGGCAGTAAAGAAAGGAGTGCAGAGATAATGGCAGCAAAGATGGTTGAAAAGACGGGCGGCGACAAGGTGGAGCTGCGCGTCAGCGGGACAAAGGTGTATCTCGGCGACGACGAGATGGTTCTGAATCTCAGCAAGTATGAGAGGGATGACCCGGTGCATATTGACATTGGGCTGAATGCCCGGGGCTTTCTGACCTTCGGGGTCAGCGACCGGTATGCGGTTCAGATCGACATCCCTGGCCGGGAGTATGAGCTGGTGGACAGCGGGGAACTGGACGAGAATGGGTCGCCGCGCATGAAGAAGGTCGCCAAGCCCTTCAGCATGAACAATGTGACCATT
>CAJUFK010000138.1 GCA_910585535.1 uncultured Angelakisella sp. | reverse complement strand
TTGTGGTGGGTGATAAAGGGCCGGGCGGTGGCGCCGATCTCACAGGGGGTGAGGATGGGGGTGTCCACCTCCAGGAAGCCCTTGCCGTCCAAATATTTTCTGATCTCGTTGATGATCCGGGAGCGCTTGTAGAAGGTGAGCTTGACATTGGGGTTGACGATGAGGTCCACATACCGCTGACGGTAACGGGTGTCCACATCCTTTAGGCCGCTCCACTTGTCGGGGAGGGGGAGGAGGGACTTGGAGAGCAGGACCACCTCCTGGGCCCGGACCGAAATCTCCCCCATCTTGGTGCGGAACACCTCCCCGGTGACTCCCACAATGTCCCCGATGTCGAACTTCTTGTAGGCGGCGTAGGCTTCCTCTCCCACCAGATCCTTGCGGACATACAGCTGAATGCGGCCCGAACTGTCCTGGAGGTCGGCAAAGCCCACCTTGCCCATACCCCGCTTGGTCATCAGGCGCCCGGCAATGGAGACCGTGGGTCCGGGGACCCCCTCCCCTTCGGGGGGCTCGGGGCGGGCGGCAAATTCCGCCTTGATCCAGGTGGCCATTCCGGTCACCGGGTACTTGGTGATGGTAAAGGGATCATGGCCCTCCTCCTGAAGGGCGGCCAGCTTTTCCCGGCGAACCCGTACCTGTTCGGTAAAGATCTCCTGGGTCAGCTGCTGAGCGGCCTCCTCGGCTCGGTCTGCAGCCTTTTCCACCACGCTGTCCAGCTTTTCCCGGGCATTTTCGATCCTCTGTTCCAGATCCACGATTCAACTTCCTCCTTTATTCTCAGCGACAGTTTTTAACTTTCTTATTATACCAGAAAAAGGCGGTTTGTAAAGGATTTCAGCGCAAAAGAGGCTCAAAGCCTCCGGCAGACTGGCAGAAAAAGAAAAGCCATGCCTAGGAATCCCCAGGCACAGCCCTTGGTTTTGGTTTTTTCGGTCAGCCTTTGATCTCCATGTCATTGACAAGGGGCCGAAGCTGGGAGATCATGTTGTCCATATCCTCGAACATGGCACTTTTTGTGGTGCCCAGCTGGCTGGCGGAATCGATATGCTTTACGACCTCTTGGTACTGCCCTTTGATCTGGTCAAAGAACTGGCGCAGGATCTGGAGTTCCTGCCGGGAATCCTCGATGACGCCGGAGATCCCGGTCTGTACAGAAACGGCGCCCTCCGCCGCATCTGTGATCCGCTGGAAGCTGCCCTCTGTCTGGCTTACGATGCCTACGCCCTGCCCCAGCGTCTGCTGGGAGGAGGTGATGTTGTGACTGAGGTCGTTGGCATGATGCTCCACCTCGTTTACCCCTTTGTCCACCTCACCGGCCAATTCCTTGATCTTTTCAGCCAGCTCCTTGACCTGGGTGGCAACTACTGCAAAGCTTCGGCCCTCGGTCCCCGCCCTGGCGGCTTCAATGGAGGCATTGATGGCCAGGATGTTGGTCTGCTCCGCAATGGAAATGATCTTGCCCATGGACTGCTGGATCTCCCGGATGGCGGTCTCCAGCTGGGAAAAGGTCTCTGCCATGGTGTCGTAGGAACGCTGGACCTCCATGGAAGTCTGCCCCAGCGCGGCCATTTGGTCCCTGGCCTCGGCTACAGCCTGACCGATCTCCCCCCGCACATGGCTGAACTGTTCCGCCGTTTCATTGATATTGGAGAAGGAGTCGCCCAATTCCTCCAGCTTCTCCTGGAACCGGTCGCCTTCCTTCAATACGCTGGAAAAGGAGGCGCCCACCCGGCTCAATTCCCAAAGGGAAGCCACCTCTTTTTTTACCAGCTCCTGCTGATACGCTTTCAAGCTTTCCGCCACATGAAGCACCGGATAAAGGCTTTTTCCCTCCTGGGCCTGCTTGAGGGCCTGGGATCCTTTTTTGAACAGCATCGGTGTTCCCTCCCTTTACTCAAAGACCACGCAGGTCATGGACTGATTGACAAACCGGTTGTTGTAATGCTCGCCGTACCCCACAAAGCCCACGTGGTTGCCCAAAGCTGACATATCGTGGAGATAGTTCTGCATATAGCCCTGTTCCGAAAACAGCTTGTAACGGAACAGGCAGTTCACCGAGAAGATGGCCGACCGGCGGGGGAAATCCTGGCAGATCTGCCGGATGGTGTTTTGCACGATGGCTCGATAATCTCCCAGCTCCAGCAGGATCAGGACGTCGGAGTCATTTACCTGTCGGAAGCAGGCCAGGGCGTTGCCCCGAACCTCCTTGATGGAGATGATGCAGGTGTCGTCCCCGTTTATCTTGCCAAAGGGATTTTGGAAGGTCCGGGTGAGGATCTCCTCATCGGTGACATGGAGGATGTCCTTATAGACCTGTTTGGCGCTTTTGCCGTTCAGCGCCCCCAGGACATAATTGGCCCGGTCGGTATCGGAAGCCACAAAGCGGTAATTTCCCAGCTGGTGGTAAATGTTTTCCTTGTAGGTCTTTACCCGGCCATTCTGGTTACGCACCAGGGCGTAAGCCACCGCATCCCGGTAAACCCGGCCATTGGCGGATACCATCCCCTGGTCGCCGGTGCCTCCTACCAGAGAGATGCCCCGCTTGCTCAGGGCGGTGTAGATGGTGGTAAGGACACAGGCGTCGTTGCCGGAACAGAAGTCGATACAGACGGTATCCCGGCTGGAGCCGCCCACCGCCTGCATATCCTGTTCCAACCGCTGTATGTACTTTACCGGCATGGAGGACGCCTGCTCGAGGACGTTGGCGGTAGCGGTGACGCCCTCGGTAAAGGCAATAATCCCCACGCCGTTTTCCACCACGCTGTTTTGATAACTCATGCCGATACATCCGATGCTGGGAATACCGGGGAACCGCTTTTCCAACGCCGCCACATGATCTTCAAACTGGCCCTTATTGGAAAGCAGCATGATGAATTGGGGCTGACGGAGACCCTGGAGCGCCTCCTCCAGATTTCCCCGCTGACTCATGCCAAAAAACTGCTTCATGCCGATGCCCTCCCGCTGAATTTTATGAACAATTTATTATACGGTAAAAATAGGAATCTGTCAAGAAAAAGCCGCAAAAAGCTGATTCCCAAGCGGTTTTGTCCGGATAAAAGACCGGTTCCAAGCCCGCCCCCTTATTCAGCAAAATGCCCAGGGCGAAAACGCATCGGGCTTTGCTACCAGTATAAAACATTGGGCAGCCATTAAGATTCTGCACAAAGGCAAAGCCCCCCTCTTTTGAGGGGGGCGGGTAGGGCGTGCCTCGGCGGCCACGCCGTGGTGATCCATCGGAGGTTCGAACTCCGGACCCTTTGATTAAAAGTCAAATGCTCTGCCAACTGAGCTAATGGATCACGGGAAAATCTGCCCTTTTTGGACAGCTTTATTATTATACCAACCGCTCCATGTTTTGTCAACCTTTTCCGGCAATTTTTGGGGGAGAGGCAGGAAAATCATTTTGCCCCAAGGGCATGACAAACAGACGTTTTTGGTTTATAATAGAAAAACAAAGGAGAAAGGAGGGACCGCCATGGGAATCACCTTAAAAAGCGAAGTCCGTTTTTTGCGGGGGGTAGGGGAGCAGCGGATGAAAAAATACCAGAAGCTGGGTATTTCCACCGTGGAGGACCTCCTCCGCCATGTCCCCCGGGAGTATATCGACCTGCGGAACCCCCTCCCCATCGGGCGGACGACCCTGGGGGAGCGGCAGGCAGTGCGTGGAATTCTGGGGAACAAGGGGATGGAACACCGCCTCCGCCAGGGGCTTACCATCCAAAAGCTTTTGGGGGTGGACGGTGAGGATACCATTACTTTGACCTTTTTTAACGGGAAATATACAGTTGCCGGCCTCCAGGAAGGGCAGGAGTACCTCTTTTACGGGCGGGTGGAGGGATCGCTGACCCGCCGGGAGATGAACGCCCCCGCCATCTACCCCGGGGATACCCGGGGCCTGGCGCCGGTTTATCCCCTCACCGCAGGACTCACCAGCCGGGGGATTGCAAAGGACACGGCCACTGCTTTGGCAGCCCTGAAGGAGATCCCGGACCCTCTCCCGGACTGGATCCGGAAGGAGAACCACCTCTGCACCCTGGATTACGCCCTGCGAATCATCCATAGCCCCCGATCCCCGGAGGAAGTGACCATCGCCCGCAGCCGTCTGGTCTTTGACGAGCTGCTGACCCTGAGCATCAGCTTCTCCCAGATGAAGCGGGGCCGTCTGAGAGAGCGGATCCAGCCTATGGCTCCGGTGGAACTGACGCCCTTTTATGCCGCCCTGTCCTTTCCCCTCACCGGGGCCCAGAAACGGGCCATTGGGGAGGCGGTGGAGGACCTCTGTTCCGACGCCCCCATGAACCGCCTGGTCCAGGGGGATGTAGGGAGCGGCAAGACGATGGTAGCCGCCGCCTGCTGCTGGTTTGCCTGGAAGAACGGCCGCCAAAGCGCCCTGATGGCTCCCACCGAGATCCTGGCGGAACAGCACTGCAAAAGCCTGACCCCTCTCCTGGAGGGGTTGGGGATGCGCCTGGGGCTCCTTACGGGGTCCTGTACCGCCAAGGAGAAGCGGGAGCGGAAGGCGGCGCTGAAAAAGGGGGAGATCGACCTTATCATCGGCACCCACGCCCTTATCACCGGGGACACAGTGTTCCGGGATCTGGGTCTGGTGGTCACCGATGAGCAGCACCGCTTCGGAGTGGCCCAGCGGATGACCCTTTCAGGCAAGAGCCAGGGTACCAACGTCCTGGTTATGTCCGCTACCCCCATCCCCAGGACGCTGGGACTGATTATCTATGGAGACCTGGAGCTTTCGGTCATTGATGAACTGCCTCCGGGGCGGCAGAAGATTGCCACCTACTACATCGGGGGGGATAAGCGGCAGCGTGCCTTTGGGTACATCAAAAAGCACCTGGACCAGGGGTACCAGGGGTACATCGTCTGCCCTTTGGTGGAGGAGGACGAGACAGGGGAAGGGGTCCCGGGGCTTAAGGCCGCCGCCGCCTACTTCGAGGAGCTGAAGCGGGGGCCCTTTGCAGGGTACCGGCTGGGGCTGCTCCATGGCAAGATGAAGGGGAAGGAGAAGGAAGCCGCCATGGCCGCCTTTGCCGCCGGGGAGACCCAGCTGCTGATCTCCACCACCGTCATCGAGGTGGGGGTGGATGTGCCCAATGCGGTTATCATCCTGATTGAGAACGCCGACCGGTTCGGGTTAAGCCAGCTGCACCAGCTGCGGGGCCGGGTAGGGCGGGGAACGGCTCCGTCCTGCTGTATCCTTCTTTCCGACGCCAAGGGGGATGCCGCCCGGGAGCGGCTGCGATATATGACCGCAACGGGGGATGGGTTTAAGGTTGCGGAATACGATTTGCGGACCCGCGGGCCGGGGGATTTCTTTGGGATGCGGCAGCACGGTTTGCCTCAATTACAGATTGCCGACCTGGCGGCGGACGGGCAGGTGCTGTACCGGGCGCAGCAGGTGTCGGAACGGCTGCTGGAGGAGGATCCGGGGCTGGAGGCGATGCCGGAACTGGCAGAAAAGGTGGCCAAGATGACCGGGCTGGTGGCAGGTGGGATGTAGACGCCAAGTCTCCAGGCACAAGTCAAAACAACAACAGCGGGACAAAGGACCTCAGGACCCTGCAGGGGGACGCTCCTTTGGGCCTGTGGAGGATAGGCGTTTTTCTGGAAAACCAAAGAAAGGAAGAGAATCACTATGCCTGAAAAGATCCCTGGTCTTTCCCGCCTGCGGGAACTTATTGGCCAAAGTGAAAACATCGTCTTTTTCGGCGGGGCGGGGGTCTCCACCGAAAGCGGCATCCCTGACTTTCGCAGCCAGGACGGCCTCTACCGCCAGGAGTGGGACTACCCCCCGGAGGAGATCGTCAGCCACTCCTTCTTTACCCAAAAGACCCAGGAGTTTTACCGCTTCTACCGCCAAAAGATGCTTTGGCTGGAGGCGGAGCCCAACGCCGCCCATCGGGGCCTGGCCCGGCTGGAGCGGGAGGGGAAGCTGCTTTCTGTTGTCACCCAGAATATCGACGGCCTCCATCAGGCAGCGGGGAGCCGAAGGGTCTGGGAGCTTCATGGTTCGGTCCACCGGAACCGGTGCCTTGCCTGCGGCAGGGAGTTCTCAGTCCGGTTTGTCAAGGAGGCCCAGGGCATCCCCCGGTGCCCCTGCGGCGGCATCGTCAAACCGGAGGTGGTCCTCTACGAAGAGGGACTGGACAGCGCCGTCCTTCAGGGGGCGGCGGAGGACATCGCCCAGGCGGGGCTCCTTATCATCGGGGGAACCAGCCTGGGAGTCTACCCGGCGGCGGGGCTTATCAACTATTACCGGGGGGAGGAGCTGGTGGTCATTAACCGCAGCCCCACCCCCAGAGACGCCCAGGCCACCCTGCTCCTCACCGCTCCCATCGGGGAGGTGTTCCAGGCCCTGTGGGAGGGGGAGCGCGCCGCTGCAGTCCGGGCTTATCTTGAAGAGAACCTTCCGGAAAGCTATACCGCCTCTCCTCTTTTTGCCCTAAAGATCCAGGAGAAAGAGAAAACCTGTTCCGCCGAGATCCTTCTGGATATGCTGGCTGACGGCTCCAGGTACGCCGCCTTTGGAGAAGATGACGATATGATGCTGGCGGAACTGGAAGCGGATTACCTTTTAAGCATCGTTCTGAAAGATCTTCCCGCCCCCACCGATCTTCTCCTTCGGATGCGCTTTGAGAAGGAGGAGATCCGGGTGGAACGGAAGTGGGGGAGCCGTTTGGGAACACTGACCTATGGGACGGCCAGAATGACCGTCAGCTTTGAGGAAGAATAGGAAAACCTAGATTGTGTCCCTAGGGCGTGACCCTAAAGTCCCGGCCCCCATCTTTTTCTACAAGGGAAGGGGTTTGCCGCGTCGAAAATGCTCGCCGTACGCGAGTACGCCTTGCGCTTTTCTCCTTGCAAGCCCACTTCCCTTGCGAAAAATCTGGGCGCCTTGACTTTAGGGACACGCCCTAGAACCCAAAAACAGGAGGTTTTGTTATGGTGTACGATATTCTGATCTTGGGAGGAGGCCCCGCCGGCCTTACCGCCGCCCTTTATGCCAAGCGGGCGGGGGTCTCGGTGCTGGTCCTGGAAAAGACCATTTACGGGGGGCAGGTTATCAATACCCCCACGGTGGAGAACTACCCCGGCATTGCCAGCATCACCGGGGTGGATCTGGCTATGGCCCTTCACGACCAGGTGACTGGGCTGGGGGTGGAGGTGCGGATGGAAGAACCCACCTCCTGCCAGCTGGACACCGACCCCAAGGTGGTGACCACCTCCCGGGGGAGTTACGAGGCCAAAACGGTGATCCTGGCCAACGGGGTGAAGCGCCGTCAGCTGGGCTGTCCCGGGGAGGAGAGGCTGGCCGGACGGGGGGTCTCCTACTGTGCCACCTGTGACGGGGCCTTTTTCCAGGGCAAGGTGACCGCCATTGTAGGCGGGGGGAACACCGCCCTGGAGGATGCCCTTTTCCTGGCCAACCACTGCACAACGGTTCACCTTATCCACCGGCGGGACGCCTTCCGGGGGAGCGCCATCCTGGTCCAGGCGGTAGAAAAGCGGGAGAACATCGTTCTTCATTACGACACCGTGGTGGAGGAGATCCAAGGGGAAAACAAGGTGGAGAGCCTGCGGCTGAAAAACGTCCAAACCGGGGAGGAGACCGCCCTTGCGGCGGATGGAGTGTTTGTGGCCGTCGGTCTGATGCCGGATAACGAAGCCTTCGCCGGACAGGTGGAGTTGGATAAGGCCGGGTATATCGTCGCGGGGGAAGACTGCCGCACCAGCCAGCCCGGAGTCTACGCCGCCGGGGACACCCGGACCAAAGCGGTGCGCCAGATTGTCACCGCCGCCGCCGACGGGGCTGTGGCCGCCCTGGGCGCCGCCGGTGTGGTGGGGACAGTAAAATAGCGCACAATAGGAACCCCCCGGCGAAGCCGGGGGTTCTTCATAGACGGGCAAAGCCCTA
>CAJUFK010000137.1 GCA_910585535.1 uncultured Angelakisella sp. | reverse complement strand
TAGGGCTTTGCCCGTCTATGAAGAACCCCCGGCTTCGCCGGGGGGTTCCTATTGTATCAAAACGGGGATTGCTTACAGACTCATTTGCAGCGGACCTCCGCCCCCTGGCAGGGGCAGGCCCAGGTGGCGGTAGGCCTTTTCGGTGACACAGCGACCCCGGGCCGTGCGGCTTAAAAAGCCCTCCTGCATCAGGTACGGCTCGTAAACGTCCTCGATGGTCACCGATTCCTCCCCCACCGCCGCCGCCAGGGTATCCAGTCCCACCGGCCCGCCGGCGTAGGACTGAATGATGGTGGTGAGGATCCGGCGGTCGATGGCGTCCAGGCCCAGGTAATCCACCTCCAGGCGGTCCAGGGCCGCCGCCGCCAGCTCGGCGGTGATGTCCCCGTTTCCCATCACCTGGGCGAAATCCCGCACCCGCTTGAGGAACCGGTTGGCGATCCGGGGGGTCCCCCGGCTCCGCCGGGCCAGCTCCTGGGCCCCTGTAGGGTCGCAGTCGATGCCCAGGATCCCCGCGCTCCGGGTGATGATCCGGGTCAGCTCCTCCGCCGTGTACAGCTCCAGGCGGAAGATCACCCCAAACCGGTCCCGAAGCGGCCCCGTCAGCTGTCCCGCCCTGGTGGTGGCCCCCACCAGGGTGAACCGGGGCAGATCGATGCGGATGGACCGGGCCGAGGGGCCCTTGCCCAGAATGATGTCCAGGGCGTAGTCCTCCATAGCGGGATACAGGACCTCCTCCACGCTGCGGTTGAGGCGGTGGATCTCGTCGATAAAGAGGATGTCGTTTTCCTCCAGGTTGGTGAGAAGAGCCGCCAGATCCCCCGGCTTTTCAATGGCCGGGCCGGAGGTGGTGCGGATGTTCACCCCCATCTCCGCCGCAATGATGGTGGAGAGGGTGGTCTTTCCCAGCCCCGGAGGGCCGTACAGAAGCACGTGGTCCAGGGGCTCCCCCCGGAGCTTTGCCGCCTCGATAAAGACCCGCAGGTTCTCCTTGGCCTTCTCCTGGCCGATGTACTCCCCCAGGGTTTTGGGGCGCAGGGAGTTTTCGGCGTCGCTGTCGTCCCGGGTTACCTCCGGGGTGACGAAGCGGTTTTCAAAGTCGCTGTCCTTGTCAAACATTCCCATTGGCTACACCCCCCGGGAGAGCCTTTTCAGGGCCCCCTTGATAAGCTCGTCCACCGCCAGGGAGGAGTCCAGCTTGGCGATGGCAGCGGCGGCCTCGGTTTGGCCGTAGCCCAGGGAGACCAGGGCGGCCACCGCCTCCCCCTGGGCGGAGGAGTCCTCCCCCGACAGGAAAGAAAGCCCGCCGCCCCCCGCTGCGGCGACGCCTCCGGTCAGGTCCTCGGTGGAGAACTTGTCCCGAAGCTCCAGGATGATGCGCTGGCTCAATTTTGGGCCCACCCCCGGGGCCTTTACCGCTTTGGCGTCCCCGGCGGCGATGGCCAGCATCAGCTTTTGGGGGGTCAGGGTGGAAAGGATGGCCAAAGCGGCCTTGGGACCCACCCCGCTCACTCCGATGAGAAGCCGGAAGCACCGCAGCTCCTCCTCGGTAAAGAAACCGAACAATTCCAGCACGTCCTCCCGCAGGTACAGGTGGGTCAGCAAAGTGACCTCCTGCCCCCGGGGGGGCAGCTTTGCCAGGGTGCTGGTGGTGGTGGAGCAGCGGTAGCCCACCCCTCCGGCCTCCACAACGGCGAAGCCCGGTTCCACCAGGAGCAGTTTTCCAGTGACGCTGTAGATCATGGTCGTTACCTCATTTGCAGTTTTTTCTGAAACAGCACCGAACCGCCCACGTTTCCGTGGCAGATGGCGATGGCAAGGGCGTCGGCGGCGTCGTCCGGCTTGGGAATCTCGGTCAGGCCCAAAAGGTTTTTGGTCATCTCCATAACCTGGCGCTTTTCTGCGTTTCCATATCCCACCACCGCCATCTTCACCTGCATGGGGGTATATTCGTACACCGGCAGCCCCTTCTGCTCACAGGCCAGGAGGATGACCCCCCGGGCCTGGGCCACCCCCATAACGGTGGTTTGGTTGTGGGTGGCGAACAGCTGCTCGATGGCCACCGCCTCCGGCCTGTACTTTTCCAGGGCGAAGGTCAGCTGGTCGTAGATGGTGGCCAGCCGCTGGCCCATCTCCATTCCGGCGGGGGTGGTAATGGCCCCGTACTCCACCATCCGGTATTTCCCTTTGGCGCAGTCTACTACCCCGCACCCCACAATGGCGTATCCCGGATCGATGCCAAAGACCCGCACGGCTCCCTCTCCCTTCTTCTCCGGCCAGCGGCCGCAATTCATTTTATTATAGCATAACCGGCCCTTTTTGTCAGTTCTTTTCGCCGATTTCCTGCCTGTCCAAGAAAATATCCAAAAAAGCGAAAATTAGGGCTTGATTTTTCCCGTGCCCTCGTGTATAATGTAAAAGCTGTCAGTGATGGCGGCAAGGATGGGCGGTTAGCTCAGCTGGAAGAGCACCTGCTTGACGTGCAGGGGGTCAGGGGTTCAAGTCCCTTACCGCCCACCACGGCGTGGCCGCGGCGCAGCCGCCGAGGCACACCCTACCCGGCCCCCTCGAAAGAGGGGGCCTTACGTTTGTTTGAAATCCTAGCAGCTGCCTGGAGTCTTAAGTATCCAAAGTATTTTACGCTGATACGGCGTAGCCGCCGAGGCACACCCTACCCGGCCCCCTCGAAAGAGGGGGCCTTACCTTTGTTTGAAATCCTGGCAGCTGCCTGGAGTCTAAAGCATCCAAACGGCGCGGCAGAAAAGGCTCCCAAGTGTTCCGGGCTCCCGCAAAACAGCAGGGGGAAATTTTGGGAGGACCGGCTACTGTGAAGAGATTTTGGTGGGAGTTTTACGAATTTGTAAATTGTGATTTGGTGTAGTTGACGGCAAAAACATAGCGTGCTATATTTAATAGGCACACCTTTGACAGGGGGGATGGACTGACATGAAGGGGAACAGCAGCTGGCTGTTTACCACACAGATCCGCAAGGCGATGGAGTTCCTGCGCCTGTACCGGCTCCTTCACCATGCCATGCAGCAGGGGGTGGACCAGGCCCTGCGGGAGATGGGGGTCGACCTTACCTCCGCCCAGCTGGACGCCCTTATCTGCATAGCCCACGGCTGCGGAGGGCCGGTGAACCAGCGGGACATCGAGGAGGAGCTGCACCTCTCCAACCCCACGGTGACCGGGATTCTGAAAAGGATGGAGCGGAAGGGCTTCATCACCCGGGTGGTGGGCAGCAAGGACCGCCGGTACCGGGAGGTTCGCCTCACCGAAAAATGCGTCCAGCTGGGAGAGCGGCTTCACCCCAGCGCCGAGGTGATGCTGGAGCAGATGTTCCAGGGTTTCACCCCCCAGGAATTTGACACCCTCAACCGGATGCTCCTGCGGCTTTTGGATAACTGCGGACAGATCTGGGAGGAGGAAAGCCTGCCGGAGAAGGCGGCTGCCGCCGCAGCCACGCCCTAGGGCCTCGAAGCCGGCCGGCATCGTTAGTCTTACAAAAATCGTGGAGGAAAGCGTTTATGAAGAAAAGAAACGATCACTTTGTCCGCATCACCGCCGCCGCGGCGGGGGCCCTTTTGGTCCTTACCGCCTGCGGAGGTCCCGCCCTTCCCGCCCAGGGAGAGGAGGGGAGCGTCCAGGCCATCGAGGTACATACCACCTCCGCCAGCCAGGGCACCATCGACCGGCAGACCGAGTTTGTAGGCCGGGTGGAGTCCGCCGAAAGCATTAAGGTCTACGCCACCTCCCAGGCCAAGGTGCTGGAGACCTACGTCACCCCCGGCCAGCACGTGGAAAAGGGCCAGCTCCTTTTTGAGCTGGACACCGAGACCCTGGAGACCATGGCGGAGACCGCCCGCCTCCAGTACGAGGCCGCCGTTTCCGGCAGCAACACCACCATTATCCAGACAAAAAGCGCTTGGGACAGCGCTGGGGATATGTACACCACCCTGAAGGACAACCGGGACGCCATCGAGGACGCCCGGGACGCCGCAAAGGCGGGGATGGATAAGGCGCAGAAGGCCCTGGAAGATGCCAAGGCGCTGAAAAACGACCCCAACCTTCCCGAGGACCAAAAGCCTACAGACGAAGACATCGCGGCCCTGGAAAAGGCGGCGGCAGCGGCGGCGGAGGGCTACAACCAGGCCCAGAACGCCTATATCCAGAACTACGACAAGCTGGATGAGCAGGTCTCCAGCGCCCGGAAGAACCTGGTCAACGCCCGGGACACCTATAAGAACACCAAGGGCGACGAGGACGAGGGCATCACCGGCACCGTCCAGAGCCAGATCGACCTGGCCAAGATCAGCTACGACAACGCCATGAAGGCGCTTAATGAGGCCAAGGTCTATGCCCCGGTCTCCGGCATCGTCTCGGCCAAAAACGTGGCGGTCAGCGATATGGTCTCCCCCGGGGCCCCGGCCTATGTCATCGACCAGGAGGGCGCAGCCCCCATGGTCTCCTTTAACCTGTCGGAGGACGGGGCCAACGCCCTGTCGGTGGGTTCCCCGGTGACGGTGGTCTACAACGGCCAGGAGTTTTCCGCCCAGATCACCGAGCTGGCCAACGCCGCCAACCCCCAGACCGGCCTTTACGCCGCCAAGGCCCAAACCGATGAGCCCCTGGGCACCAGCCGCTCCGGGGGAGTGGTGAAGGTGAAGGCCAGCACCGCCAAGGCGGAGGACGCCATGCTCCTCTCCCTGGATCTTTTGGAGTACGACGGCAACCAGCCCTTCGTCTACGTCTACCGGGACGGCAAGGCGGTCCGAACCGATGTGACCACCGGTATTTCCTCCGCCGAGGAGATCGTCATTCTCTCCGGCCTTACCAAGGAGGACCAGATTATCACCACCTGGCACCCGGACCTGAAGGACGGGGCCGCTGTAACAATGGCCCAGTGACAAAAGGGGGAATTTGATGTTTTCCATCCCGCGCTTTTCCATTAAGAGGCCGGTCTGCGTCTTTATCTGCGTGCTGAGCCTCATCGTCTTCGGCGCCTCCTCGGTGTTCCGGATGCCTCTGGAATCCACCCCGGAGATAGCGATGCCCGTTCTGATGATTATGACCCCCTACTACGGGGCCTCCCCGGAGGAGATCGACCGCTCGGTGACCGACCGGGTGGAGACCGCCCTTGCCACCATCTCGGAGGTGGATTCCACCACCTCCATGTCCAGTGAGAACATGGGCATTACCGTTCTGCAGTTCTACTACGGGGTGGACATCGACAAAAAGTACCAGGACGTCACCTCCGCCCTGGCGATGATCCAGCTCCCCGACGACGCCCAGGACCCCACCATCATCGAGATGAACATGAGCGCCATGAACAGCAGCATCATGTCCCTTTCGGTGGAGGCCAACGCCGGGGATAACCTGAAGAACTACGTCGAGGACAACATCATTCCGGAACTGGAACGGATCGAAGGGGTCTCTGACGTCTCGGTGTTCGGCGGCAGCCGCCAGTATATCCAGGTGCTGCTGGACGAGAACAAGATGACCCAGTACGGTTTGACCATGCAGTCGGTGAGCAACGCCATCGCCACTGCGGAGTTTGAACTTACCATGGGATCCCTGGACCGGGGGAACATCACCGTGGACCTTACCGGCAGCCAGAAGATCCAGAACTACCGCACCCTGGAAAGCGTGCCCATCACCCTGTCCAGCGGGGACGTCATCCATGTTTCCGACGTGGCCCAGGTCATTATGGCGGACGAGGAGGAGACCTCTTACAGCCGCCGCAACGGCATGGACGCCATCAGCCTTTCGGTGACCAAGGAACAAAGCGGCAACACCGTGGGCATCTGCCAGCAGGTCGCCAAGGAGGTGGAACGCCTTAACAACAGCGGCCTGGGCATCACCCTGGAGGTCTCCTACAACAGCGGCGAGGAGATCATGGAGAACATCAAGCAGGTGGTACTCAGCCTGGTGGAGGGCCTGGCCATCGCCGTGGTGGTCCTTTGGATGTTCCTGGGGGAGTGGAGAGCTTCCGCCATCGTGGCCATCTCCATGCCCCTGTCGGTTCTCACCGCCCTAATCCTTATGTCCTTCCTGGGCATGACCATCAACATGATGTCCCTGGGGGGCCTGGTCATCGGCATCGGAATGCTGGTGGACAACTCCATCGTGGTCATCGACAGCTGCTTTAAGTCCACCCGGGATATGGGGGGGACCTCCTATCGGGAGAAGGTTGTCAAGGGGGCGGAGCTGGTCACCAGCTCGGTTATTGCCTCCACCCTGACCACCGTGGTGGTGTTTCTGCCCATTGCCATGATCGAGGGCATCTCCGGCCAGCTGTTCCATGACGTGGCCTATACCATCGTCTTTTCCCTTACCGCCTCTCTGGTAAGCGCAATCACCCTGGTGCCCCTTCTCTTTGTCCAGCTCCAGCCCCACGAGCGAAACGACTTTATCGCCTACCGCCTCATGGGCAAGGTGGAGGAGCGGTATGGGAATCTGATCGCCAAGCTGCTCCATAAGCGCAAGCTGGTGGTCTCCACCGCCGTTCTGCTGCTGGTGCTGGCTGTGGTCCTCTTTGCCATAGTGCCCCAGGAGCTGATGCCCAGCATGAGCAGCGGCAACATCAACCTGTCGGTAGAGACCAAAAGCGGGCTGAACCTGGAAAGCACCAACGAGATTATGGCCCAGCTGGAGGAGATGGTGAGCCAGCACCCCGACGTGGAAAGCTATTCCATGAGCGTGGGCAGCGGCGGCATGATGGGAAGCAGCTCCGCCTCCATCAGCGTCACCCTGCGGGAGGACGCCGCCCTTTCCGACGAGGAATTTGTCCAGGAGATCCGGGACCAGTCCAAGTTAGTGCCCAACTGCGTCGTTGAGGTGTCCGCCAACGACATGATGTCCATGCTTGCCTCCCAAAACGTGGACATCACCCTCCAGGGGCCGGATCTGACCACCCTGGAGGAAACCGCCAACGAACTGCGGGATTTGATTGCGGCCATGCCGGAGTTTGACGGCGCCACCACCAGCCTTTCCAACGGGGCCCCCCGGGCGGAGATTGTGGTGGATCCTATCCTGGCCGCCTCGGCCCGGATGACCCCCATGGCGGTGCTTGGCTCGGTCCGCAGCCAGCTCACCGGCATCGAGGCCATGACCATCCAGGACGGGGAGACCGAGTATTCGGTAAAGGTGGAGCTTCCCAAGGACCGGTTCGTGAATGTCAGCGACCTGTACGGCATGATGATCGACACCCCCACCGGAGGCCAGGCGGCCCTCACCGATATGGCGGAGATCGTCTACACCGAGGCCCCCACCTCTATTACCCGCCAGGACGGCGACTACCAGGTCACCGTTACCGGCACCCCCCACCTGGGGAGCAACGTCAGCCAGCTGACGGCCAAGGTCCTCCAGGCAGTGGGCAGCCAGCTGGAGCTTCCCGCCGGGGTAGAGGTAGCCCAGGGCAACATGATGGACATGATGTACGAGGAGTTCGCCGCCATTGGCAACGCCCTGCTGGTGGCTCTCTATCTGGTGTTCGCAGTGATGGCCATTCAGTTTGAGTCGCTGCGGTTCCCCATCGTGGTCATCATCTCCATTCCCTTTGCCATGGTGGGCTCCTTCCTGGGGCTGGCAGTCACCGGGTCGTCGGTGAACATGACCTCTCTGCTGGGACTGGTGATGCTGGAGGGCATCGTGGTAAACAACGCCATTGTCCTCATCGACTATGTAAACATCCTTCGCCGGGAGGACGGGGTGGAGATCCACGAGGCCCTGGTCCGGGCGGGGAAGATGCGCCTGCGGCCCATCCTGATGTCTTCGCTGACCACCATTGTGGGACTGGTGCCCATGGCGGTGGGATCCGGGGTGGAAATGATGGAGAGCATGGCCGTCGTAGTTATTGGCGGGCTTATTATGTCCACGCTGCTGACGCTGATTCTGATTCCGACGTTCTACCTCATTTTTGACAAGGAGGACCGGAAGCGGAGGAAGGAGGAGAAGCGGGCGCGGCGGGCCGCCAAGAAGGAGGCCAAGGCCGCAGAGAGCTAACCCTCCCCGGCACTCCGTGCCTAAAGGTTGTGCCGGGGCATAGGCTGTGCCTGGAGTCGGAAGTGGGCTAGCGCCCACAGGCAGACCCTCCCCGGCGCTCCGCGCCTAACGGTTGTGCCGGGGCGTAGGTTGTGCCTGGAGTCGCAAGCAGCAGAAGGCGGAGAGTTGAAATCACCCATTGCCAGGCTGCGGGGGGTGATTTTGCGCTTCGGCCAGAGCGCCGTTAAGACTCCAGGCAGGACCCACGTAAACGACTGCGTGACAAAGGGTGTAAAGTTTAGGTCAAGCCTTTTCAAAGGCTTGC
>CAJUFK010000136.1 GCA_910585535.1 uncultured Angelakisella sp. | reverse complement strand
CGCTTGGTGGCGTACTCCTGGGCGATGTTGGCCCAGGCTCCCACCACCCGCTGGCAGCTGGCGGCCTGCTCCCGGGCGGAACCGTCCCCGGGCTTGTTGGCGTAGATGGTGCTGCCGAAGCCCACGTCCACCGGCTTCAGCTCCTCGAAGCCGGGGATGGCGCAGATGAGGTCGTAGACGGCGGCCAGCTCCTCGTCCTTGGCGGCGGGGCACTCCCCGGCCTCCCGGATCTGCTCCAGGGCCAGAACCGCCTTGGATTCGCCCACATAGGCGGGATCCTTGCGGCTGAGGGTAAACTCAGCCAGGCGCAGGGGATTGGAGCGGTAGGAGGAGGTCTCCCCGGAGGGGATCAGCTCGTCGGTGGTGGTGACAGGATCGTCGATGTAGCTCACCAGCTTGAGAAGGACATGGTCGGTTAGGCTGGGGATGGCCGGCCAATCCTTGATGTTGGGGCCAAACTTCAGTTCGGTGGAGGGGTCCGCCTTGCCCCAGCCGTCAAAGACCCGCTTGTCGTAGATGGAGCGGTCGAAGAAATACTTGGGGGCGGAGTAGTTGACATCCAGGTCGGTGGCGGCGGTGAGGCGGCCTCCGTTGATGGCGGTGGCGGCGATGGACCGGGCGTCCATAAGGGCAACATAGGAGATCTGGCCCTCCCCGGGCTTGGAGCCTTCCCGGTTGGGGAAGTTCCGGGTGGTGTGGCGGATGCTGAACTCCTGGTTGGCAGGGGTATCCCCGGCGCCGAAGCAGGGGCCGCAGAAGCATTCCCGGATGATGGCCCCGGCGCTGACGATCTTCTGGATGGCGCCGTTCTTCACCAGCTCCAGGTAGGCGGGCTGGCTGCCGGGGTAGACGCTCATGGTGAAGCTCCCGTTGCCGATGGAGTGGCCGTCCAGGATGTCCGCCACGGCGCAGACGTTGTCGAAGGTGCCGCCGGAGCAGCCGGCCACCAGGCCCTGGTCCACGTAAATTTCGCCGTTCTTGATCTTCTTGTCCAGGGCGAACTCGAACTTGGCGTTTTCAAACTGCTTGCGGCCGGCGTCGGTGACGGCGGCGATGATGTCCTGGGGATGGGCCCGCAGCTCGGCGATGGTGTAGGTGTTGCTGGGGTGGAAGGGCATGGCGATGGTGGGCTCCACAGTGGCAAGGTCCACGTAGACCAGGCCGTCGTAGTAGGCGATGTCGGCGGGATCCAGCTTCTTGTACGCCTCCGGGCGGCCGTGGATGGCGAAGTAATCGGCGACCTTGTCGTCGGTGCGCCAGATGGAGGACCAGCAGGTGGTTTCGGTGGTCATGACGTCGATGCCGTTGCGGTACTCCACAGGGAGGTTTGCGATGCCGTCGCCAACAAACTCCATGACCCGGTTTTTGACGTAGCCGTTGGCATAGACCTTGCCGATGATGGAGAGGGCCACGTCCTGGGGGCCCACCCCCTTCTGGGGCTTGCCGGTGAGGTAGATACCGATAACGCCGGGCCGGGCGAAGTCGTAGGTGCGGCCCAGCAGCTGCTTGGCCAGCTCGCCGCCGCCCTCTCCCACGGCCATGGTGCCCAGGGCGCCGTACCGGGTGTGGCTGTCGGAGCCCAGAATCATCCGCCCGCAGCCGGACATCATCTCCCGGTTGTAGCTGTGGATCACCGCCATGTTGGTGGGGACATAGATGCCGCCGTATTTCTTGGCGGCGGAGAGGGCAAACATATGGTCATCCTCGTTGATGGTGCCGCCCACCGCACAAAGGCTGTTGTGGCAGTTGGTGAGGACGTAGGGGATGGGAAACTTTTCCATCCCGGAGGCCCGGGCGGTTTGGATGATGCCTACGTATGTAATGTCGTGGGAGGTGATGGAGTCAAACTTAATCCGCAGGGCGTCGGGGTCGTCGGAGGTATTGTGGGCCTCGATGATGGAGTAAGCCATGGTGCCCTTTTTGGCCTCCTCCCGGCTCACCTCCCGGCCCGTTTTCTGCCGCAAAGCTGCGGCGGCGCTGCCGTCGTCGGGGATGATCTCGGTTTGGTTCACAAGAAAAACGCCGGTGTCATAAAGCTTTACCATTTTCGTCTCTCCTTTTACTTTAAGCCCCCAAAGGGCAGATATACTGGATGAAGGGTTCCGCCCAAGGTCACAGCTCCGGCAGGACGGCCGCCTGATCCAACGCCAGAATGGCCTCTGCAATGGCCTCCGCCTTCTCCCCGTGACTTTCCCGGATAAGCCCCAGAGCCTTGGCCTGCACCTGCTCCTGGGTCAGCGGATTGTCCACACTCCCTGAAGCATCTGTGACCTCCACCGAAAGCCGCCGCCCGTCCCGGCATTCCACCGTGACCCGGCTCCCCCAGTGCCTGGGATAGGCCCCCGTCAGCCCGCTGTCCTCCGTTACCGCAATCCGAGGCAAAAATTCCTGGACCTCCGGCTTTAAGATCCATTCCGGTGTGAAATGGGGAAGCCCCCTCCCCGTAAAGCAGTCCGCAGGCTACGCAGTACGGTGTGGAAAACTTCGCCTGGGCCGGCGTTCTGGGCCGTAAGCTCCCTTCCCCGCAGCCGCATTGCTGAAATCCCACCTGGTAAGTATCCACCCATACCCAGTCGATCTCCCCGGGAGACAGCCTGTGTTCCCGGCGCAGGGCCAAAGCCCCGTCCACCGCCCCGTGGGTGCTTCGGGCGCAGGGATAAGGCCGGTTATCCATCTGCAGGATCTCCCAGACAGTTCCAAGGTCCTTGGCCGCCTGGGCGGCGTCTCCCTCCCGGGTCATAGCGGTGAGAAGCCCTCCGTCCGGGGCGGTGAGGATATGCTCCGGTCCGGTCATTCCGGCCTTGGCCAGAAGAGCCGCCTCGCAGCCGCTGACAGCGGCCCGTGCCGGATTCAGAGACTTGCTGTTGGTTCCATCCCCCAGAAAGGCCCATACCCCAAAGGACTGGCTCCCCGCCAGCCCCAGGGCGGAGGTCATTTCCTCCTCGTCCAGCCCCAGAAGCTTCCCGCAGGCCGCCGCGGCCCCAAAGGTCCCGGCGGTGGCAGTGGCGTGCCAGCCCTGCTTCCGGTGGGAGGAGACCCCCAAAGCCTTGCCCACCCGGGCCATGGCCTCGTACCCGCAGACCACCGCCAGGAGAAGCTCCTCCCCGCTGCAGCCCAGCTGTTCCGCCAGCCCCCAGGCGGCGGGGATCACCACCACCCCAATGTGGGTCTTGGACCCGGTGTGCAGGTCGTCCAGTCCCAAAGCGTCCCCCGCCAGGGCATTGAGGAACACCGCCGTGGTCAGCGGGGCCTTCGTCCCCCGGCCCCACAGGCTCACCCGGCCCTTCTCCCCGGCAAGGGGTAGATAGACCCCGGCGACCGCCCCGGGAAGAGGGGCCTTTGCCGCCCCCAAAGCCGCTCCCAGGTTGTCCAGCAGCAGCAGGCGGACGGTTTTCCGGACCTCCTCCGGGACGTCCTCCCAGCGCAGCCCGGAAAGGAACCGGGCAAGTTCCCGTAATTCGCTCACATCGTCCAGCCTCCTAGCAAGGAAAGATTTTGAAGCTTTTTCCGGTACCCACTTGTGAAATCTACAGCTTTATTATATAATAGAGCGTGGTATAAATCAAATCGAAATTTCTTTGGCCACGGTATAGATTTTTTCTATATCTATGCTGCCGGAGAGGTCGGTTTGACCGAGGAGGTTTTTTGTATGGGTAACGTTCTTTTGACCCTGGCGGTGGGTGTGGCCGTGGGGTACCTGTTCTTTAAGCTGAAGTTCCCCGGGGGGCTTATCGTCGGGGCGATTATCGGGGTGGCGGCGCTGAACATCACCGCCCAGGCCGCCAGCTTTCCCGGCCTGGCCCGGACGGTGGCCCAGATCACGGCGGGCTCTTTCATCGGCTGTTCGGTGAGCCGGGAGGACATGAAGAACCTCCCCCGGATCCTAAAGCCCCTGGGCATCCTCATCACCGGGTACCTGATCCTCAACCTGGGGGCGGGCTTTCTCATCTACCGCATCTCCCAGATGGATCTTCTCACCAGCCTCATGTGCTGCGTCCCCGGGGGGATGAGCGATATGCCCATTATTGCCGCCGATTTGGGGGCTAAGGTGCCCTACGTGGCGGTTCTCCAGTTTGTGCGGATGGCTGTGGGGGTGGGCTGCTTCCCCCTTATCATCGCCAAGGTGGCAGGGGCCAAGGAGCCTGCGGCAGTTTCGGTCCCTCCGGCGGCCCCCGTCCCCGCCGTTCCCGCTTCTGCCCCTGCCAAAGCCCCCTCCGAGGCCAAGGGTCCCGTGGTCATCCTTCTTACCATGGTGGTGGGTTCGGTCTTTGGCTTTTTGGGCAAGGCCACCGGCATCCCGGCGGGGACCATCCTCTTTTCCACTGTCAGCGTTCTGGTCTATAAGCTGGTCTGGGGCCGGGCCTTTGTCCCCCGGTGGCTCAAAAGGACAGCCCAGATTCTCACCGGCTGTTACATCGGCTGCGCCTTCGGCCGCCAGGAACTGGCCGATCTGCGGTATCTGGTCCTTCCGGCGGCGGTGCTGCTGGGCCTCTACCTTATCAACTGCTTCTTTATGGGCTGGCTGCTGCCCCGGATCACCCATCTGAACCGGGCGGAGGCCATGCTGATCGCCACCCCTGCCGGGGCTTCGGATATGGCCCTTATCTCCTCCGATGTGGGGGTGGACAGCCCCGACGTCTGCTTCATCCAAATCTTGCGAATGATTATCGTTGTGGTCTGCTTCCCCAATATTGTCAACTTGGTGGTACATCTCTTTGGATAGGGCCTGACTTCCCCCGTCCTTTCTGGCGGGGGCTTTTCCATATGAAGAAAGGCGGAGGGCCACCATGGCTCCCCGCCTTTTGCCGCCTCTGCCCCGGCCGTTACTCCAGCCCCACCTCCGCCTCCCGGCACGCTGCCCGAAGGTCCATCCCAAAGGGGGTTGTGTTGAGGATGGAGGCCGGATCCCTTATCAGCCCCTCATAGGCCTGGCGGCGCAGATTCCGGGATTTGTACTTTTTGCTCCATTCCTCGTAGCTTTTCAGGTAGCTCTCGTGAAGCTCCTCCCAGCCGGAGAAGGTCCGCTGGATGGCCTCCCCGGCGGGGAGGGAAAAGACCAGCAGTTCCCGGCGGGTAAGGTACCCGGCGATGTACCCAAAGCCCAGCACCATGGTGGCCCGGCCCAGCTGCCAGCCGTCCCGGAGCTGCTCCCCGGTGGTCACCAGGTGTTCCACCGTCTCCAGCAGTTCCTCTTTGTTCCGAACCTCCCAGGGATCATCCAAAACAAACCGGGCGATCCGCTCCTGGAGAACGGTGCGCTCCCAACCCCCGGCGTGGTCAAAATCCCCGTGGCGGTAGGGATCCGCCAGGATGTAGGGGGCGTAGGAGGCCAAAAGCCACCGCTCGTACCGGCCGGAGATGGGGTTTTCCTCCAGGATGGGGTTGCGGTCCCATTTGGAAACTCCCAGGTAGGTGGTTTTGGCCGGGGTCCGGAGCTTGCGGCGGTCCGGCCTGTCCCCCTCCTTTTGGAGGAAGAAGGTGTACTCCCGGAAGTCCCCCCGGGCGGCGTCGGGGTGGGTGGCCCGGAGGAAATCGGCTTCGGCGCCGGCGCTCCCCGGCCTGGACTCGTAGGAGATCAGCTCCCCGGCCTCGTCCACCAGGGTGATCCGGGTCCGTTTGGAGAGGGAGAAGCGGGAGAGGTCGGTAGTGTAGACGCCTACAATGGCGTCCCGCTTCATGGCCTGGCCGGGGAAGACCACCCAGTCCCGGCCCAGGAGGATCTCTGAGACGCCGAAAAGCTGGCATTTCAGATCGGCCTCCACCAGGGCAAGAGGGTCCCGGGTCTCCTCTGGGGAAAGGTACCGGCGGATCTGCTTTCTCAGCCGTCCCCGCCACCGGAAGAGGGTCAGGAGCCGGGCCAGAAAGAAGCCCAAGGAAACCGGGGCAGCCACCAGAAAGACGGCGGTGAGGCCCCCCATCAGGTAGGGGTGGGTTTGGGCGAATCCGGTCCCGGGGCCGTAGAAGAATTCGATGGCGGCAATACCGCCTCCGCACCAGACCGCCGCCCAGAGGAGAGCGGAGACAAACCGGCGGAGGAACCAGGGGCGGTAGACTTTTGCAATAGAAACTGCCATAACAAACATCCTTTCCCACGATAATGCCTTTATTATACCAAAATACCCCTAAATAGGCAATAACCAGACCCTGCCCGGCGCTCTGCGGCTAAGGGCCGTCCAGGTAAAATCTTCGGCCCAGGGTGTGCAATTTTTTGGAAAACCCCTCTTTACTTTTTTGCGCTGAAATGGTAAACTGTACCGTAAGGAGGTGTACTTCCAAATGAATCCAAAACTGAAGGATGCCAACGTGGAATATCTTTACCGAGCCGTACTATCTCTACAGAATATAGAGGAGTGCGACCGTTTTTTTGATGATCTTTGCACAGTCCAGGAGCTGAAAGCCCTCTCCCAGCGGCTCCAGGTTGCCAAAATGCTTCGGGATCATCAGGTGTACAGTGAGATCGTCCAGGCCACCGGGGCCAGCACCGCCACCATCAGCCGGGTAAACCGTTCACTGAACTATGGCGCAGACGGCTACGAGGCCATTTTCCAGCGCTTGGACGAGGAAGATGGCAGGGTATGAGGAAGCCTTTGCCCGGTACTATGACAGCCTTACCGCTGATGTGGACTACCGGGCCAAGGGGGAGTATCTGAAAAAACTGGCGGAAAAGCACGGGGGCAGGTTTCGGCTTGTCCTCGATTTAGCCTGCGGCACCGGTTCCCTGGCGGTCAGCCTTGCCCGGCAGGGGGTGGAGGTCATCGCCGTGGACGGCTCCCAAGAGATGCTGGCCCAAGCCATGAGCAAAAGCGCCGGCCTTGTCCCGCCCATCCTCTACCTATGCCAGGAGATGACCGGGCTGGACCTGTACGGAACGGTGGATACCACCCTTTGTACCCTGGACAGCCTCAACCACCTGCCGGGGAAGGAAGCCATTGGGGAGGTGTTCCACCGGGTCTGGCTCTTCACCGAACCAGGCGGTCTGTTCCTCTTTGATATGAACACCCCGGAAAAGCACAAAAACCGCCTGGGGGGCAGCACCTTTGTCCGGGAGACCCAGGAGGTCTGCTGCATCTGGCAGAACGCTTGGGATTCCAAGAACGGGGATAACGGCGTTCTCATCGATCTGGACTTTTTCGTCTGGGAGAAGGGGGACCGCTACCGCCGGTACAGCGAAAGCTTCCGGGAGGTGGCCTTCCCCCAGGAGGAGATCGCCGCCCTCCTCCAAGACACCGGCTTCGAGCTGCTGGAGACCCGGGGGGACTACACCGTCGCACCCCCTGGGCCCGGAGAAGAGCGCATCGTTTACGTCGCCAGAAGGAGATAAGCAAATGGGAAAACTAGTTCGTGGGATCTCGGAAAACGGGTCCGCCGTCTGCTGGGCCCTGGACTCCACCGATATGGTGTCTGTCCTGGAGCAGTACCACCAGCCCAGTGCGGTGGTAACCGCCGCCGCAGGAAGACTCCTCACCGCTGCCTCCATTATGGGGTCGATGCTCAAAGGAGAAAAGGGTTCGGTGACGCTGCGGATCACCGCCGACGGCCCCGCCGGCTCGGTGATCGCAGTGGCTGACGCCGGGGGCAACGCCAAAGCCTACGCCGCCAACCCCATTGTGGAACTCCCCCTGAATCCCCAAGGCAAACTGGACGTCTCCGGGGCGGTGGGGAAAAACGGCAACCTCTTTGTGGTGAAAGACCTTGGCATGGGGGAGCCCTACGTGGGTTTGGTGCCCCTGGTCTCCGGGGAGATTGCCGAGGACATCACCCAATACTTCCACGACAGCGAACAGGTCCCCACCGCCTGCGCCCTGGGGGTGCTGGTGAACCCGGACCTGACGGTAAAGGCGGCAGGGGGCTGGATCCTTCAGCTGCTTCCCGGGGCCGGGGAAGAGGACATCCGGCAGGCGGAACAAAACGTCAGCTTTCTCCCCTCGGTGACCCAGATGCTTACCTCCGGCCTTACCCCGGAGGAGATCGCCGGGCAGGTCCTGGCAGGGATGGACCCCCATATTTTGGACACTCGAATGGTGGAATACCGCTGCGGGTGCAGCCGGGAGCGCATGGCCGCCGCTCTCCGGTCCCTGGACGCCAGGGAACTCCAGGCGATGGCGGAGGAGGACGGCAAGGCGGAACTTTGCTGCCACTTCTGCCCCAGCCGGTATACTTTTCCGAAAGAAGAACTTCTTGGAATGATCGCGGAAAAAACACTTGACACCAGAGAAGATTTATAGTAAAATAATTATCGTTCCCGGTTCCCTGGCGGGTGCCGGATCATGGCCTGGTAGTTCAGTTGGTTAGAACGCTAGCCTGTCACGCTAGAGGTCGTGGGTTCGA
>CAJUFK010000135.1 GCA_910585535.1 uncultured Angelakisella sp. | reverse complement strand
CTTAAAGGCCCGGACGCTTTCGGCGATCCCCGCCGAGAACATCTCTCCGAACTCCATATCCGAAAGGTCGCTGTAGAAGTCCTTATAGATGCCATATCCGGTGGCGAACAGGTCGGTCATCTCGCCGATAGTGGATTTTGTTGCTTTGGCGGTAACGCCCGCCAGCGTCGTGTATTGTGCGACCCCCTCATCCGTAAGAGAGGCGATGCCGCTTTTTATATCGTAGGCTGCTGTGATAAAGTCCGCCTTGGTCGTCCCGGCCCACTGGTCGGAAAAACTCCGGGCGGCATCCTCCAGCGCATCCAGGTCTTGGATACCGAGGGAGGCAAGCTCCCCCAGCGCCCTGCGTGTTTCAAAGGTGGCCTCCACCGGGGCCAGCACCGCGCTGGTGATCTCCCCGCCGACCGCCGCCATTCCCATGCCGGTCTTTGCCATGCCGCCGAAGGTCTGCTCCATCTGCTGCAGCTTGCTGATGGAACCCCCGGCTGCTGTCGTGACCCGCGCCATAGGCTCGGTGAGGTTATCCACCATATTCATGATAAGGCTCAACCGGAACACCGATTCAAGGCTCATGCTGCGTCACTCCTTTCCTGCAGCGGGACTACCGACCGCCTCACTCCTCCCCGAAAGCGTCCACGACGCCCCGCTGGATGATAGATGCCTCTACCTCCTGGATGTAACGCGCCTTTGCCAAAAGGAACAGAAAGTCGTCAAGCTCCATGCTGTCGATGTCCAGCCCCTCTAAGAGAGCAGGAGGGACGAACCGACAGATCTCCAGCGTTCCCGCCTCGAAGATATTAGCCCGTACCTCCTGGAGCTTCTCTCTTAGAGTTTCTTCAAATTTGTCAGATCAGACAGGCCCATCATGTTCAGCAGCTTCTCGCCGACGCCGAGGGCCAGGGCCGGGTATTCCTCCAGATCGCGCTCCAGCTGCGCCTTGCTCTCCTCCACGACCGCGTCAAAGACAAAGGCTTTCAGCGCCCCCAGCATATCCTTCGATGCCGTCTTGACATAGCGGTTGTAGCTGGGGTTGCCAGGCCGCTTGAAAAAGTATTTGACAAGATAGTCCGTATCGTCGTCCGGGTGCAGGATCATGGAGATGGTATAGAGCTTTTCCCCCGCATACTTCTCCTTGACCTTCTGCTCCTCAGTAACAGCTGCATTCTCCGCAGTCCTGGTTGTGATGTTATCCATTCTGGTGTCCTCCTTCAGATTGTTGTTAAATAGCTCTCACGCCGTCACGGGTGATGCCGTTGACGATGATGAAGTCGATGTCGACCTTGAGGCTCTTGTCGCCCTGTGCGGCCTTTTGGTCGGTCTTGGTAAAGGTGACGGTGCTGAGGATGTCCGTCCTCGTCCGGCTCCCAGGATTGGCGTAGGAGACGGCGATCTTCGGGATGACCAGCTTGTAAAGGGAGATGCCCCGGCGCTTGCAGTAGTCAAGCAGCTCGTCATAGTCGTCCCGCAGCAGGCTGATCTTGCCCTCCGATTTGTAATTCCCCTCGCCATAGCCCCGGGGCTTCTGCCCCGCGCCGTAGACGACCTCTTTTTCCAGCTCGTCGTTATAGCTGACCTCCTGCACCTGGATATTGAGTCCGGGCATCTGGAAGTCCACATCGCCCCAATCGTAGGCTCTGCCGTTTACTTTAAGCATTTCTGTTCCCTCCTTTAGCTCGTAGCGTTGGCCCGCCCGATGTCAACATGGATCGTGCGGATATAGCCCCGGGAAACATACCGCACCACCACATCCATCCGTTCGTCCTTGATGATGTCCTGGCCCTCCGGGACGGTGATCTGGGCGGAGGAGATTTCCTTGGCGCGTACCATCTCATCCAGCGGGGCCTCCATGTACTTGGCCCGGCGCTCCAGCTCGCCCTGGGTATCCTCCGCATCGATGTCCTCCTGCAGCAGCGGCAGTCCGGCCTTGCGTACCTCCCGGACGATCTTGTTGACGACGCGCACATCTTCGATGTAGCGGTAGTCGCTGCCGTCCGGCGACATGACCCGGGCGTTGGTGACATAAAAGCCCTCCAGCCCGTCATATTCCCGGAAAGTGATATACTTGGCGCTGTCCAGCAGCTCGATGTATTCCTTGATGCCTGCGGGCCGCAGCTCCAGCATCTTGTCCTTGGAGATACCCATGCCCGCCGACTCCCTGGTGCGACCCACCGACTGCTGCACGCTGGTCTTTGCCAGCAGACCGCAGAGGATGCTGGCATTGTTCACCTCGGCGATGGTGCCGTCCATCTTCACATACAGCGACCGGGCCGCGACGACGGCAATGTTCTTGTTCTTGAGCTTTTTCTTTTCGGCCTCCAGCCGGAGGGCGTAGTCGTCCACGCTCTCGTCCGCCCCGATCTTCCCTGCTTCCAGGATAAAGAGCAGAGGCTTGTGCCGCTGGGTCTCCAGCTCGGTCTGGGCTGTGGAGACCGCCGCCCACATCGCCGCTGTCGATTCGCCCACGATATGGACGAACTCGAACAGCTCATCGAACTGCCGGAGCTTGTCGATTGCGGCCAGCGCGTCGGCGTTGGTCATCTGCGGGGCGGTAGTGGTAAAGGCGAAGCTGTCCCCGACCTGGAAGCTCTCCTCCGGCGTGTCCTCGCCCTGGGTGAAAGTCACTGTCACGCCGGTGCCGGGGATTTCATAGACCCCGGCCAGGGGGATCGTGGCCTCCTCCGACTTGGTGAAGCCGCCGTCCAGGGAGTAGGTGAACAGGGCCGTATTAAAGCCCCCCTTGCCGGTGATTTCAACCTTGACCGAGTAAGCATTGTTCGGATTTCCGGTGGCGGAGCAGGCCCCGCCGCTGTCCCCTGTCTTGCTCACCTCGCTGATGGTTCCAGCGGTAGTCGCCTTGACCGGGATGCAGTAAATGCGGCTTGCTCCGTTCTCCACCGAGTCCATGACCGAGTCGGCCAGAGGGGAAAGGCCCAGCCTATCGCGGATTTTGGCGACCCCCATGTTCCCGGTGATGGTGATGGGCGCATCCGCCTCCATAGGCGACACGCCGATTGCGACGAATATCCCGGTACCTTTTTCGGTCTCAAAGCCGAGCAGCCCGTCGCTGACCGTTGCAAAAACATCTCCCAGCATTATTCCACCTTCTTTCCCATCGGCGCGCCGCTGAATGCAGCGACCGCCTCCCTGTATTCCGCCTCAGTGACTTCCTTGCCCGGCCTCCAGTCCTTTGCCGCGCATACGCCGCTGTAGATGGAAGCGGGCGTTTTCTGTTTTACGCGAAGCTCCTCGATCCTCTGCAGCTCCGCCGTTTCGTTATTCGCCTTCGGCTGCATCGCCTCCGGCCCCTGTGCTTTCGCCATTTGAAATAGTCTCCTTCCTGCTGATATTCTCGATCTGAACACCGAGGTCTTTTTCGCTGATGTCGATATATCCGGTATCCCGGTAAACCCCACCGTCAAACCGCACCTTGACCTGGACGGCGACCTTGGCCTTGAGGATGCTGTCCTCCTTCTCGACCCAGTCGGCCCCCTCGATCTCGGCCCCGGTGAAATTGCCGTCGATATACAGGCCGCGCTCCACCGTTCTTAGAAACCGTTCGTAGATTTCCTCGGCCTTTTCCGCTGTATATTCGCCGATGATCACATCGAAGGTCATGCTCCGGTCAAAGACCTTTCGCCTCTTTTGCTGATCGCCCCTCTCGTTCCTGTAAATGCGTTTTGAGCCGCTTCGGGTAAGGGTCTCCTCCTCAAAGAGAATCGCTCCGATGTGACTATCGGCACACAGCTTCAGCTGTTTCATGGTAGTGATAGGCAGCGTCCGGATGCCTGCCTCCTTCAGCGCCTCCTTTAAGAATTGCTGGCATTCTGCAAACATCCGTTACTCCTCTCCCAGCGCGTCTTCCAGCGTTGCCTTGATCTCCTGCATATCGTCCTCCGACAGCCCCAAAAAGGGACGGGCGGGGATTTTCACCTTGACCGTGACCTGGCGCTTGCGTATCCACTTGCCATCGATGCGGAACACCAGACCTTTCGAGGTCTTGGCCCGGATGGTGATCTTCCGGCCCGGCTCGCCCAGCTGGTGGGTCGATGCGTAGATGGTGTTCGTGCCGACCGCAAAGCCGGAGGCGTCCGACTGCGAATGGATAGAGTTTTTCATCCTGGCCGTGTTGGTCAGCGTCTTGCCGCCCTCCGTCGATGCCCGGATGGAGCGCTTCCATCGCTGCCCGTCCGGGGCCTTTTCGTTCCGAAACCGGTCAAGGGTGGATGTCCGCATAGCCTCCGCCATCGACGCCGTTACCTGGCGCTTGTCAAGCTCGGAAAACTGCTTCATCCTTGCCATAAGACGCCGGACATCGCCCTCAAGCCGGATACTGTACCCCATTACATCCCCCTCATGCTGTCCCGGCTGAACAGGCGGGTGTTCGACTTCACCGAAAAACCTGTGGCCGCTGCCGTTGCCGGGTCTTCGGCATCGACGCCCAGAGAGACTTTGCCCTCCGCCACCAGCGTCAGGAACTTGATCGCCGCATTGTAGCGGTTTAGGTAGGTCTTTTGCTCAGTGCTTTCGTCGATGCCGATGCGGGAGAACAGATTGTAGACTGCGATGTCCTTTGAAAATTTATTGATGACCTTTGGGGCCGGAGCGAGAGGGACGGCATACCTTTTCGCCAGATAGCCGTCGATCTCTGCATCTGCGTCCCCGATTGCGGCGTCGATGAGCGGGGCCATGAACGCTTCGCGCTCATCGATATTCTCAATAAAGTTGTCCCCAATGAGGGCATTCAGCGCATCGTCCTTGATCATCTCCCGGACTTCATCCCTTGTGCTGTAACTCATGCCGTACCCTCCTTTCCGTTCTGGTTTTTTACGATGCGGCGGAGTCGCTACCGTCCGAGCCGACCGCCATCTGCCAGAAACCAAAGCCTGCATTTCCGCGGGAGTCCGCACCATAAAGGAACTTTTTGGAGAGGAAAACATTGTCATCGGTCTCCGCTGTCTTGGAAACGAATTTGGCCTTCTTGCGCTGTTGGTAGATCAGCGGCCTGATGGGCCGTTTGGTGCAGAGCAGGAACCAGGCGGTGTCGCTTTTCAGACGAGGTTCCACATGGATCTCGGCGGTGCCCTGCATGGTGTTCTTGGTGCCGTTCACAAAATCGGCCACCAGGATGTCCCGCGCCGCCGCCTCCAGCGCCGGGGGAACCACCAGAAGGTCGGGAACCAAGCCCAGGGAGCGCCCCTTGCTGTTTTTATAGCCCATCATCATGGCCCGGGCCGTTTTGTATGCCTCGCTGCTCAGTGCAGCGGTGAGCTTGTTGCTGACGCTTTTGTCCCCGACCGCATGATCAGCGGCAAAGAAAGCCTTGCCATCGTAGCACAGGGCGGAAAAGCCATCGCTCAGAAGTGCGTAGACCAGCTCGTCCGGGTGCATAGCTGCAGCCTCACCCAGCATTTGGATAGAGGGGCGGTACAGGCCGATCTTGTCATCCTCCACCGCGTTGCGGTCAACGCCCACCGTCAGCTCGAAGTCCTTGTTCTTGATGGTATAGTCGGAGCCGCTGATATTCTGGATTTCGCGGTCGCCGATCCACTCGCGCATCCCGGGGATGTCGCCCAGCCAGGCGTAGGTCTCGCTCTCGGTAGTGGAAGGGACGACGGTGGCGATCTTCTCGTAGGTAGGTTTCTGGCCCTCGAATGCCTGGGCAAACAGGGTGTTAAAGGCCACATAAATGCCCCTCAGATTTTGGGAATTGATAATCATGGTTGTTGTCCTCCTTCTTTATTCGCTTTTGGCGCTGGTGGCAGCGGTATGGCCCATTTCGACCGCTACGCCGCCCTCATCCACACGAACCACCAGCCCGGCGGCGGAGGCTCCTGTAGCCAGTGCAGTGACCGTCTGGTCATCTTCAATATAGCAAAACCCCAAAAGGTGCTTGCCGCTGACCTTGTTCGCCGCAGTTGCGGTATTGTTAAAGACAAACACACCCCGGGCGACCCGGATGCTCACTGCGCCATCGTCTCCGGCATTCGCCACGGTTTCCTCCGCCCGGCCTGCTGCGGTCAGCCCTGCCGCCTTCTTGCCGGGGATCGCATAGCCTTCTGCATCCAGCACCACCAGGCTCCCCTGGTAGATGGTGGTCTTGCCCTTGACAGGCAGGGAAAGATATTTCGCGCCCTGGGCGATCTCTGCGGTGTCCCGGGCCATAGTAAGTGCTGCCATAGTGTTAGTCCTCCTTCATGTATTTTTTGGCTGTTTCGGGATCGACGCCCAGCTGCTTGCAGGCCATCATGGTGGCCGCGTCAATGGTGCCGTTCCCTTGCTTGATGTCCTCGAACCCGACCGCGCCCATCGGCACGACCTGGGGGGCCTTTTCTGCGAAATCTGCAAAACCCTTGGGGTCACTCAGCGCATAGCTGGTGGCCCACCCTTTTTGCGCCGGGGTGATCTTCCCAGCTTTAAGGGCCATCTCCACAGCGGCATCCGCATCGCGCTGGGCATTCTGGGCTTTCAGCGCCTTCAGCTCTTCAGCCAAGTTGACCCCGTCAATGGTACCGGTCTTCAGCTCCATGATCTTGGCCGTTACATCGGCGGCGGGCGCTCCAGCTTTAAGGCCCAGCAGCTCACAGACCGCTTTGTTTGCGACCGTGTTCTCGTCGGCGGTGGGCAGTTTCTGCCCTTCCTTGAGGCTCTTGTTCTCAGCGATGCACGCGGAGAGGGCCTCCATGATCTGTTCCTCGGTGGCGTCCTCGCCCAGCCCGAACAGCCCTGCCAGTTTCTTCAAGATGTCCATATTGCTTTGTCCTCCTTCAAAATTTTCCGAATTAACAAGGGGAGTCATCCCCTCAATCGCGGGTGTGTTGGTAAGGGCCAGGGAATGCAGGCCGGTGGCCTTACCGTCTGCCTTGCGGACACTAACCACAGGGGAGAGGTAGCGGTACTCCCGGTTTTTTAGATATTCCGCGCCCCGAGTCGTCCACTCGACCACCGCCTTGATGCAGCCATCCTCCAGCTTCAGCTCTTTGACCCATCCTGCGGCGGGGGCCTCGACCCCTTTGAGGGTCTGGTGTTCGTAATCCACTACCAGGTCAACGCCGCGCTGGGCGATCTGGGCCTTCATCGCCCGGAAACTCTCCTCGTCCACATCGAACTCACCCTTGGAGCTGACGACATGGCCAATCGGCAAAACGGAGATCGTTTCCGGCACTCCATTGATCTCCACATTCCCGCCCTTTAAGATAAAAATGCCTTTCACTTGTTGGTGTTCCTCCTTTCTGCGCTCCACGATAGCGTTAGTGCGCGTTACAACGCGGGATAACGGCTTTTTATTTGCTGCTGCACCCGTTTACCCCTCTACGCCGCAAAAACGCTTCTATGGGCCTTTCTGCGGCTCTGGCGGCCTACCCGAATTTCCCCGCTTGCGGTAGGCATTGGCCAGTGGCTCCGGGTAGCCCGTGAGGTCGGGCGTATACCGCACCTTTGCCGGGTTGGTGCCAAAGTTGAGATCAGGGACGACCGAGGTGAAGCGCCCATCTGCAAGCTCCGCCCGGTCGGGTGCCTTTTCCTCCACGGTCAGCCCCATCTGTTCCACCTGGCGCTTCGACAGTGACCGGACGGTGCAGCGGCAGCGGAACCCGTTGGGCGGATACCAGGTATCCCAGACGGGGGAGTCTGCCTGGAATACGCGCCCGTCCATCGCCAGGTGGGAGGGCCGGGTGTGGCTGTCATTGACAGCGTCATACTGCCAGTAGGGGCGGAGCTTTAAGACGCCGGGGTCAGTCATCTGTTCATAGTGGCCGACCTGGAAAGCGGTCTGGGTGTTGGTGCGGAAGATGTTGTCCGCCTGGAAAGGGGTGATGCCTTCATACCCTTTCTCCTCCAGGAAACTGTTCATCCGTTCCCGGAACCCCTCCATCGTTTCCCCGTCCTCAATGGCCCGCAGCAGCTCGTCGTAGAATTTCTTCAGCACCTGGGCGCTGGTGTATCCCGAAACGGTGAAGGCCAGCCCCCGGTATTCTTCTGCGATTTTGTAAAATTGCGCCGCTGTGACCGGGACGCGCTCCCCGAAGTAGCGCACGGCGTCCTCAAAGGTAAAATCCGCATTTCTGGTGATGATGCTCTCAATGTCGTCCATGCTCGATTGACCTCCCCTCCAGGTCGGCCAGGAACATCGCCCGCTGCAGCAGCTCCTCCAATTTCCCGGCGTCCATCTCGCCCAGCAGCTTTTCGACAAGGGCATCGTCTTCCAGCTGCCGTTTCAATTCCTCCAGGCTCCCGGCATGGTCAACCAATCCCCGAACCGGGCCGAATATCCGGCTGAAGTTTCCCTTGCTGGCGGCAAGGGCGGCGTCCGCGATCTGGTCGATGCGCTGCTGGG
>CAJUFK010000134.1 GCA_910585535.1 uncultured Angelakisella sp. | reverse complement strand
CGGCCATGGGCACCACCCAGGGGGACTACTTCTACGGGGAGATCCCCTGCACCCGCAGGATGACCCCCGCCGAGATCGCCGGAAAATACGAGCTGGAGACGGGGAATGTCATTATCGAAACCTTCCGGCAGCGGGGCATCGACCCGGCCCAGGTCCCTGCGGTGCTGGTCCACAGCCACGGGCCCTTCGCCTGGGGCACCGACCCCATGAACGCCGTCCACAACGCGGTGGTGCTGGAGGAAGTGGCCTTTATGGACTTCCATGCTCTGATGCTGGAGCCGGGCAAGGGCCCCATGCAGCAGGAGCTTCTGGATAAGCACTACCTGAGAAAGCACGGCCCTGGGGCCTACTATGGACAGGGCTGAGGAGGTAGGGAAAATGACCGAAAAACTCTTTGGCAAAATGCCGGACGGCACCCCCGTGGAGGAATACACCCTCCGGGACGGGGAGCTTTCCTGCGGCGTCATCACCTACGGGGGAGCCCTGCGCTCCCTGGTCCTCCCCGACCGGGCGGGGAAGCCGGTGGACATCCTCCTGGGCTTCGACACCCTGGAGGACTACCAGAGGCAGGACAAGTACATTGGGGCCCTTATCGGCCGGTACGCCAACCGCATCGGCGGCAGCCGCTTCGTTCTGGAGGGACAGGAGTACCGCCTGGCGGCCAACGAGAGCCCCAACCACCTCCACGGCGGCGTGACGGGTTTTGACAAGCAGGTCTGGGGGGTAGAGTCCGCCTTGGAAAACACCCTGACCCTTACCCTCCAAAGCCCCGATGGCCAGGAGGGCTACCCGGGAAACCTGGAGGTCACCGTCACCTACACCCTCGGGGACAGCGCCCTGTCCATCGACTACCGGGCGGTAAGCGACAGGACCACCCTCTGCAATCTCACCAACCACGCCTACTGGAACCTTTCGGGGCATAACAGCGGAGACATCCGGGAACAGCAGTTCCGGCTGCCGAACAGCCGCTACACGCCGGTGGATGCCGGAGCCATCCCCACCGGAACCATCGACCCGGTGGAGGGGACCCCTATGGACCTGCGGCAGCTCCAGGCCCTGGGGAAGCGGGAGTATGACCACAACTGGGCTATCGACAACTGGGACGGGACGCTGCGCCTCGCCGCCCAGGCTTTCTCCCCCGGCACCGGCATCGATATGGAGGTACTGACCACTCTGCCGGGCATCCAGTTCTACACCGGCAATTTCCTGGATGGCTGTCCCAAGGGCAAGGGCGGGGCGGTCTATCCCCGCCACGGGGCCTTTTGCCTGGAGACACAGTATTATCCAAACTCGCCGAACATCCCGGATTTCCCCAGCGCAGTGCTGCCCGCCGGGGAGGTCTGGCGGAGCAAAACCGTATATCGTTTTGGAAAGAGGGACCATCATGACTGATTCGGAAAGAAAATTCCTTATGGCTATGGCCTGTAAGGTGCGGCTGGGGATTCTTCAGGGGACCCACGGGGCCAAGTCCGGCCACCCCGGCGGCAGCCTTTCGGCGGCGGAGCTGTTCACCTACCTGTATTTCAAGGAGCTGCGGATCGACCCTAAGAATCCAAAATGGGAGGACCGGGACCGTTTCGTTCTCTCCAAGGGGCACACCGCGCCGGGGCTCTATGCGGCCCTTGCTCACCGGGGGTTCTTCCCGGAGGAAAGGCTCCCCACACTGCGGCATCTTGACAGCGAACTCCAGGGACACCCCAACATGAACACCGTCCCCGGGGTGGATATGTCCACCGGTTCCCTGGGGCAGGGAATTTCCGCCGCCGCGGGGATGGCCCTGGCGGCCAAAAAAATGGGGAAGGCTTGCCGGGTCTACGCCCTTTTGGGGGATGGAGAGATCCAAGAGGGCCAGGTGTGGGAGGCGATGATGTTTGCCCGCCACTACAGGCTGGATAACCTCTGCGCCGTGATTGACAACAACGGCCTTCAAATCGATGGCCCAGTGGACGAGGTGATGAGCCCCTACCCCATCGCCGAAAAACTCCGGGCCTTCGGCTGGGAAACGGTGGAGATCGACGGCCACGATTTCGACCAACTGGAAGCGGCATTTGCCAAGGCCCGGGAGACCAAGGGTGTCCCCACCGGCATTGTGATGAAAACCACCAAGGGCAAGGGGGTCAGCTTTATGGAGAACCAGGCCGGTTGGCATGGCAAAGCTCCCAACGACCAGGAATATGAAGCCGCAGCGGCAGAGATAAAGGGACGCTTGGCGGAAGTGGAGGCGGAATGATATGGCAGAGATGAAAAAAATCGCGACCCGGGACAGCTACGGCGCTGCCCTCGCCGCCATAGGGGCAGAGCATGAGGATCTGGTCGTCTTTGACGCCGACCTGGCCGGAGCCACCAAGACCAGTGTTTTCCGCAAGGCGTTCCCGGACCGCCACTTTGACTGCGGTATTGCAGAGGGGAACATGATGGCGGTGGCGGCAGGAGCCGCAGCCATGGGGCTGGTCCCCTTTGCCTCCACCTTCGCCATGTTCGCCGCAGGGCGGGCCTTTGAGCAGATCCGCAACTCCATCGGCTATCCCCATCTCAATGTCAAGATCGGGGCCACCCACGGCGGCATTTCGGTAGGGGAGGACGGAGCCTCCCACCAATGCTGTGAAGATTTCGCCCTGATGCGCTCCATCCCGGGGATGGTGGTGCTGTGCCCCTCCGATGACGTGGAGGCAAGGGCGGCGGTGAAGGCGGCCTATGAGTATCAGGGACCGGTCTACCTCCGCTTTGGCCGCCTGCCCGTCCCGGTGTTCCACAACGAGGCAGACTTCCGTTTCCAAATCGGAAAGGGGGAAGTGCTGCTGGAGGGCAGCGATATTGCCATCATCGCCACCGGGCTGATGGCATGGGAAGCACTGGAGGCAGGAAAGCTGCTTCATCAGCAGGGAATTTCCGCCCGGGTCATCAACCTGTGTACCATTAAACCCCTGGACGAGGAGCTGATCCTGCGTGCTGCCAGAGACTGCGGAAGGGTCGTCACCTGTGAAGAGCATTCTGTCATCGGCGGCCTGGGAGAGGCGGTAAGCTCCCTTCTCGGTGAAAACTGCCCTGTCCCGCTCCGCCGCATCGGGGTCAACGACCAATTTGGACATTCCGGCCCCGCCCAGGAGCTGCTGCGGCAGTTTGGGCTTTCGGCAGAACACATTGCTGAGGTGGCAAGGAGCTTTTGAGGGAACGCAGCGCCAAGGGAACAGCTGTACCGTTCCCAAAATCCGCATGGGCCAGGAATGGCTCTCCACAAAAACAAATCCGCGCCCTCCTCCATGAGGGGAAGAATATCACAGAAAGACTTGGCATTATTTTTTGCATGACCGGGTTTTACCCTGCCGCCTCCCTGTGGCTTTGCTTCAGGGAGGCGGTTTCCATTTCACAGAGTAAGAAGCTGTATTTCCAACCGTATGACGCCATCTGGCCGGGTCTTTTTCCGCCCTGCTGCGTTACAAAAACTTGGAACCTGTATTCATAACCGATTCTAAAAGTGAAAAGTTTCTATTTGGTAAAGCTCATGTGGTATGCTGATGCTCTTTCTTGTGACACAAGGGGAACCTTGTTAGCAGGATTTGTTTACTGTTCTCGAGCCTTCTTCCGCCTTGACAACTGCGAAAAAATAAGTAAAATATACCATGATAGATATAACCAGTGTTACATTTTTCGAGGAGATGTTCCATGCCCCAGCTGAACCTTGTCCTGGTGGAGCCCCGTATCCCGCAGAACACCGGCAATATCGCACGGACCTGCGCCGCTACCGGCGCGCGCCTCCATTTGGTGGGGCCTATGGGTTTTTCCCTGGACAGCGCCAAGCTGAAACGGGCCGGGCTGGATTACTGGGAGTACCTGGACGTCACCAGCTACCCCGGCCTGGGGGCCTTCCTCGAAACTGTCCAGGGGGAGGAGCTGTTCTTCTTCACCACCAAGGGACGGCGGGTCTATTCCCAGGAGCGCTTTCCGGACCGGTCCTGGCTGGTCTTTGGCCGGGAGGACGCCGGGCTCCCGGAGGAACTGCTTTTGAAACACCCCCAGCGATGCCTCCGCCTCCCCATGCGCCAGGGGCTGCGGAGCCTCAACCTTTCCAACACCGTAGCCGTGGCCGCCTATGAGGTGCTTCGCCAATGGAGCTTTCCGGAACTGGAAAACTTCGGGCGGCTCCATCAGTACCAGTGGCCGGATACCAAATAAAGGAGGAAACAGCCTTGTTGAAGATTATCACCGATTCCGCCGCCGACGTTCCCAAGAAAGAGGCGGAGGAGTATGGCATCCGGATCATGCCCATCCCCATTACCGTGGACGGGGTGACCTACCGGGAGAGCGTAGATTTTACCAGTGAGGAATACTACCCCATGCTTTTGGGGGCGGCGGCCATCCCCACCACCGCCCAGATCACCCTGATGGAGTTTGCCGAGGTCTTCCGGGAGGAAATCGCCGCAGGGAACCGGGAGATCATCTGCATCACCATTACGGCCCAGGGCTCCGGCATCTACAACGCGGCCTGCCTGGCCAGGAATATGGTCCTGGAGGGGCTTCCCGCCGATGAGGAGCCGGTGGCTATTGAGATCGTGGACTCTGCCGCCTATACCTATGTCTACGGCCATGCGGTGGTAAAGGCCGCCAAAGCCGCCAAGGAGGGAAAGAGCCGGGAGGAGGTCCTGGACCTTCTCCACCGGGAGCTGACCACCTGGCAGGTGTACTTCGGCCTAACCAACCTGGACTTCGCCAAAAAGAGCGGACGGATCACCTCTACGGCGGCCTTTGTGGGGGAACTGCTGGGCTTCCGGCCCCTGCTGACCATCCACAACGGGGAGACGGACACCATCCAAAAGGTCCGGGGGGACCACAAGCTGGTGGACGCCATGGTGGACCGTTTTCAAAAGCAGGCCACCGACGATGGCCGGGGCTTCTATATCGTCCACGCCCAAAGCGAAGAGCTGACCAAGGAACTCCGCAAGCGGCTGGAGAAGGCAACAAAGCGGAAGTGCCTGGGGGAATACCGAATCGGCGCCTCGGTGACCACCAACGCCGGCCCCACCGTGTTTGGGGTGATCGTACCGGTGGAAAAGATCCTGTAACAACAAAAAGACCCGGAGCCGCCCTGTCAAAAGGGCGCGGCCCCGGGTCTTTTTTCGGTGATGGGGGAGCCCGGTCAGTCGGTAAACTCCTCGTTCACCAGGTACCGGGCGCGCTCCCGCTCCCGTACCCGGTCCGCCGCCTCAAAGGCGACCACAACGCCTGCCGCCAAAACGGCCAGCTTTACGATCCATTCTGTCAGCTTCCAAATAAATTTCATCCCAGTTCCCTCCTGTTCGGTCAATAATCAACGACGGTAAAAACTGCCAGGGACCCCAGCCCGTACTCCCGTCCCCCGGCGAAATCCGCCGGCCAGCAGGAGCCGTCGTGGCTTTTTTCCGGGTCCCGGCTCCGTTTGTAGAAGTTTCCCAGCAGCCGGGCCCCTGGCTTCAGGGCCAGGCCAAGCTCCCCTTCCAGCTCCCGCCGGGGAAGCCCGATGCTTACCCCCCAGTATTCCCCCTGGAAATCGTCCCCCGCCATGGTATGAGCAATGGCGTCCAAAGGTTTCCCCTCCCGGGGCCCGCCGGGGGTCAAAAGGCGGCATTCCCACCGGCCCTCCGCCCAGGCGCGGATCCGCAGAAGCCCTTGGCTCTCCCTGGGGGTAAAGACCGCCTCCACCATGCTGGCCGGGCGGGGCCGGGCCTCAAAGGCCCAAAGGCGCACCGCCAGTTCCCGGGGGGTCACACAGACCTGGGCCTGGGCAAAGGGCTTGTAGTCCCGCTTTTCCAGGGGATACTGCGTGATCTTGTAGGTGGGGATGGCGTCGAACCGGGGGGATTCCGGCTGGGTGCAGATAATGGCCTCCGTAACAACTCCCCCTTGTCCTTTTCTTTTATTTAGTATAACACGCCCCGAAGGAAAAGGGAAGTGGGGATGGAAGAAAGTTCGACAGAAAAACAGCCGCCTGGGCGACGGCTGTTTTTTCCTGTCAGGCGGTCAGGGAGAGGATCTCCCCGGGATCCACTGCCTTCCCATCCTTCAGCAGGCTGAAATGGAGATGGGGTTCTGCGGAGATCTCCGCCGGGATGTCCCCCAGGGAACCCAGCTCCTCCCCGGCCTTGACCTGGGCCCCCGCCTGGATCTTCTCCCCGATGACCAGGCCGCTGTACACCGAGGTGTAGCCGTCGGGATGCTCCACCCGGACCACCCCGCCCCACAAGGCGTCGTTGGTGGCCTCGGTGACGGTGCCGTCCCCAGCCGCCAGGACCTTAGCCCCCTTCTCTCCGGAGAGGTCCACGGCGTCGTGGGTGCGCCAGACGTTCAGCGTCTTGTTCTTCACCAGCTGGCCGCCGCTGTAGGCACCGGTGACCTTACTTCCCTCCAAGGGCAGCGTATAGGCAAAGGTCTGCGGCGCGGGCTGCGGCGCGGGCTCTCCTGCATCCTCTGGCAAACCGGCCGAGGGCTGCGCCTCCAAGGAGGAGGACGGCGCAGAGGTAGAGGAGGCAGGCGGCTTTTCGATATTGCCGGTATCTTTCCTGGTCTGATCGGCCTCCTCTTTGGGCTTTTCCGGCACAGAAGGTGCGCTGGCTGTGGACGAACTGCTCCATGACGGCTTCTCCTCTCCGCTGATTCCCTGCTCGACGATCTGGCGGTTGTTTTCTTCGATGCTGTCCAGGGTCCGGGAGGCTGTGGCCCAGGCCGCCCCTGCCGCCCCTACGATGCACACCGCCAGGGCGATGTAGAACCCTTTGTCCCGCAAGAACTGGATGGCTGTATTCCTGTTTCCCATGACAAATGCTCCTTTACAATCTCAGTTCAGGAAATTTTGTTTCCCTGCTGTTGCCATTATTTTTACCTTCCCCAGGGGATTTATGCAAAGGACTTTCACCGCCGGGTCTTTCCCGCCAGGCGGATGGCGCCCCAGCCCTCCCGAACAGCCACCCCTGCAATCAAAAGGCCGAACAGCTTCCGCAGCAGCCCGCTGGGAAGCCATCCCGCCAGGGCAGTCCCCAGGCCCAGGCCCAGGAGGCCTCCCAGGGCCATGGGAAGGGCGGCGGAAAGGACCACCAGGCCGTTTTTTCGGTGGAGCCAAAGCCCCACCGCCCCCACCGGCAGGATGAAGAAAAGGTTCACCCCCTGGGCCGTCAACTGGTCCATCCCCAAAAGGGAGAGCCACAAAAGCAGCACCCCGCCCCCTCCCAGCCCCATGGCGCCCAGGGCTCCCGCCGCCAAAGCGGGGAGGAGGGAGGACAGCGCCCCCCTCACGAGAGGATGCTCCGGGCCGCCCCCCAAAGGAGGAGGAGGGCGAAGCCCCCTTTGACCCAGGCGGTGTTGGCCCGGGCCAGCAGCTTTGCCCCCAAAAGGGCACCCAGGAGTCCTCCCGGCAGAAAGACCAGGGCCTCCCCAGGGGAGACCCACCCCCGGGCCCAGTAGACCCCTGCGCTTACCAGGGAGAGAGGGACGATTACCGCCAGGCTGGTGGCGTGAGCCTGCTTTCCCTCCACCCCCAAGGCCTCCAGAAGGGGAACGGCGATCATCCCGCCCCCGGCTCCCAAAAGGCCGTTCAGGAGTCCTGCGGCGACGCCGCCCAGAAACCCCAGGATCTTCCGCTTCATGGCACGCCCTCCTTATATAGAGCCTATTTAGAATCTCCAAGCGTGCCAGCCCTGACGGGGCTGCGCCCCTTCGGGCACGTCGGCTACGCCGAAAGGGCGAAACTGCACCCGCAGGTGCGTCCGAGCGGACAACCGCTACACACCGTCTGGCGGGAAAAAACCTCGTCCATCCGGCATCCTTCGGTTATGAATACAGGTTCTTAGTCCGCCGGAAAAGACCTGTCCTAGCGGCGTGCGGGGAGATTTTGAATAGGCTCTTAGGCAGAAAGCCGCCCTGGCATCCCTGGAGTGTCCCTTGGCGGGCAGTGCGGCTTTTGCGCTACAAAAAGTGTTGGCTTGCGGCTTCTGGGATATTCAGCTCTTGGGGGCAGACGGGCGGCTAGGGGGAAAGGGTATGCTTTTCCGGGGGCCTGTTTTGAAGGAAAGCCCGTAAAATTCGACGGATTTTATCTATCGAGTAAAGCAAGCCGTCCTGGGCAAGGTCCGTTCCAGCCGCGCTTGTCACTTCGAGAAAAAGAAGCTAAGAAAGGATGACTTTGCACCCTTTCTTAGCTTCTCTGTTTTTTGCGCGGCCTTTTTTGTCAGGCTCGTTTTGGGGTGTTTCGCCCGATCTCCGCGCTAAGAGCCGCCTACGGCGGTTGCGCTCCGAAACGCGCCTGTGGGCGCAGTGCGGAGGGCGACCAGGGCGCCGCCCTGGACCTGCAGCCCTGACGGGGCTTTGCC
>CAJUFK010000133.1 GCA_910585535.1 uncultured Angelakisella sp. | reverse complement strand
GCCCTAAACTTTAGACCCTTTGTCACGCAGTGGTTATCGTGGGTCCTGCCTGGAGCCCTAACGGCGCTTGGTCCGAAGCGCAAAATCGCCTCCTACGACCTGGCAATGGGTGATTTCAACTTCTCGCCTTCTGCTGCTTTCGACTCCAGGCACGACCCAAGCTAGCGTACAGCCGTTAGGCGCGGAGCGCCGGGGAGGGTCTGCCCGCGGGCGCTAGCCCGCCGCTGGGGAGGCTCTTATTTTCCCTTTTCTTCCTGCTCCTGCTTCCACGCCTTGATCTGGGCCAGGCGGTCCTTAAAGCGGCCTTCCAGGCCCTGGGTGGTGGGGCGGTAGTATTCCCGGCCCAGGAGGGAATCCGGCAGGCAGCGCATATCCGTAAGCTTTTCCTCGGAGTCGTGGGCGTACTGGTAGCCTGCGCCGTATCCCACCTCCCGCATCAGCTTGGTGACCCCGTTCCGAATCTGTAGTGGCACCGGATCGGACAGCTGGGTCAGGGCGTCCTTCTTGGCCGCCTCATAGGCCAGGTAGAGGGCGTTGGATTTGGGCGCCACCGAAAGATAGACCACCACTTGGGTAAGATGCACCGAGCATTCCGGCATCCCGATGAAATGGCAAGCCTGATAGGCGGCTGCGGCAATCTCCAGGGCCCGGGGATCGGCAAGGCCCACGTCTTCGCTGGCGAAGCGGAGAACCCGGCGGGCGACGTAGAGGGGATCTTCCCCGGCTTCCAGCATCCGGGCCAGCCAGTAGACCGCCGCGTCGGGGTCGGAGTTACGCATCGACTTATGGAGGGCGGAGATCAGGTTGTAATGCTCCTCCCCGTTTTTATCGTATAAAAGGGACTTTCGGGAGGTGCATTGCTCCACCACCTCCCGGGTCACCGTGGTGACAGAGCCCTCCAGTTCGCCGTTAAGAACCGCCATCTCCAGGGTGGACAAAGCGGTCCTGGCATCCCCGTTGGCAAAGCTGGCAATGAGCCGCAGCACGTCGCTATCGATGTTGACGCGCTGGCTGCCGAAGCCCCTGGGGCTCTCCAGCGCCCGCCTTAGCAGCCCGGTAAGGGCCTCCTCGTCCAGGGCCTTCAGAACAAACACCTTGCACCGGGAAAGAAGGGCCCCGTTGACCTCAAAGGAGGGATTTTCGGTGGTGGCCCCGATAAGGATAATGCTGCCCTTCTCCACAAAGGGGAGGAAAGCGTCCTGTTGGGCTTTGTTGAAGCGGTGGATCTCATCCACAAAGACGATGGTCTTTTCCCCGAAGCGGCGGTTGTTCTCGGCCTCCTGCATCACGGTGCGGATCTCTTTGATTCCACTGGTGACGGCGGAAAAGTTGATGAACTTGGCCCTTGTCTGATTGGCGATGACATGGGCCAGGGTGGTCTTGCCCACCCCTGGCGGCCCCCAGAAGATCATGGAAGATACCATATCCTGCTCGATAATCCGCCGCAGCACCTTCCCCTCTCCCAGAAGATGCTGCTGGCCCGCGATCTCCTCGATGGTCTGCGGCCGCAGCCGCGCAGGAAGGGGCTGGGGAACAGCGCCGCCATCCGCCAAGGTAAGTTGTTCCTCCATCGTTCAGACCCTCTCTCTGCCTGGCCCCGCCGGGAGGGCCTTTTTTTCCCTCCACTATACCAGCCCCGGTCCGTTTTGTCAAATGCTACAGGTACAGCTCGCACTCCTTCCGCACCTTGCAGGCCCCCTTAAGGGCTGCTCCTGCCGCCGTGACCAGCAGCTTGTTGACACTTCTGGCCTTTTGGGGGCAGTCGGTGACACAGCGCATACAGGCAATGCACCTTTCGGGATCGGTATTCCTGCCCCCGTCGGAGATAGCCTGGGCCGGACACCGCGCCTCGCACCGGCCGCACCCGGTACAGGCAGAGTCCGCCTTGGGCACCAGTTTAGATCCGCCTGTCTTCTTGTATGGCCGGCTGCCGGGCAGGGAGAGGGGGCCTCCGGCTTCCCCGGCCAGCTTCTCCCGCAGCTTTTCCCCAAAGCCTTTTAGAGCGGCTTCGTCCTGTGCGTCCGGGCGTCCTGTGGCGTACTGGTGCAGAATGGAATGCTCCGCCACAGCCGCCACGGCGGCAACGGTGGAAAAGCCCGCCTGTTCCGCCAGATCCTGCAATTCCACCAGGGTGTCCTCATAGGCGCGGTTGCCGTAAACACACAGGAGGACCGCCTTCGCCCCGTTTCCTTTCAGCTTGGAAAGACGCTCCCCTGCAAGGGCCGGGACCCGGCCTCCATAGGAGGGAACCGCAATGACCACCGTTTCCTCCGCCCCAATGGCACAGTCCGAAAAGTCGGCCTTGGCGTCGCACAGGTCGATGGTGGACCATTCCCCGCCGATGCCCCGAAGCAGTTCATCCGCCGCGCGCTTGGTGCCGCCGGTGGGGCTGAATAGAATCTGTTTCATCTTGGTTCCTCCTGATTGTAATTTTTGAAGTTACTACCTGGTAGTATAACAGCCTTCTGTTGTCATGTCAACATTTACACATTCTGCGTTTTGTGGTATCCTAGTGGCAAAGGAGGGGAACCTTATGCAGATCAGCCAAAAATGCTCCGTCGCCATCCACTGCTTGATTTTTTTAAGGGAGTACGGCGACGTTGGGAATGTCACCAGCGGACTGCTGGCCAGGTCCACAGGCTGCAACCCGGTTATTATCCGCAGCATTGTCAGCAGTTTGCGAAAGGCCGGGATCGTCACCGTCAAACCGGGGGTTGGGAATATCCGTCTTGCCAAAGCTCCGGAGGAGATCACCCTTTTGGATCTCTGCGATGCCTTGGAGCCAAGCTGTTTCCGGCGGCTTATGGGCGTCCATCCTCTCCCCTCCCCCCTCTGCCCGGTGGGCAGGAACATCCTCCAGGTGCTGGAGCAGCCTTACCAGAAGATCCAGGCGGATCTTCGGGCAAGTCTGGGGTCGATCAGCTTGGAGGAAATCCTTGCCATCTACCATCGGACCTCTGCCGGGGAACCCCCGCCGGAGGGCGGCCTCTAGGGGAAGACCGTCCCTTTGGCGGCAATTTGTTTCCCTATCGTTTGCACAGAAGAACGATTTGTCCTTCCGCTGTGGTCAGCGTCAAAAATCAAGGCAAAATTTCCCTGTTTTTCTCCTTTTTTGCCGAAAATCTTGGTTTCTTATTGTCTTTTTTGTTCGACTGTCCTATAATAAATGTATCGTGGGAGGTTTAGAACCTCCCGCAGAACGTATGGGATGCTTCATTCGGCACCGGTTTTTTGATCCTTTTGGGAAAGGAGAAATCATTATGCTTGGAGAACGCCTGGCCTATTTGCGGCGTAGGGAAGGGATCTCGCAGAAGGAATTGGGGAAGAAGCTGAACATTTCCCATTACACCATATCCTCCTACGAAAAGGGACGCAGCGAGCCCAATGACGAGATCAAGACACGTATCGCCCAATATTTCAACGTCTCTTTGGACTACCTGGTGGGGCTCATCGAAAAGCCCCTCCCCTATGACCGGGAAACAAGGGCCCTCTATCTTCCCAAGGCCATGGATCCTGTCGTTCAAAAGGTGTTTCAGGATTTTTTCGCCTATTGGGAGGACCATGCCGGAAAAGATCCGGAGGAAGCCCCGGAGCCTTGACCACAGAAAAAGCCCCAAGCCGTTTTGGCCTGGGGCTGTTTTTTTGTCAGGCGTGGAGGAAACCCACCCGCTTGTACATCTTTTCCAGTGTGCGGTGGCTGAGGCGGGCGGCTTGCTGGGCCCCCCGGCGGTAGCAGTCCTCCAGATAGGCCTTGTCGGCCATCAGCTCCTTGTACCGGCGCTGGACCGGCTCCAGGGCCTGGATCACCGTTTCACCCACCGCGGTCTTAAAGTCCCCGTACCCCTTGCCGGCAAACTCCTCCTGGATGGCGGCAAAGTCCTTTCCGGTGAACACCGAGTAAATGCCCATAAGGTTGGCGATCCCTTCCTTGCCGGGACCGGCGGCCACCCGGGCCTCGCTGTCGGTAACGGCGCTGCGGAACTTCTTCAGGATGACCCCCGGCTCGTCCAAAATGGAAACAAGGCCCTTGGGGTTGGGGTCGGATTTGGACATCTTCCGGGTGGGATCCTGGAGGGACATGATCCGGGCCCCTTTCTCCGCCTTGGGGATAAAGGCCTCCGGCACCGTAAGGGTGGGGCCGTAGACCCCATTAAACCGGCCGGCGATGTCCCGGGTGATCTCCAGGTGCTGGCGCTGGTCCTCTCCCACCGGGACAAAATTGGTTTGGTACAGCAGAATGTCGGCAGCCATAAGGGTGGGGTAGGTAAACAGCCCGGCGTTGATGTTGTCGGCATACCGGGCAGACTTATCCTTGAACTGGGTCATCCGGCTCAGTTCCCCAAACTGGGTGTAGCAGTTAAGGACCCAGGCCCCCTGGGCGTGATCGGGGTTGTGGCTTTGGATAAAGAGGATGCTCTTTTCCGGGTCCAAACCGCAGGCCATAAGAAGGGCGTAGGCCTCCAGGGTGTTCCTCCGCAGGGTAGCGGGGTCCTGCCGGACGGTAATGGCGTGAAGGTCCGCCACGCAGTAGAGACAGTCATAGTCCTTCTGGAGAGGGGGCCAGTTACGCACCGCCCCGATGTAGTTGCCCAGGGTAAAGACCCCTGTGGGCTGGATGGCGGAAAAGATGATCTTTCTCCGCTCCCGGGGAGCGGCTGGCGTCTGTTCCATGACAGATGACCTCCTTTTGTTATTACCGCAGGAAAGCGTCCAGAACCTTGCCCAGGCGCTCAATGCCGGTGACGATCTGCTGGTTTCCCGGGGCCGAGAAGTTAAGGCGCACCGCCGTACAGGGGACGCTGGGATCGGGCAGGAAGGTGGTTCCGGGGACCACCGCCACCTTGGCCTCCCCGGCGGCCCGGACGAAGGCCATCAGGTCGATGCCCTTGGGCAGAACGCACCAGAGGAAAAATCCGCCTTCCGGGGTGACAAACTCCGCCCTGGGGAGATGCTGGCGCAGGCCCTGGACCATCAGGTCGCACTTGCCCCGGTACAGCTTTTGCAGGGCGGCAAGATGTCCCGCCATGTTGCAGGACTGGAGGAACTGGCAGCAGATGATCTGGCTGAGGACGGTGGTATGGACGTCATTGCACTGCTTGGCCACCACCATCTTGTTGAGAAGGGCCTCCGGCCCGATGGCGTACCCCACCCGGAGGCCGGGGGAGATGATCTTGGAGAAGGTGCCGCAGTAGCAGACGATGCCCTCGGTGTCCAGCGTTTTAATGGCCGGGACGTGGCTCCCGGAGAAACGCAGGTCGCCGTAGGGGTTGTCCTCCAGGATGGCGATGCCGTTTTGGAGACAGAGGTCATAGACCGCCCGGCGCTTTTCCATAGACAGGGTGACGCCGGTGGGGTTCTGGAAGTTGGGGATGATGTAGAGCATTTTTGCCCTGGGATTGGCCTTGATGGCCTTCTCCAGCCCTTGGATGGAGATGCCGTCGGCCTCCACAGGGACCCCGGCCAGGTTGGCCCGGCAGATGCGGAAGGCATTCAGGGCCCCGATGAAGGAGGGATCCTCACAAAGGATGGTATCCCCTTCGTCTGTAAGGCACTTGGCCGCCAGATCGATGGCCTGCTGGGCTCCGGTGGTGATGATGATTCCGTCCCCGGCGTGGGAGAGCCCCGGCTCCCGGCTGTTGGCGAACTGCTTGGCCGCCTCCCGAAGCTGGGGATACCCTTCGGTGACCGAATACTGGAGAGCCGTGACGGCCTTGTTTTCAAAAACGATCCGGGCGATGTTCTCCAGCTGCTTCACCGGAAAGGCGTCCGGGGAAGGGTTGCCCCCGGCAAAGGGAACAATGGAGGGATCCGCCATGTTCTTAAAGATCTCCCGGATGGCTGAGGGCTGCATCGCCGCCATCCGCTGGGAAATTTTCAGTTCCATAAAAACACCCGCTTTGCTTGAAAGTTTCGGTGGGAAAGGCCGCCGCCCAAAAACCGGGCCACGCTCCCTATATCAAGTCATTATATCAAATTTTGTCCGAATTGGAAAGAGGGTTGGGATACTTTTTATCCTTGAGAAGAGCTGCCGATCTGGAAAGGATCGCTGCCGCTGAACTCTGGCATACTGATGTCCGAAAAGGGATCGCTGCCGCTAAACTCCGGCATACTAATGTCTGAAAAGGGATCGCTACCGCTGAATTCTGGAACGCTGATTTCGCCTCCAAATATATCGCCAGAGGAAATGAAGTGACTTGTGACCGGAACTAAAACCAGTCCACACACCACCAAAAAGGCCAGCACAATCACCAGATCCATACAAATCCGAAGGGTCCGTTGATTTCGGAAGATTTTGGCAGAAATGATGCGAATAATTCCAAATACCAAGATAGCAATCATATATGGCAAGATCATTTTTAACAATGTTGGAATAAAAACTTTATCCAAAGAGATTTGAAGCTGTTCTGTTATTGCGTCAAAACCAGTCATAGTTGTCCATCCTCTCATAAACTGAATTTTGCTGTTGACAGTTTACATATCAAAAAGGACGGGATTCCGTCCTTTTTTACCACAAGGCTTGTTCTACTTTGTGTTCTCCAGCTTCTGGATGGCGGCCTTTATCCGGCGCACCGCTTCCTCCTTGCCCAGGATGGCGCACAGCTCGATGCCGCCGCCGGGGGTAAACTGCTTGCCGCTCACCGCCACACGGAGGGGGTAAAGGAGCCAGCCGTTTTTCACCTCCAGCTGGGCGATCCGCTCAAAGAGGGCCCCGTGGATAGCCTCGGCGGTGAAATCCGCCAGCCCCTCCAGCAGAGGCAGGGTCTCCCGGAGGGCGGTAAGGCTGGTCTCCGGGTTGGTCTTCATCTTCTTGCTGGTGTAAAGATCCAGACTGTATTCCGGCACAGCGTCGATAAAATCCACCTGCTCCGGGATGTCGGAAAGGACCTCGCACCGGGCCTGGAGGACCCCGGCCAGGGCCCGGAGGTCGGCGGTCTCGGTCTTTACCGTCTGTCTGATCCAGGGGAGGGCCTTCTCGTAAAAGGCCTCCGGAGAAAGCGCCCGGATGTACTCCCCGTTGATGTACCGGAGCTTCTGGCCGTCAAAGATGGCGGGGGATTTGGAGATGCCGGCGGGATCCCACTCCCGGACCAGCTCCGGCAGGGTGAAAATCTCCCGCTCCCCCTTGGGGCTCCATCCCAGCAGGGCGATATAGTTAAGGACCGCGTCCTTCAGGTATCCCTTGGCGATAAGATCCTCATAGGAGGCATCGCCGTTGCGCTTGCTCAGCTTGTGGGTGGCGTCCTTCATCACCGGGGGACAGTGGATATAGACCGGGATCTCCCAGCCAAAGGCCTCGTAAAGGAGGTTGTACTTGGGGGTGGAGGAAAGATACTCGTTACCCCGGATGACGTGAGTGATGCCCATGGTGTGGTCATCCACCACGTTGGCAAAGTTGTAGGTGGGCATCCCGTCCGCCTTAATAAGAACCTGGTCGTCCAGGTCGGCGCAGTCCACGGTGATGTCTCCGAAGATCTGGTCATGGAAGGTGACGGTACCCTCGGTGGGGACCTTCTGACGGATGACATAGGGGACCCCGGCGTCCAATTTGGCCTGAATCTCTTCGGGGGTGAGATGGCGGCAGTGTCCGTCGTACTTGGGGGCGATGCCGGAGGCCTGCTGGACCGCCCGGACCTCCTCTAGCCTGTCCTTGTCACAGAAGCAATAGTAGGCCGCCCCCTTTTCCACCAGCTGGAGGGCGTAGTCCTTAAACATCCCCATCCGTTCGCTCTGGACGTAAGGACCCACAGGGCCGCCTACATCGGGGCCCTCGTCCCACACCAAACCTGTCTCCCGGAGGGTATTGTAGATGATGTCCACGGCCCCCTCCACATAGCGCTCCTGGTCGGTGTCCTCGATGCGGAGGATGAAGGTGCCGTCCTGGGATTTTGCGGTGAGGTAGGCATAGAGGGCGGTGCGGAGGTTGCCCACGTGCATATAGCCGGTGGGGCTGGGAGCGAAGCGGGTGCGGATCTTGTTGGAGTTCATAGTTTTACCACCTTTGTTTTGTATGACCGGGGAATCCTTTTCCAGGCCCCCGAAAGATTCTTTCCTGGAATATACTACCCTCATTGCCCGGGAAAGTCAAGGGGGGGTTATCGCCTTGGAAGTGGTCCAGTTGCGGATATTTACCGCTACGGGGGGTTCCTATCGGCTTTGCCGCGTCCGAAGGGCCGCCTGGCGGCGGCCTTTAGATGTCACGGGGCTCGGGACCTTCGGTCCGCTCACCCCTGTTACTGGGTTCGTCCGCGCAAAACACCCCACTGGGGTGTATTTGCGGAGGAGGTTGTACAGGGCGTTAGGCTTCTACTTTCTTTTTCTATCGCAAAAAGAAAGTAGCAAAG
>CAJUFK010000132.1 GCA_910585535.1 uncultured Angelakisella sp. | reverse complement strand
TAGCTTTTATCTATTTCGCACTTATTGTCGATGCCCTTATGTGAACAGACCCTAGGGGGCCGCTTTTTCAAGGGGAACTCGTATCAATCGACAGGTTCTTTCTCTTGTGAAAGGTCAATAGTCCCAGGGAAAGAAGGTTACCGGCCGCGCTTATCACATCGAGAAAAAAAGCTAAGAAGCTGTATTCCCAACCGTTTGACACCATCTGGCCGGGTCTTTTTCCGCCCTGCTGGGTTACAAAAACTTGTAAGCCCTCTACTGCTTTCGACTCCAGGCACAACCTATGCCCCGGCACAACCCTTAGGCGCGGAGCGCCGGGGAGGGGGTGCTAGCGGCCGCTAGGCCGCCGCCGGGGAGGGTGTGCGTTTTGTCCAAAGCGCAAAATCGCATCCTACGACCTGGCAATGGGTGATTTCAACCTTCTGCCCTCTACTGCTTCCGACTCCAGGCACAACCTATGCCTTGGCACAACCGTTAGGCGCGGAGCGCCGGGGAGGGTGTGCCTGTGGGCGCTAGCCCACCGCCGGGGAGGGTGTGCGTTTTGTCCAAAGCGCAAAATCGCATCCTACGACCTGGAAATGGGTGATTTCAACTTTCCGCCTTCTGCTGCTTTCGACTCCAGGCACAACCTACGCCCCGGCACAACCCTTAGGCGCGGAGCGCCGGGGAGGGGGTGCTAGCGGCCGCTTGGCCGCCGCCGGGGCCATTGTTAAAAACGGCGCCGACCTGCTGGTCTCCGGGGTCTTTGCCTCCCTGGACCGCCAGGGGGACCTGGGGGAACGGACCGCAGCCTTCCGTGTCCTGAGCAATCACCGGTCCCGCTCCGGGCCGGACAGAAGGGAGTGGTAACATGAAAAAGATCGCTATTGGCAGCGACCACGGGGGCTTTCTCCTCAAGGAGTTTCTCCGCTGCCGCCTGGAGGCAACGGGCCGTCAGGTGGTGGACTTCGGCTGCAGCTCCCCGGACCCGGTGGAGTACCCGGAAATCGCCTTTGCTCTGGCTAAGGCGGTGGCTGCCCACCCAGAGGAGTACGACTTTGGCATCCTTTGCTGCGGGACCGGAATCGGGGTCTCCATTGCGGCCAACAAGGTAAAGGGGATCCGGGCGGCCCTCTGTGCCGACTGCTTTTCCGCCCGGATGGCCAGGGAACACAACAACGCCAACATCATCACCCTGGGAGGACGCACCACCGGGACCGAACTGGCCTGGGAGATGGTCACGGCCTTTCTGGGCGCAAAGTTCCAGCACGGCATCCACGAATCCCGGGTGGAGGCTCTCACCAAAGCATAACGATCCAGGCTGGCAAAGGGCGGCCTCCACAAGCTGTGGGGGCCGCCCTTTTTGGAACGCTCAAAGGCTTTTTCCCGGTTTCAGGGAGAAGGTCCCGTCCTCTCCGGCGTCGATTTGGACCTCTGCGCCCAGGGGAAGGCTCATAGTGGGCAGGCTGTGGCCGCATGGCAGGCCGATGACCAGGGGGATATTCCTGCTGCGGCAGACCGGTTCCACCACCTGGGCGATGACCTCCCGGACGGTCTGGCTCTTGGCGGGATCGGCGGCCTCGCAGCGGGTGAAGTACCCCAGGAGGATGGCGGAGCAGCAGTCCAATCTGCCGGCGTTTCGCAGATGGGTCAGCATACTGTCCAGCCGATAGGGGCGTTCGTCCACGTCCTCCAGGAAGAGGATGCTGCCCCGGGTATTCAGATCGTACCAGGTCCCCAGGGAGGAGGCCACCAGGGAGAGGTTCCCGCCCTTCAGGGGGCCTGCGGCCTTCCCGGGGACCACCACCTCCGGCGGGGGAAGTTCCGGGGCGGCTGTGGGGAAGGCCCAGGTCCCGCAGGGGGAGAAGAGGAGGTTTCGCAGTCCCTCCAGGGTAAAGGGGTCCAGGCCGGCGTACCATTCGGTGCTGGGCATAGGGGTATGGAAGGTCACCAGGCCCTCCCCGGTCTGGTTCAGAAGGGTATGGATGGCGGTTACGTCACTGTAGCCGCAGAAGACCTTGGGGTGGGCCAGGGCAACATTTGGATCGAAGAGGGGAAGCATTCTCTGGGCGCCGTAGCCGCCCCGGATACAGAGGACGCCCTGGATGGTATCATCCAGAAAGGCATCGGTGAGGTCCTTGGCCCGCTGGGGATCGTCTCCGGCCAGGTAGCCGAAGGATGCAGAGGCGCTGGGATAGGGAACGGGGGAAAGGCCCAAAGCCTTTCCTGCATCCAAGGCGGGTTGGAAGCGTTCCGGCGGAACAGGGCCGCTGGGCCCGACCAGGGCGACTCTGTCGCCGGGGGAAAGGGGTACAGGGTAGATCATAACAGACACCTCCGGTAGAATAATATTACAAGATAGGGTTATACAAATGAACTTGGGATGCCAGCCGTTGGTGGGATTTTCCTCTTCCGGTGGCTGGCGGCTGGTATCCAAGGTCCGTCCGTTCAAAAAGCGTCCCCCTGGGGGGCCTGCTTTGAAGGGGAACTCGTATCAAACGACAGGTTTCGTCTTTTAAGCAGCTCCCAATTTTCATTTGTGTTTATAACGCTTGTTTCCAAAATTGAGGGTGTATGCTTATTCAATCTCTCTTTCGTGCTAATAAAGGCCGATAAACCGGAATTTATCTTTCCAACTTAACAAGATATTCGGAGGTACCTTCTTCAAATTTTTTCTGACCTGTCAAATGGAAGCCATGTCTTTGGTAAAAATAAATTGCCCTAATATTTTTTTCTAATGCCCATAAATTATTTGCATGGAGTTCTTTCATTGCAAATTCAATTAGTTCATTGCCAATTCCCTGACTTTGAAAAAACGTATCCACATATAATTTACAAATTTCTGTTCCGTCCATTTGAAGAAAACCCTTTATCAACCCAGTATCAAATACATATATGTTTTTGATAATTTCATCTTTTTTGAAGTAATTATCTACTAATGAAACAACTTGTAACTCCCCAAAAGAAAAACTTTCATCTTTGAATATAGGGAAAAAATTTATCCTGTTATTAAATACATATATTTCAGCTACTCTTGATAAATCATCTATGACTGCTTTTCTGATACCCATCTTATATCTCCTTTATAAATTCTGATTTATGATTCTTATTATAGTGCAGCCAATCTTTTGGTTCAAGATGCAACTCGTGAAATTTTCAGTGGCTGGCACCATCAGCACATACGGAAAAAGGGACATCATTTTCCGCCATACTGCGTCGGTTCCCCTTGCCATACGTCAGTATGGCTGCGGAAATCTCCTTGTCTGACGGGAAAAAACCTTGTCCATCCGGCATCCCCCGGTTATGAATACCGCTTCTAAACTTTAGACCCTTTGTTACGCAGTGGTTCTCGTGGGTCTTGCCTGGAGTCTTAACGGCGTTTTGTCCGAAGCGCAAAACCGACTCCCAAAACTTGGAGAGGGGCAATTTCCACCTCTCGCCCTCTACTGCTTCCGACTCCAGGCACAACCTACGCCCCCGCACAACCCTTAGGCGCGGAGCGCCGGGGGGTTGTGTTTTTCGGCCCGGGGAATTATAATAAGGAGAGCCAAGGCCCCAAGAAACCGGCGCCGGGGATCCCGCCCGGGGCCGGCTCCGGATCCCCCATCCATCAGCAAAAAGGAGGACCTCCTAATGGATTTTAGCTTCTGTATGCCCGCCAAGGTGTTGGTGGGCAGCGGCATCGTTGGGCAGAACGCCGCCCTCCTGGGAAGCCTGGGCTCCCGGTGCCTGCTGGTCACCGGGAAGAACAGCGCCCGTCTCTCCGGGGCGCTGGATGATGTCACCGCCGCCCTGGACAGCCAGGGCATCCCCTGGTCCGTCTTTGACGGCATCGGCCAGAACCCCCTCCTCTCCAGCTGCCACGCCGCCGGCCAGGCGGCCCGGGAGTTTGGAGCGGACTTTCTCGTCGGCATCGGCGGGGGCTCCCCTCTGGACGCCGCCAAGGCCGCCGCTGTCTATGCCGCCAATCCGGAGCTGTCCCCCCGGGACATCTACGGCGGACACAAAAACCCCGCCCTGCCCTTCGCCCTGGTGGGAACCACCTCCGGTACCGGCAGCGAGGTGACCCGGGTGTCGGTCCTCACCGACGACGAGACCGGGCGGAAGAAAAGCGTCGCCACTCCGGACCTTTACGCCAGGGTCTCCCTGGGGGATCCCTGCCGCTACACCGCTTCCCTCTCCCGGCGGTTTACCATCAGCACCGCCCTGGATGCTGTGGCCCATGCCGTGGAAAGCTACTTCGCCAAAACCGCCGATCCCATTACCCGGGCCTGCTCGGTGGAAGCCCTCCTCCTCCTGATCCCCGCCCTTCGGGCCATCCAGGAGCCGGACGCCCTCCCGGACAGCGACGGAAGGAGAAGGCTCTACCTGGGGAGCATCTACGCCGGCCTTGCCTTTAACGGCCCCGGCCTCTGCTTTCCCCACGCCATGGGGTACCTCCTAAGCGAGGAGTACGGCGTCCCCCACGGGGAGGCCTGCGCCGTCTTTCTCCCCCAGTTTATCGAGACCGCCACCCGGGAGGAGGCCCAGCTTTCCAGCCGCCTCTTTGCCAAGCTGGGGGTCCGCAAGCAGGAGCTTTGCACCTTCCTTGCCGGCTTCACCCAGGGGCTGGAGCTGCCGTCCTTTACCGACGGAGAGCTGGAAGCCCTTCTCCCCCGGTGGGAGGATTCCCCCAACATGGGCCGCACCCCCGGAAGCTTTGACCGGGAGAAGCGGCTGGCGGTCCTGAAAAAGATCTTCCAATCATGAAGGAGACAGTGAAATGAACAACATTTGGCACGACATTTCCCCCAAGCGCATCACCCCCGAGGAGTTTATCGCAGTGGTCGAGATCTCCAAAGGCAGCAAGAAGAAGTATGAGCTGGACAAGGAGACCGGGCTTATCATCCTGGACCGGATCCTCCACACCTCCACCCATTACCCGGCCAATTACGGCTTTATCCCCCGGACCTACGGCGACGACCTGGACCCCCTGGACGTCCTGGTCCTCTGCTCCGAACCCCTGGAGCCCCTGACCCTGGTTCGCTGCTACCCCATTGGGATGATCTCCATGATCGACTCGGGCAGAAACGACGAAAAGATCATTGCCATTCCGGTAAGCGATCCCACCTACAACAGCTATCGGGACATCAAGGAACTGCCAGCCCACATCTTTGAGGAGATGCAGCACTTCTTCCGGGTGTACAAGAACCTGGAGGGGAAGGACACGGCGGTAAACGAGGTGAGCGGCCGGGATTCCGCCCTTACCACCATCGCCGCCGCCATCGAAAGCTACATCCAGCACTTCTGCAAAGGCTGAGTCCGGAAGGGAGCCGGAACTTGCCGGCTCGTTACCTACCACCAAAAAAAGGAGAGGACAGCTTTTTGTCCTCTCCTTTTCCTTTGTCTTTTTGCGGCTTTACTTTACGATATACTCCGCCAGCCGCTCCGGCAGCTCGGAAGCGTCGCAGGACACGGTAAAGACCAGCTCTACATGGGCGGCGGCGGGGAGCTTAATAAGCCGGTCTACCATTGCCCCAAAGGCCTCGTAGTCCCGTCCCCCGATCTTCAGGGTGGCGTCGGTAAAGATGTGGGTGATGTCGTAGTTTCCGGCCATGAGCCCTGCCAGGAAGCCGAAGAGGGCGTCGAAGCTGTCGACCTCGTACTCGTCGGTGTCCACCAGACGGGCCTTGTGGGAAATATCATAGGTCAGCTTCAGCCCCTTCTCCAGGCAGACAACGTTGCCGCTGGAGGAAGCCACCGCCTCATTGGTCAGGCGGATCAGTGTCTTGGTCTTTCCGGAGCCCTTATTGCCTACAATCAAACGAATCATTCTCGTGTCCTCCTAAAAATCGATTTCTTTATTTCAGTTTCTCCAGCAGATCAGCCCGAAGGTCCTCGTACCCCGGCTTGCCCAGCAGGGCGAACATATTCTTCTTGTACGCCTCCACCCCCGGCTGGTCAAAGGGATTCACCCCGGAGAGGTAGCCGGAAACGGCGCAGGCCTTCTCGAAGAAATAGACAAGGTACCCGTATTCGTACTCCCCGCTGTCCGGGACCTCCAGCACCATGTTGGGCACCCCGCCCTGGGTGTGGGCCAGGATGGTCCCCTCCAGGGCCCGGCGGTTGACCCCGGACATCTCCTGGCCGGAGAGGAAGTTGAGGCCGTCCAGGTTCTCCGGATCCTCCTCCAGGAAGAAGTCCTCGGCGGGGGTCTGAATGTCCACCACCGTCTCAAAGAGGTTGCGGTTGCCGTCCTGGATAAACTGCCCCATGGAGTGCAGATCGGTGGAGAAGGCCACCGAGGCGGGGAAGATCCCCTTCTGGTCCTTGCCTTCGCTTTCGCCGAACAGCTGCTTGAGCCACTCGTTCATCATGGTAAAAGCGGGCTCGTAGGTGACGAACAGTTCGGTGGTCTTTCCCTTGCGGTACAGGATGTTCCGCAGGGCGGCGTAGCGGTAGCAGTCGTTTTTCCCAAGATCCGGCTCGGCCAGTTCCTTTTCGGCGGCGGCGGCGCCCTCCAGGATCTTGTCGATGTCACAGCCGGCCACGGCGATGGGCAGCAGGCCCACGGCGGTGAGGACGGAGTACCGGCCGCCCACGTCGTCGGGGATGACAAAGGTCTCGTACCCCTCCCGGTCGGCCAGGCCCTTCAGGGTTCCCCGGGCCTTGTCGGTGGTGCAGTAGATCCGTTTGGCGGCTTCCTTTTCCCCGTACTTTTCGATAAGCAGCTTCCGGAACACCCGGAAGGCCAGGGCGGGCTCGGTGGTGGTGCCGGACTTGGAGATGACATTTACCGAGAAATCCCGGCCCTCGATCATTTTAAGGACTTGGCTCATATAAGCGCTGGAGATATTGCAGCCGGCGAAGATGATCTCGGGGCAGCCTTTTCGGAGGCTGTTATAGAAAGTCCCTTTCATCAGCTCGATTGCGGAGCGGGCGCCCAGGTAGGACCCGCCGATGCCGATGACCACCAGGACGTCGCTGTCCTTCTGGATCCGCTGGGCGGCGGCCTTGATCCGGACCACCTCCTCCTTATCGTGCTGGGTAGGGAGGTGGACCCAGCCCAGGAAGTCGTTCCCCAGGCCACTGCCCTCCTCCACCTGGCGGGCGGCGGCGGCAACCATAGGGGCGATGCCTTCCAATTCTTTCGGGGAGACAAAGGGGGCCAGATACTTTTCCTTTAGTTTGACTGCCATGTCTGCTGACTCCTTTCCATCACCGGCGGCAGAGACCTTGCCGGTCGTTATTGGGGGATCTTGGGGTTGTATTTATTCTACACGATTGCGGAGGGATTTTCAAGGTTTCCGGACAAATAATCGTTGGGGGCCGGGGGTGTCAGCCCTCCGCCAACCGTTCCTCCACGGCGGCCCAGCTAAGAGCCCCGCAGGGACCGACAGTCTCCGCGGCCAGCGCCCCGCAGGCGCTGCCGATTCTGGCGGCTTCCGCCAGGGAATCTCCCCGCTGCACAGCGGCCAGCACCCCTCCGGCAAAGCTGTCCCCGGTTCCGGTGGTATCTACCACTGACGCCCGGCAGGCGGGGATCCGCCACTCCCCTTCCTCCGCAGTAAGCAGAGCCCCCTGGGCCCCTTTGGTTTCGATACAGGCGCCGCCCCGGGCGGCGATCCAGCGGGGGAAGCTCTCAAGGCCCAGCAGCCGTTCCAGCTCCCGGCGTTCCCACTGGTTGGGGGTGACGATTCCCGCTGTTTTCACCACCCGCCAAAGGAGGTCCAGGTCCATCTCCCCGATGAGGGAGCCCGGATCAAAAAGGATGGGGATCCCCTGCCCTGCGGCCCGTTCCAAAAAAGAGACGGCTCGTTCCGACCACTGGGGATAGAGCAGATAGATGCCGGTGACAAAGATGGCGGCGGTATCTTCCAGAAGGGAGGGGGAAATTCTGCCGGGGTCGAAGTGGCCTTCGCAGCCACGGAAGGTAAAAAAGGTCCGTTCCCCCTGGCTGTCCAGGACGATCATGCAGTAACCGGTTTGTTCCCCCGGGAGGGTATACAGGGCTTCCTGGCTGAGGCCGGTTTCCTCCACGGTCCGGCGGATCTCCCGGGCCATTTCGTCCTCTCCCAAGGCGGAATAGACCACCGGTTCCGCGCCCAAGGCGGCGAGGGTGGAGGCGGCATTAAAGGGGCAGCCTCCCACCCGGAGGAATTCCTCCCGAATGAGGGTATCCTCTCCCCGATTTGGGTACTGGTCGGTACGGACGTAGCGGTCCATAAGCAGTCCGCCCAGGAGCAGGATTTTTTTCTTTTGGGACATGGCGGGGCCTCCTTTCAGAACAAGAGGGAGGGCTAGAAAAGCGGGTCCTCCAAGCCATATTATAACAAAAAGCACAACCAGAAACAAGGCGGCCCAGCCCGCCGCAACCTGGCAAAGGGGGATTGCAACCTTCCGCCCCCTACTGCTCCCGACTCCAGGCACAACCTAAGTCCCGGCACAACCGTTAGGTGCGAAGCACCGGG
>CAJUFK010000131.1 GCA_910585535.1 uncultured Angelakisella sp. | reverse complement strand
TAATATTTGGGAAAAAGGAGTTTTGAAGATGAGTAGCGTATCCGAAATTTTTGGCAGTCTGGTATTCGATGACCGCGTCATGCGGGCCACCCTCTCGGCGGATGTGTACGCCTCTCTCCGCAGAACCATCGATGAGGGGAAGGAGCTGGACATCGGCGTGGCCAACGCCGTAGCCCAGGCTATGAAGGTCTGGGCGGTGGACCATGGGGCCACCCATTTCACCCACTGGTTCCAGCCTCTCACCGGCATCACGGCGGAGAAGCACGATAGTTTTATTTCACCCTCTCCGGACGGCAGCGTCATCATGGAGTTTTCCGGCAAGGAGCTCATCAAAGGGGAGCCGGACGCATCCTCCTTCCCCAGCGGCGGGCTGCGGGCCACCTTCGAGGCCAGGGGCTACACCGCCTGGGACCCTACCTCCTATGCTTTTATTAAGGGCAAAACCCTCTGCATTCCCACCGCGTTTTGTTCCTACGGCGGCCACGCCCTGGACAAGAAAACACCGCTGCTGCGGTCGATGGAGGTATTGAGCCGCCAGGCCCTGCGTATCCTCCGTCTGTTCGGCAACGATACGGCGAAGCGGGTGGTGGCCGCGGTGGGGCCGGAGCAGGAGTACTTCCTGGTCACTCGGGAGATGTACGAGAAGCGTCCCGACCTGCGCTTTACCGGGCGGACGCTGTTCGGGGCAAAACCGCCCAAGGGCCAGGAGCTGGACGACCACTACTTCGGGGTTATTAAACCAGGAGTAGCGGCGTATATGGAGGAACTCAACGAGGAACTTTGGAAGCTGGGCATCCTGGCAAAAACGGAACATAACGAAGTTGCTCCAGCCCAACATGAGCTGGCCCCTATCTACACCACCACCAACATCGCCACTGACCACAACCAGCTGACGATGGAGATCATGCAGAAGGTGGCAGCGAAACACGGCCTTGTCTGCCTCCTGCACGAAAAGCCCTTCGCCGGGGTCAACGGCAGCGGAAAACATAATAACTGGTCTATTTCCACCGACGGTGGGCAGAATCTGCTTTCTCCTGGAGAGACCCCCCACGAAAACGCTCAATTCCTGCTGTTCCTCTGCGCCGTCATTAAGGCGGTGGATGATTATCAGGATTTACTGAGGCTTTCGGTTGCCACAGCCGGGAATGACCATCGCTTGGGTGCGAATGAGGCGCCTCCCGCCGTTATCTCCATCTTCCTGGGGGATGAGCTGACCGCCGTTCTGGAGGCCATCGAGACCGACGCCCCCTACCGGGGCGCGGAAAAGACCCAGATGCGCCTTGGGGTGGATGTGCTTCCCAAATTCAATCGGGACACTACCGACCGCAACCGGACCTCGCCTTTCGCTTTCACTGGGAATAAATTCGAGTTCCGGATGCTGGGGTCCTCCAACAGTATCGCCTGCGCCAATATCATGCTCAACAGCGCGGTGGCGGAAAGTCTGCGCGTTTACGCAGACCGACTGGAAAAAGCCGAGGACTTCGAGACGGCACTCCACGCCATGATAAAAAAGACCATCCAGGACCATAAGAGGATCATCTTCAATGGCAACGGGTATGACGATGCTTGGATCAAAGAGGCCACCGAAAAGCGCGGGTTGTTAAACTACCGCACGACAGCGGATTGTATGCCCCATCTGCTGGACAAGAAAAATGTGGATATGCTGACCTCGCTGGGTGTTTTCTCGGTGGACGAACTTCGCTCCCGCCGGGACATCATGCTGGAAAACTACTGCAAGAGCGTGGTTATTGAGGCCAACACGATGGTGGATATAGCCCGGACGATCATCTCCCCGGCCATTGAGGCTTACGCCGCCGACCTGGCCAGGGCGGCATCGGCGAAGAAGGCGGTCTCCCCCGCTTTGACCTGCGGTTATGAAACAGGTCTTGTGGAAAAACTTTCCAGACTACTGGACGAGATTGGGGAGAAGGCAGGGGAAATGGACACCGCCCTTGTAAAACTCCAAGGGGCGGAGGACATCGTTGCGGAGGCCGTTATGATCCGGGATACGATCCTCCCGGTGATGAGCGAGCTGCGTAGCCCCTGCGACAAGGCGGAGTTGATGGTCGCCAGGAGTTATTGGCCCTTCCCGACCTATGGGGATCTGCTGTTCGGAGTAAAATAAAAGGAGACAAGCGGCATGACTGTAGAATTTTGGTTTGTGATCGGCGCCGCTTGCAGGCGGGGTTTGCTCTATCTTTCTCATCACCATCGCGCCGGCCGTGGCCATCTGTACGACGCTCATCTACACCTGGGTGAAAAACGGAAAATCTGACTTTGGCGACGGTAAGATTTTTGTTTACGGTGTGGAGAATGTTATCAAGGTTCGCACCGGAGAAGAAGGCTATGACGCGCCCCAGGATGTGGAGTGACATAACCAACAAAGAGGTTTTGACTATGTGTTCTATCATGGGTTACTGCGGCGATACCGCCGAACCGGAAAAATTCCAAGAAGGATTTGAACGCACCGTTTCCAGAGGACCGGACGACAGCCGGGTGATCGACACTGGCAAGGGCCTTTTGGGCTTTCATCGGTTGTCCATCATGGGGCTGACGGCGGCAGGGATGCAGCCATTTGAGTTGGACGGAAGCTTCGCCGTCTGTAACGGAGAATTGTACGGATTTGAACAGGAACGGGAAAAGCTCATCCAAAAGGGCTACCTCTTCCAAAGCGGCAGCGACTGCGAGATACTCCTTCCCATGTACCGGGAGTATGGCGTGGAAATGTTTTCCATGTTGGATGCGGAATTTGCCTGCATCCTTTATGACGGAACCACAGGCGAGTATATCGCTGCCAGGGATCCTATCGGCATCCGTCCGCTCTACTATGGGTACGATGCGAAGGGCGTGGTCCTCTTTGCCAGCGAGGCAAAAAATCTTGTAGGCCTCGCTGACAAAATCATGCCTTTCCCGCCGGGGCATTACTGGAAGGATGGGCGGTTCGTCCGCTATTCGGATATCGCGGCGGTGGATGCCGTCTGCCGTGTCGATTTGGAAACCGCTTGTAAAAATATCCAGGAAAAACTGGTCGCAGGGGTCAAAAAACGCTTAGTCGCCGATGTCAAGGTAGGCTTTCTCCTTTCCGGCGGGCTGGATTCCTCCCTGGTTTGCGCCATCGCGGCCAGGGAGAGCGCAGCGCCTATCCGCACCTTCGCCATCGGCATGAGCGAGGACGCCATCGACCTCAAATACGCAAGGCAGGTGGCGGCTTTCCTCGGAGCCGACCATACCGAGGTTTACATGACCCCCGATGAGGTCATCGGTTCTCTGGAAAAGGTCATCGAAATTCTCGGAACCTACGACATCACCACCATCCGTGCCAGCATGGGGATGTATCTGGTCTGCAAGGCCATCCACGAGCGGACGGACATCCGAGTCCTCCTTACCGGGGAAATTTCCGACGAGCTGTTCGGGTACAAATACACTGACTTCGCACCCACCCCCCAGGCGTTCCAGAAGGAGGCGCAGAAACGAGTCCGGGAGTTGCATATGTACGATGTGCTTCGGGCAGATCGATGCATCTCGGTCAATTCCCTGGAAGCACGGGTGCCATTCGGCGATCTTGATTTTGTAAAGTATGTGATGAACCTTGCCCCGGAGATGAAGGTAAACCGGTACGGCAAGGGAAAATATCTCTTGCGCCACGCCTTTGAGGGGCAGGGGGTTCTGCCTGATGATATCCTCTGGCGGGAAAAGGCCGCATTCTCTGATGCGGTGGGGCATTCGATGGTGGATTATCTGAAGGAATACGCCGTATCAAAATATACCGACGGGGAGTTTGAGTCCCTTCGCAGGCAGTATGACCACGCCAGGCCCTTTACCAAAGAGTCGCTTCTGTATCGGGAGATTTTCGAGAAGTATTATCCTGGGCAAGCGGAGATGGTTGTAGACTTCTGGATGCCCAACCGAAGCTGGGAGGGCTGCGATGTGGATGATCCGTCGGCAAGGGTTTTAGCTAACTATGGAGAAAGTGGGAAATAGTGGGTTTGTCCGTTCCATAAAAAACTTACTCATCGGTGCGGACTATGAAACCCTGATATTCCCAAGCGAATCCCCCAGTCCGCAGCTTCGACGCTGCTGTAAGAGTTTTTCCAGGCGCAGTACCCCCACTATTGGGCGTACTGCGCCTTTTTTCTTTTAGCCGGAAAGCACTACGGACTTCCGGTACAACGGGCAGCGGAATACCTGTCCATCATCAAGGGCAAGTATAAGACGGCCTTTATTACGGCGGCTTTGGAAGCGTATCTGGAGCAGCATCCCTACGGGCCGGACTACCGGCAGCTGGAGGAAATTCGGTTGGCGAGTTATCACGGTTTTCTGCCCAAAAAGCCGGTGCGGGAGAATCTTCCCGCCCGCTCGAAGGAGCCGCTGCCCGTCGCTCCGGCGGTTCCTGCGAACCGCCAGGAGGAGGACCAATTAGACCAGGTGATCGACCTGTACCAGTTGGACGAGGAATAACATTTGTTGGATCAGGCATTTATGCGTGTAAGCGGATAGATGCCTTTTTGTTTTGCGGAATAGGAGTGACTGACATGAAAAAAGAACCGGAAAAGAAGAACAACACCATGGAGATGATTCGCAAAAAGGCCTGGGAAGGGGTCAAGACGGTAAGCGTCAAGGTCGTCCGCTTCTCCTTTTGGGAGATGGCGTTTTTCACTTTTCTGCTCCGTCTTCTGGTAACTCCGCCCTTTGGGGCGGCGCTGGCATTGGCGGCAGGGAGCCTTTGGTTTTACCGGAATTTCGCCACCATTGAGAAATCTGCCAAGAATGCCCTGGCGTATCTGATCGAACTTTCGGAAGAGGAGCAGGAGGAATACGAGGCATCCCTTTGGTTCCGGGGATCAGGGCGTGATGAGATACAGGCCGTCATAGGTGAACTGTCCAACCACAAGATCAATACCTGCGACCTGGTACAGCAGATCGAGGACTTTCCCCCGGAGGACCAGTGGGATGCCCTCAAAAAAGAGGTGCGGAGCTTGCAGGTCCTTCCCCAGACTACGGAATACGCCTTTTATATCACCTGGGCTTTGCCTGTGGAATAAGGCCGAGAGGCTTGACATAGATGTACGCTCAACACGAGAAAAAAGAAAGAGGTTGAAAAAATGGCTAACAACACTGTTCCCACCAGATTCACCACTGGCAAGGCCCGGCTCACCTATGCCTTTCTGTGGACGCCCCGTCCCGCCGACGAAGAAAACCAGAGGGCGGAGAAATTCAGCACCAGTCTGCTGATCCCCAAAACCGACCAGCAGACCATCCAGCTGTTCAATACTGCCCTTCAGAACGCAATCATCCAGGGCCAGCAGAAGGGACTTTGGGGCGCTGCCCTTCCTTCCAACTTCAAGGTCCCCCTCCGGGATGGTGACGCCGAGTGCGCCGAGAAGGGAGAGGAGTACGCCGGGCACTGGTTCCTTAATGCCTCTGCCATTCGGCGGCCTCAGATCGTGGACATCAACCGCAACGACATTTGGGAGGAAAGCGACGTCTATTCCGGGTGCTACGCCAGGGTCTGCTCCCGTTCCGGGGTACTCCCAGCCCGTTCAGGGGCAGGCTCTCGCCGGGTATCCGGCGGGAATGCCGGGCGCTCCTGTCCAGGGGTATCCCCAGCAGACTCCCCAAGCTCCGACGGGGCAGGGGTACCCGGTGCAGACCGGGGCTACCGCCTTTCAGAACGGCGTGGCAGCGGCAGGGAGCATCCTGCCTCCCCAGCTGTTCGGGGAGGGACAGGGAAGCAGGGTTGCGTAGGTCATAAATCGGTTTCTGGCAGAGCCGCCTCAGGTCACGAAATGTTGCCGGGGCGATTCCTTACGAAAAACATCAGTTATAACTGATAAAATTTAATTTTCAAGTTGATTTCAAGTTATAACCTGTATATACTATAAACAACGGAGAAAAGGAGGCGTTACCTTTATGATAAAACGAGAAGGCTATATGAGCCGCATCCGCCCGTTTATTGGGGGGGAGCTTATCAAAGTGATGACCGGTATCCGCCGCAGCGGGAAGTCGGTCATGTTGGAACTGATCAAAGAAGAACTGTTGGAAACTGGTATTTGTCCCTCCCAGTTTATTGTCATCAATTTTGAAGATATGAGGTTTTCTCACCTGCACACAGCTGAAGCCTTGCATGATGAGATATTAAAAAGAGCCGGAGAAATTGAAGGAAAAATCTATCTTTTCTTTGACGAGATACAAGAAGTGGCCGGATGGGAAAGGTGTGTCAATTCCCTTCGTATTGCTTTGGACTGTGACATCTATATTACCGGCTCCAATGCGAAGCTCCTTTCTGGCGAACTGGCGACCTATCTGGGCGGCCGTTATGTGGAATTTGTCATCTACCCTTTCTCCTTTGGAGAGTTTTTGGAATTGTATCATACGATAGACCCAGGGAGTACCATACAGCAGTGTTTCCAAAAGTATCTTCTTGCCGGCGGGATGCCCTACCTTGCAAATCTTCATTACGAGGAAGAACCCTCTAAGCAATATCTCACCGACCTGTTTAATTCTGTTCAGCTCAAGGACATTGTAAAGTGGTATAAAGTACGGGACGTAGATCTGCTGGAACGGATCATCGCCTATGTGATGGCAAATATGGGGACAACATTTTCCGCATCCTCTTTGGCAAAATTTCTCAAAAGCGAACAGCGCACGGTGGCGGTGGAAACGATCTTAAACTATATCAAATACTGCTGCGACGCTTATCTGTTCTATCAAGTAAAACGGCAGGAGGTACAGGGGAAACAGATCCTTTCCTCCAACGAAAAATATTATATCGCGGATCATGGCATCCGGGAGGCGGTCTTTGGCGGCAATACAAGAGACATCAACCTGGTCCTTGAAAATATTATCTACATAGAACTGCTCCGACGTGGTTATACGGTCACCGTTGGCCGTGTAGGAGAAAGAGAAGTTGGTTTTGTTTGTGATAAACGAAACGAAAAGCTCTATGTACAGGTCGCATATCTGCTTGCGTCGGAAGATACGATCGATCGGGAATTTGGCGCTTATCACAGCATTAAAGACAACTTTCCCAAATACGTTGTTACGATGGACGAACTGGATATGAGCCGGGATGGGATCAAGCATCGCAATATCCGGGATTTTTTGTTGGCAAAAGAATGGAATTGAAATGAATACACAATATACAGCATTGACTTTCTGAAATAAATACTATATACTGTATTTGCAATAGTCTTCAGGATTCCTCGCCGAATCCCCCAGGCTGCAGCTTCGATGCTGCTGTAAGAAGTTTTCCCAGGCGCAGTACCCCCACTATCGGGCGTACTGCGCCTTTTTTGTTTTTCAGCCAGGTTATTTTTCGGAGAGGCTATCCCCCTCCGATTGACATAGATAAGATAAAAGATCCAGAGCAGGAAAGGAGGACCGCACTACCCAGTCAATCCACCCGCGCGGGGCAGCAGGATGCAAGAGCATTTTGCTGCCCCGCATTTCTATTTTTGAAAAGGAGCTGTGAATCATGCAGGAAACTGTCAACACCATCACTATGTCGGGAGAGACCATGGAAGTTTTCATCGGCGCCGGATGCCTGTCCGACTGCCGGCCAGGCGCCGCTGTGCGCCTGCCAGGGATCATCTCAGACCTGTGCCAGACCTTGTCCAGGCGGTCGGTGGCGAAAACCTTTATCAACCATATCCGCATTGGGGATACCGTTGCCCTCATCGACCGGCGGAATAACTGTACCTTCCGCCTCCAGGTGAACGCTCATTCCATCTGCGTCCTGGGTATCCGTTACAACACCGTGCCGCCTAAGAACACCTCCCAGGTCTTTTACCTGGCCAATACCAAACTGCTTCGGCAGGTACCTAACGGCAGATGGGCGGTGGCGGCATGACCATAGGCTCCCAGATCGTTTTGCTTGAACCAGTGGTCATCGTAGAGGATACCCGCACCGTTTATATTCCCAGGGGAGCTATGGGAACTGTCGCCGCCCTGGAGGACGGCCAGCTTACCATTTCGCTGAACGGGGAGGACTATGCAGGTATCCCCACCGAATCGGTAAAGGAAAGGGGGCGGTCCTATGCCGGAACATAAAGCGGCGGCGCTCACCTCCCTGGAAGAACTGCTGGAACACTACCCCGATGAGAAACCGGTCTGCTTCAACTACATGAAAGCCAGAGAGGATATACTGCGGCTCTATGGGATCATCCAGGAGTAGCAGCGGGAAATTGAGACAATGAAAGGAAGATCCCTATGACAAAGAGAGAAATCACAGAGTGGTTGGAAAGCCAGAGAAAACAAGCGATCCACAAATGCCGGGAAGACTGCGAAAAGCAGGAACAAGCCTATCTGGACGCCTATTTTGAGAAGTCCGGCCTCCGGGAAGTTGCCGGCCAGATCCAGGAGCATTTGGAGCAGGTGCTCCGGCTGTGGCAGGAATGGCGGCAGGCCCAGGAAACCGGAGACCATTTGCGGATCTCTTATATGAAATACCAAGTAAAATCAGACAAATCATATTGAAATTAGTTTTTCAATGAGACGGGGCGATGCGCAGCAGCGCCAGCACGCGTAGCGTGCGTATCGCCGACTTTTAGGGTCTGTTCACATAAGGGCATCGACAATAAGTGCGAAATAGATAAAAGCTA
>CAJUFK010000130.1:5454-8633 GCA_910585535.1 uncultured Angelakisella sp. | reverse complement strand
ACAACGCCCTCTTCCGCCAGCTCAGGGCTCATCGCTTTCGCCTCCTCCGTTTTGGGTAAAGCCGCAAACGCCTTCAAGCAGATGCGCGAAACCTTCATACGGTTTCACCACCCACTCATCGCCATCCCAGACCAACTCGCCGATGCGCTGGCTGTCCGGCTGCCAAGTATACGTCTCCCGGTTGAAGGATTCGCCGGTAAAGATAATGCCCGAGCAATACATGAACCCAGCCGCCTCCAGCTTATCGACGATTGCATTGTGCTTCACCGCTTTCTCCCGGAGCCTTTCCCATCTGGTCATCATCACGCCCCCGTCTTTCTGCCCTCCGGCACAACAGAGAATGTCACCTTATGACCTGGGTTCTCCTCGGCCAACTTCTTCTTCAGGTCGTCGACCATCATGTTATTGTCGAGGGCCGCCTGGACCACATCGACCAGCGGCTCCCCGTCCAAATAGGCCCAGACCGTCTTTCGTTTCTTTCGCTTCATCATTTTCCCTCCTTTTTCGCAGGGTCAAATCCCTGCTCCAAAATGTTCTTCATCCACTGCCACAGGAAGTTATCCAAATCGGTGCGGAGCTTGGGCTTGTATCGCTTGCCGTCCTCGGAGTAGACCTCCTGGTACAGGCCCATGTTGTCCTGCTGGTAGGTCAACGGCTCTACCGTTCCCTTTTCACGATCAACGGCGAAGGTCATGTCTGGGTCACGCATCATGTCCCCCGCTTGGGTATAGAAGTGCATCATGCCATAGACCTTGCGTCCCTCAAAGGTGTAGCCCAGATCCTCGATTGACAGGGGCATCAGCCCTTCCCTTGTCATGGTAATGCTTCCTCCGCAACGGTCAACCTCATCAAGGAACGGCACCAACATCTTGAAGTTCGTGGTAGCGTGCTTTGTTGGTTTTAACATCTTATCATCCTCACTTTTTGATCCTGTCGCCGACATATACGGCAATGCAGGGTCTCAGTCTCCCGTTTATGACCTGGTCATCCAGTTCCACGGAGACCACCTCACAGTCGTCGAAGATGTCCCTCCGTTGCACCGGCATTCCATCCTGCCAGTAGGTGACGGGCGACGCCGGCGAGAGGATGGTATCCAACTGTGTGAGCGTGATTTTCTGTTCTGCATTACGGTCTGTGCCATCATTCATCCGAACCACGCCTCCTTGTAGCCGAACATCCTGGCCACCCGGTCCATCTGAGCCTTGATGATTGCCTCGGCCATATTGCGGTCCCCCACCTCCTCGGCAAACGCCTCGAAGTCGTCGCTGCCGGTCACGGCCGCCATGTGCTGGACAATCACGTCCTGGGCCGCCTTCTTCATCTCGGTCTTGTTCATTGACACATCCTCCTCAATATGTATTTTGGGCACTTGCTGCCATACCGTGGATGGCGGAGGCGCCGCCCCATCAGGTGGGGCGGGCCTCCTTGCGGCGCTTGTTCTTGCGGTTGTAGATGGAGTCCTCCATCTTCATCTTGGTCTGCCGCTCACCCCAGCTCGGCATCCCGTCCTTGCGGGCCTTCTGGTACTCGGCCTTGGTGACGACCCGGCAGTTCTCGAACCGCCACAGGTACATCTCCTCGGTGTGGATGGCGTAGGTGGTGAAACCGCTGGTGCCGATGGCGTACACTTTCTTGATGCTCATTGAGAGTACCTCCTGTTTTGGGGACGCTTCAGCTTCCCACTACCTCCCCGACTGGCTGCCGGGTGGTTTCGGCCGGTCGCTGTCCGGCTCTCATCAGGTGGGTCAGCAAGGGGTGCTGGCCAGAGACAGAATATTGACCGCCGCCCAGATTTCCTCAAACTCTTCCTCGGTCATGACATTTTCCGTCACGGCAACGATGAGAAAGTCCAGCTTCGTCGCTTCCGGGTTTCCGGTGAACTCCAGCTCATCGTTCATCTGAGCGGCCTCCTCGGTGTAGGCTCCATACGCTTCCAGCACGAAAGAAACCTTCTCGCTGTCGGTGTTCTCCAAAACCTTCCGGGCTTCGCGCACTTTTTCAAAAAACTTTTTCATCAGATATACCTCCTTGATCTGTTGGTCATTCTTGATTCCTGTCTTGGCTTGTCGTGCTTCAGATTTCCACGGGTACGAACTCCGGGTGCATCTGTCTCCACCGCTGCGCCCACTCGGTGCCGAACTTAAACTGGATCGCTGTCTCGTACTGCCACCTGCGATCATCCTCAATCTCGTAATTCCAACCGCAGGCTTCCATTCTCTCATCGGAGTACCAAAAGAGGTCGCCGGTCTCGGTGTCCATGTGGTCGTCTGCGCTGGACATCTCCGCATACACAACGTCGGACACCTTCGGGAACTTTACGCCGCCGAGGATCTCCTCTGCGCTGATGACAACTTCGCTGCCGTCCTTGTAAATCAGGTAGTAGGACTGGTCGTTATGCCACCGGCTGTATGCGTAGTCGATAGCGTCTGCAAGCCGCTTGTCATACGCCTCGTTGGTAGTTCTAAACAAGTAGGCTCTGTGCTCATCCTCCGGCAGATCCATGTATTCAGCGAGAGCTTCCTTCCGCTCCCTCTCGATTTCGGCCGTCAGCTTCTTGATCTGAGCCTGAACGTACTTTTTGTTGCTGAGGGTATCCCACATATCGTTCTTGATAGTTCTCAGCACGTCTTTCAGCATCTCGCTACCTCCTCGGCTTGTCGGCCGCTCCGTCTGGCTTCAACTGTTATCCATCTGGTTATCTTATGATGTTATTATACTACATTACCTACCTTTGTCAAGTGTTTACGCATATTTTTTTCAAGAAATTCAGCTATTTTCTATATATCCGCTTATTTATATGTATATTTTACGATTTTTGCTCTGGTTGGCCCATAAACGGCCTCTGACGGGCTTTTAGCTTCGGATAGGAAAGTGTATTACCAACTGGCTAACATCCGTTCACGGTCCTGTACGCTGATTTGGCGGGGTGTTTTCGGCGTTACTTGGTGATTCGGTCACAAAACGCAAAAACACCCCCGCTCCGGCCGAAGCCGAAACGGGGGTGCTCTCTATACCGCTATGCAGTTTTCCAGGGCCGGCGAGGGGGCGCAAGCCCTCTGCACAGCGGGCGCATCGGGCCGGAGGTCAAAGCCCGTTTACGCTTTCTTCAGCAGCTCCACCAGGATCGCTTTCACGATGTCATCCCGCCTGGTGGCGCCGTTCAGCTCAACGCCGTACTC
>CAJUFK010000130.1:0-5354 GCA_910585535.1 uncultured Angelakisella sp. | reverse complement strand
ATAAGCTCACTCACTGCGCCGAGGACATTCCCCTTGACCTTGAAGTAGAGCATGAAACCGTAGGTGATTGCGCACAGCGCAACGATGACGATTTCAAGGATGTCAAATACGTTCATTGATTACTCCTCCTAATTCTTCGGCACAGCGGCCTAACTTTACGGCTTCGGGAACCTCAATTCGTGCTCCCGGCACGGAAACGGCTCACCCCTGAAGCACTTCTCGCAGCACTCGTCGCAGGTGTAGATCTCTCTGCGGTTGTACGGGCAGGGGTGAACCTCCTGGATCACTTTCCCGCACACCGAGCACACGGCGCTCACGATGGCAGCCTCAGCTTCTGGCCGGGGTGAATGGTCGTGGAGGTCAGCCCGTTCAGGGTCATGATCTCCTTGTACCGATTTCCGTTTCCGAGCCGCTTCTGGGCAATCCCCCACAGGGAATCACCTGCCGCGACTGTGTATACCGCCACATCGGCCACACTGGATGTACCGACGATGTCCGCCGTGTTGACCCAGCCATAGACCGTGGACTTGCCGCCGGACACCCTGACCAGGTGGTACGGATGCTTGGCACCGGCAGAGATTGCCGTCACCTTGGCCCGGCCGGGCTTGCAGGCCACGGCGCTCGTGGAGTTGGAGCTGGCATAGTGCGTGGTTCCGGTGAAGTCCACGGTGTCGCCGACCTTGAGGCCGGAGACCGGGGTGGGCTTGTTCTGGGTGGTGTCGCCTGCGGTGTCACCGCCCGTCGTAGCAACTCCCCCCTTGCAGCACGGGGCCGGGTTGTAAATGAAGCCCAGGAACTTATAACCGCTCCCTTGGCCCCAGTTGCCGCTCCCTTTCTTCCGGGTCTGCGTCCAGAACGGCTTGGATGCTTTCCAGCCGCTCTCGGATGTGACAATCTCCGTTTTGCTGATGATCTTCTCCACAATGGCGACATGGCCGGCTCCGTCGGTTCCCTTCAGGGTGGCCCCCTTCTGCCAGACCATACAGGCTCCCAGGCGAGGCTCCTGGCCTACCTCCAGTGCGCCTTTGTACTGGATGAAGTTCTCAGCGTTCACGGGGCGCAGGTGCTTACAGGCACCTTCCCCGATGATCTCGTTGAACCGTCCGTAGGCGTAGCCCACGCAGTTCGACAGCACATTGCAGGCCGTATCGGTGGGACTCCCTTTCACGGCGTCAGAGTAACCCCCGGCGGCCTTTGTAATGTAATACTTGTTCCCGGCCTCCGGCCGGGTCATCCTGGGCACAAAACTCACGCTCTGCCCCTCCTTTGCGGCGTACTTGGCAAAATACTTCTGCCCAAATCCGGCTCTTCTGGCCTTTGCTGTCTCGCTTTGGTCAGCAGGCCGCTCGAACTGGAGCAGGACAGCATCAGAGGCAGCCCGGACGGTGGTTGCGGTTTTCAACACGGTCAGCACCGCCTTGTAACCGCTGGACAGCTCCTTCATCAAGAAGCCAAGCTGCATCTCCAGATCGCCGATGGATTTCCCGGCGGCCTTGGCGTAAGCCAGCAGGGCCTCCTTGCGGCTCCAGTATGTCCACTGGCACAGGCCGTAGCCTGCGCTGTCCCGGACGAAGTTGGTGTAACTGCCCTTGTCCACCAGTTCGGTGTACTCGGCGTCAGCCATGCCCAACTTCCCCTCGTAGGAGTTTTGCAGGTTGTTCGGTCTGAGTCCGCTCTCGGCGTAGAGGTTCCCCATCAGGCCGGCGGTTCCCGCATCGGTCATGCCCTGCGCCTTCAGGTAGTTCCAGATTTTCTCTTCATTTGTCGTGCCTGTAAGAGCCATTCAAATCACTCCTTTATGGCCTGTCCTTTTCTCGGTCTGCGGTGAAAGACGGCTCCAGGTCATCAGCCGTAGCCTGGCGCTTCGCTTCCTCCTCCATCCGCTTCCGGTCCTCAGCTTCCCATTTCCGATCCCGGTGCTTCTCTTTGGAGGTGCGAATCCAGCTCAGGGCGCCGCACTCTCCACCGCAGATGCCAAAAACGCTGACGACCAGTGTATCCGGGATGCCGCCGGTGGCCTCGTACAGCTCGATCATCCGATTGGTGAACAACAGGACGAACACAGCGACGAACACCAGCACGACGGTCGAGGTCTTCGGCTTTTGCAGGGGCACCCTGCGTCTCTCCCTGGGCGTCGCCGCCCCAGCGCTTCTCCGTTCGCCAGACCTCCGGCGGATAGATGATACGGAGGCAAGCAGCAGGAAGACAATCAGGACGCCGACCAGGAAGGACACGGCGGCTGTGATGATGAGATCTCTCACGTCTTCCACCTCACCTTCTTGTTACTGCTTCAGCGGCAGCTCGTCCACGGCCTCGACCACCAGGTCGGCGTCGCCGTTCCCGCCCAGGCCGTCATGGTACACGCTGTGCATCATGTGGAAAATGCGCCGGTCGTCAAAGTCGATCTCTCCGGCGGCAATGTAGCTCTGCCCAAGGTGGCGGATGCGGTCCAGCAGGATCACCCGCAGCGCCTCATTCTCAGCGGTGTTCTGGGTATCGAGATCTTTCAGCTTCTTCTCGATCTCCTTCTTCCACGCACTTTCCTCTTCTTTGAGCTCTTTGACCTTCTCCTCGATTTTCTCGGTGCGGTCTTCCTTCTCCTCCTGGCGATCCTCCTTGGCCGCCTTCCGGCTGGCCTTGAATTTCCACCGCTCATTGATCCCGTTGATGACGGCAGCCCCGGCCGCTCCGCCGGCAACGGCGAGTACCAGGGCAATCATAAACTCACTAAACCCCATCGTTCATCTACCTCTCAAAACAGTTTGTAGGTTGGACGCTCTTCACCGAACATGAAGTACCGGAGCCAGTCGTCCAGAATGACCGCCGCAGCGGCAAGCGGTATCCACAAAATGCTATACAAGGCGCAGATCTGACCAAGCAGGTTGAGCGGCTGACCCGAATAGTCCCAGATTCCGAGTCCAAGCCAGAGGTTCAAAATCACACCAGAGAAGAACTCAAGAACTGTGACTACAGCGGCGCCGATTACCCCCTGCAACGCCAAAGGCATCTCCCAGGGGAAGAACTCGTTTATGCCGCCTATCAGCACAAAGCAAATCCCGCCGAGGACAGCCATTGTCCAGTGACTATGCCCCCGCCAGATCATCTCGATAGCAAAATAGGTGCCGCCCCCGCACAAAGCGAGGACGGCAAATTTCAGCGCCGTTTTCATCATGCTTTCTCCTTACTTGAAGCTCGGAGTGCCGATGATGCCCTGAATCTGGGCACTGGCAGCCTCCAAGACGGCCTGCATCTCAGCCTTCAGGTCGTCGGGCAGCTCGCTACCGTAGACGATGCTCCCAATGACCTCGGGGTCGGTTTCACGGTTGATCCAGACCCGCAGGAAATTGCAGTAGGTAGTCTGCTGCGTGACGTAGCTTTTGTAGGCCACATACAGGGTGATGATGTCCTTGGCGGGGTACATGACGCACTTGTTCCCGTCCGCATGGTACGGGTACTCCGTGGCGCCCAGGTTCACCGCCGTGAACATCGAGTCGATATTGGTCTGGTCGTGCGTCTCCAAGCTGAAGTGCTGGGTGCCTCCAGAGAGTTCCACATCAACTCCGGCGGAAATAACAGCAGAGCAAGCCTTGCTGACCTCTTGGCACTTTGCTGTCCGAACCTGCCCTGCATCATTCCAATCATTAGGCGGAGTAATGCCAGCTTTCCTCATCTTCAGCCCACGGACACTGTCTCTGCGAATAACTCTCAGCCCCATTACTGAAAACCTCCTTGCACAGACGTGATATAGCCGCCGATGCCGCTTTCTCCACGCTCAGCCGTCACACGGAAGTTGAAGGCAAACCCATTGGCGGCGGTCTTGTTCTCAAAGACATAGTTGGCGCCAGCCTTCACCTCAGTGGTGCAGTCCTCCCACACCGGCGTGTCATCGTTAGCGTTGTTCGTGACTTCCACCTTGTACTCGGCGTCGGAGGGGATAAAGCCAGCCACGGACAGGACGCAAATCGTGATCTGGTCGTCCGCCTCCATGGGCTCCTCCAGCGTCACAGACGCCCCGGTGACTTCCTTCGTGAAAGTGAGGGAATGTACGGTTCTGGCCTTCCCGTCATCGGCGGTGATGGTCAGCGTGTGGCCGCCGTTCAGCAGCTTCATGAAATACTCCCCGGTCACATTGAAGCTGTTGCTCCCGTCCAGGGTAGCCTGGAACGTCCGCTTGGTCACGCCGTCGATGGCCTCAGTCACGGTGACAGTATCGCCATCAACATCGCTGACGGAGTAGCCGACCTGGAAGCCGGAGTCCTTCGTCCCCAGGTCACTCCCGCTTGCGGAACCGCAGGTGATGGCCGGAGCCGTGTTGTTGTTCACGGTCCGTTCCGGCGACGTGACATACTCGCTGTATGCGTTGTCACTGTCATAGGCCCGGACTCGATAAGCCACCTTCGCCCAGCCCTTCGTGATTGTGTCGGTGTAGCTCAAGGTGTTGCCGGAGTAAATCGCAGACCAGGAGCCGCCGTCCACCTGCCGCTCCAGGCTGTACCCGGACAAGTTACCGTCCTGGTCGGCTGCCGCTCCCCATGTAATGGTGAGCGTCGAGCCTCCCAGGACGGTATTCGGCACCGTGATCCCGTTCGGTGCGGTCGGTGCGGTGTTGTTCTTCACCGTTACCCGGCTGCTGGTCTTGTAGCCAGACGACAGCCCATCGCTGTCATAGGCTTTCACCCGGTACATTACGCTCCCCGTGCCAAACGGCACGGTGTTGGTCGTGCTGGTGCTGGTGCCCTGGTAAATCTGCGACCACGCATTTCCGCCGTCGGTGCTGCGCTCCAGGATGTACCCCTCCAGGTTGCTCTCGGCGTCGGTGCTGCTGCCCCAGGAAATCGTGATTGTGCTGCCGCCCTGGATCGTGCTGGGGACGTTGATGCTTCCGGGCGTACTCGGGGCCGTGTTCGTGCTCACAGAGCCATCATCAGAGACCAAGAGTGTAGAGGGAAGTATCAAAGCGGGGCGGATGCCATAGGTGCTCGAGCAGTAGTACGCGTGGTTGGAGTTGCCAACGGAGCTGACGTACCAAGCGCCGTTGGAGTTGCTGGTGAGCGGGGAGCGGAGCCACCAGAGGGCGGCCGAACCGTTCAGGTAGGCAAGGCGCTTGTTGTTGGCCGAGGTGCCGGTGCCGTACTCGAAGTAGGCCAGCCTTGCGCCGTCGTGGGGCATATAGTTCCAATCGGTCTGGCCGCCGACCTCGATGTTGGACAGCAGGAAAATCTTCGCACTCAGGCCGTTCGCCCCGCTGTTGACGTTCATGCTGGTGCCGCTGCCGGGGCGGTACGGGATTTTTGCCTGCCTGATCTGGGCCCGGATGTTGGCGTCGATCAGGTTGAGGAACGTGCTGTTCAGGT
>CAJUFK010000129.1 GCA_910585535.1 uncultured Angelakisella sp. | reverse complement strand
CGCGGAGCGCCGGGGAGGGTCTGCCTGTGGGCGCCAGCCCACCGCGGAGCGCCGGGGAGGGTGTGCGGCACACTTTTTTGCTCAACCAGCAGAGAAATGATTGAACTTCCCGGAAAATTGCGCTATACTTAGTGATAACTGTGGAATCATCGTGAAGAAGGGAAGGTACCCTCCTTTGGAAATCTATTTTGATAATAGCGCCACCACCCGGGTCAGCAATTCCTCCGCCCAGCGTGCCCTGGAACTGATGCAGGAGGAATTCGGCAACCCCTCCTCCCTGCACCGGAAGGGCTTCCTGGCCGAGCAGGCCCTTGCCGCCGCCCGGGAGGACCTGGCCGCCATCCTGGGGCCCGGCGTCCGCCGGGAGGAGATCTGGTTTACCTCCTGTGGCAGCGAGGGGAATAATCTGGCCGTCCTGGGAGCGGCCCGGGCCGCCCAAAAGCGTGGGAACAAGGTGGTCACCACCGCCGTGGAACATGAGTCGGTGCTGGCCCCGGTGAAGCATCTTTCGGAAAACGGATTTGAAACGGTCCTCCTTCCCCCTACCCCCCAGGGAAATGTCGATCCCCAGTCAGTGGAGGAAGCGGTGGACCAGCGGACCGTCCTCCTTTCGGTGATGCTGGTCAACAGCGAAACCGGGGCGGTAAATGACCTGCTGTCCATCGCCCAGGCCGCCCGGCGGAAAAATCCCAAAGTGGTTATCCACTGCGACTGCGTTCAGGGCTTCGGCAAGCTGCTGGTCCTCCCGGGCCTTTGGGGGCCGCCGGGCCAAGGGGTGGATGTGGTCACCATCAGCGGGCACAAGATCCACGCCCCCAAGGGCATCGGGGCGCTGTACGTCAAAAAGGGCACCCGCCTGCGGCCCCTCTATTACGGATCGGGACAGGAGGGCGGCTTTCACCCAGGGACCGAGAACACCCCCGGGGCCTGCGCCATGGCCCTGGCCGCCCGGGAGATGTGGGAACATCGGGAGGAGAACATGGCCCACTTCCAGGCCCTCCGGGAGCGGCTTCTGAACCAGATAAAAAAAATTTCCGGGGCCTGCATCAATTCCCCGGTAGAGAGCGCACCTTATATAGTGAACCTCTCCCTGCCGGGGATCCGGTCCGAGGTGATGATCCACTATCTGGAGCGCCAGGGGATCTCTGTTTCCAGCGGTTCCGCCTGTTCCAAGGGCGCCAAGAGCCACGTCCTAACCGCTATGGGGCTGGATCCAAGCCGGGTGGACAGCGCCATCCGGGTCAGCTTCTGCCGGGACAACACCCTGGAGGAAGTCGACGAATTCTGCCGCTGGCTCCAAAAGGGGGCCGGGGAATTGGCCCGGGTGCGGCGGTAACAAAGAAGATAAAAGGGAGAGCAAATCGTGAAGGAGATCATCCTATTAAAATGCGGGGAACTGGTCCTAAAGGGCCAGAACCGCAGCAGCTTTGAGGACGCTATGATAAAGAACGCCAGGCGGCGGCTGGAGCCCCTGGGGAAGTTCCATATCTGGAAAAGCCAGTCCACCGTCTTTGTGGAGCCCCTTACCGAAGGCATTCGGATGGAGGAAGCGGTGGAGCGGCTGCAGACGGTGTTTGGCATTGCGGCCCTCTGTCCCGCCCTGGTGATCCCCAAAGACTGGCAGGCCATCTGCGCCGCCGCCCCGGGGTACCTGGAGTCGGATCTTTTGGCGGCCAGGACCTTTAAGGTAAACGCCAAGCGAAGCGACAAATCTTTCCCCATGAAGTCTCCGGAGATCTGCCGGGAGCTGGGGGGACTGCTTCTTTCCAAATTCCCCCATCTAAAGGTGGATGTGGAGGATCCCGACGTTTTGGTGACGGTGGAGATCCGGGAGAAGGGGGCCTACCTGCACAAGCGGCAGCTGCCCGGGGCAGGAGGTATCCCGGTGGGGACCGGGGGCAAGGCCGCCCTGCTCCTTTCGGGGGGGATCGACAGTCCGGTGGCGGGATACATGATGGCAAAGCGGGGGCTGGAGCTGATCGCGGTTCACTTTGCAAGTCCGCCGTACACCAGTGACCGGGCGCGGCAGAAGGTCATCTCCCTGGGGGAAAAGCTGCTGCCATACATAGGGCGTCTACGGTTGTTCATCGTTCCCTTTACGGAGCTTCAGGAGCAGCTGCGGGACCGGTGTCCGGAGGAATACTTTACGCTGCTGATGCGCCGGGCGATGATGCGGATTGCGGAGAGCATCGCTTTACGGGAGGGATGCTCGGGGCTCATTACCGGGGAAAGCCTGGGGCAGGTTGCCAGTCAGACGATACAGGCCCTGGGGGTTACTGACTGTGTGACGGAGTTGCCGGTTTTGCGTCCGGCTATTGGGATGGACAAGAGCGAGATTGTAGCGATTGCCAGGAAGATCGATACTTTCGAGACATCGATTTTACCATATGAGGATTGTTGCACGGTATTTACGCCGCGGCATCCGCGGACACGGCCCAAGGGGGATGAGGTTGCGCGGGTGGAGGCGGAGGCGGGAATCCCGCCGGAGGCGCTGCGGGAGGCGGCAGAGGCGGCGGAGCTGCTGGTGCTGTCGCCCCGGTATCAGCGCAGCTAAGACGGCAGGCCCACCCTACCCGGCGGGCAGGCGCCCGCTGGCACACCCTCCCCGGCGCTTCGCGCCTAACGGTTGTATGCTGGCTTGGGTTGTGCCTGGAGTCGGAAGCAGCAGAAGGCGGAAGGCAGTAACACCCCTTGCCAGGTTGCGGGAGGCGATTTTGCGCTTTGGGCAAAACGCCGTTAAGACTCCAGGCAGGACCCACGTAAACGACTGCGTGACAAAGGGTCTAAAATTTAGGGCCGCCCTTTTCAAAGGACTGGGCGTAGCCCATGTTGGGCGCAGCCCACGTCCGGAGGACCCGAAGGGGCATAGCCCCGTTAGGGCACAGGGCCAGGGGCGACGCCCCTGGTCGCTCCCCGCAGGGAGCGAAACACTCCGGCGCACAATCTGGCAAAACCGGACGCGTGAAAAAACAACCGCCTATAGACGGAGTGCGGACTTTCTTTCTGCACCTATTAAAATCGAAGAGCAAACACGCGGCCGGGAACCAGACTGCTCCTTTGCCCACCCGCGGGAGCGCTGTATCTTTCGCCCTGCACTCGCTTTCCTTCAAGACAGGACCCCGCAGGGGGCCGCTTCTTGAACACGCTTAGTGAAGGTAAAAAGGAGCAGAAACGCCCCCGCAAAAAAGCCAGATGAAATCCGGCAGCATTGTCAGAACTGATAACACAAACATATTGAAAAAGGTGATCGCTATTGACGAAAGCAATGATGACAAAGTTACTGACCGCTCCTCTGACGGCCGCAATGATGCTCTCTGTCCTGTACGGATGCACCCCGGCGAACACAACTGGGGCAGCGCCCTCCACAGAGCCGCCCGTGCCGGCCAGCATCCAGGCTGTCGAAACACCCCCCGCTGTTGAACCAAGTTCTGCCAGCAGCACGTCCTCTCTGTCGTCCGGGAGTTCGGCAAGGGACCGTTATAATCGCGCCAAGGGCCAGACCGGTTCCGGTGCATCTTCCAGTACACCAACAACAAAGCCTGAGAATAACCAGACTGATACCGTGTATGCTGTGGAAAAAGTTGCAGAATTGACGAAGATGAATGCAAAAGTAGAAACAGACCGGCAGGAATGTGTCGTCTATGTCGGCGATGACAGCCACAACCCTTACGATGTCGTATGGGATTACGGTGAAGAATATCAGATCTTTGTGGATGCTGTAGGGGAAGCCGGTATGTGGGATGTCCTGTTCGATGCCGACTTCTACAAAGAAAACTATCCCATGCTGGCTATGCTGTATCACAACGATAACGACCTGCTCCTGGAACAGTTCCAGACTGTTGGCGTCCACGAAGGCCGCCAGGGCAGCAAGGCGTTTAATGTCGCAGCGTATATGGAAAACTGTGACCCTTCTCTGGTTGACGCCTTTGGCGACCATTATGAGTGCTACTATTTTTACTGGGCGTTGAATCAGAAATCCGAATCTAAAGTTCCCGCCGTCTCGGATGGCCATCCTCTGCAGATGTGCGTGAAGCTCACAATATTACAACAATTAGAATACAAATACGTAAACCAGTATCGTGAAGAAGCTGGTGTTGCTGCCGTAAAGCTTGACCCAGAGTTCCTGGCATTTGCGAATTATCGCGCTTGGGTGGATTACACCGGCAATTATACGGCGCACGAATGGTTAAATCAGCATACTCGTGACGCCCGTAATTGTCTTAAACTTATAGGTTCCGACACCCTAACCGAGAACACCGTATGTGGACGCTGCTTCGCTAAGGGTGTTACACCTGTTGCATATTATGACAGATATTATCAGTCATCTGAACATTATGAGGCGATGGTGTCAAAACATGCCGCTTACTTCGGCTGCTCTAACACCTATTGGGGGCCGGACGAAAACGGTAAATTCAAGCACTGTCAGTACGATGTTTACACCAGAGGTCTTTCGACCTATATGAATCCTTAAAAGAAGGAAGCGAATACAGGAGCGGGGCTGTTTGCAGTTCCCCTGCGGGGGCATACCCCCTTTGATTCTACAGAACCGCCGCCAAGGGACGGGGGATTTTGCGCCGGTCTTGCGGCGGGGGGAATCTGTGGGCCGGGCTCAATCCTGCCAGGGCCGTTCTGGCGTTCGGCTGGCTATTTATTTGCTTTTATCAATTCTTTCTCTCCGGAGGTCAGTTCCTATTATGAGAGCGGAAATCATCGGCGTTGGAAATCAGACGCGCTATCACAGTCTTTTCGACGGGGCGCAGAAATATCTGCGGCAGGAGTTCTCCGCCTTGGGGATCGCCCTGGGCGGGATGCGGCTTGTTCCGGGAAGGACGGCGGAGGTTTTCGCCCAGCTTCTGGAAGGCTCCCGGCAGAGCGATTTGGTGGTCGTCCTTGCCGCTCCGGAGCCTGCCGCCGCCCAGGCGGTTTGCGACGCCGTCTGTGAGGGGCTGCGGCTGGAGCCTCGGACAGACTCCTCACTGGCCCGGCAGCTGTCCCGGCGGGCCGCACAAAGCGGCCACGAGTACAGCCGCGCCCAGGTGGAGGCCTTTACCGCCGTCCCCAGCGGGTCCCGCCGGATCCTGAACAACAGCGGCCTGGTCCAGGGGTACGCCATCAGCGCCAAAAAGCAGCTGATGCTGGTTCTCCCCGCCGTTCCCAGCGAACTCATGTCCTGCTTCTCCTCCTCGGTGCGCCAGCTGCTCTCCGGGGTGGGAGGGAGCAGCTCCGCCCAGCGGACTTTGTGGGCGGTGGAACTGGGGGAGACCTCCGTCCGCTCCATTTTGGGTTCCCTGATCTACTCCCAGAATCCCCGGGTGGCCCTTCAGGGCCAGGGCGGGGAGTGCGAGATCCACATTACCGCCACCGGACAGGGGGCCCAGGGCCTCTGTGACCAGATGGCCGAAACCATCGCCCAGCGCCTGGGTCCGCTGCTGACCAGCGCCAAGGGGGAACCCCTGAACCAGCACATCGGGCGGCTGATGGAAAAGCACGGCCTCACCCTCTCCGCCGCCGAGGCGGGTACCGCCGGGGGCCTGGCCGCAGCCATAAAGTCCGGCGGCAGCAGCGAAAAGATTTTCTCCGGCGGGATGACCCTTTCCTCCGAGCGGGATATGGCCGAGCGCCTGGGGGTGGAGCGCTCCCTTCTGGCCAGGGCCGGAGGGGTGAGCCGCCGGGTGGCCGCCGCCATGGCCGCCGCAGTTCGGAAAAAGGGAAAATCCAAACTGGGCTTGGCCGTCACCTGCGCCACCGATCCCCAGGACCCTAAAATGGGCCAGGTCTGCGCCGCCGTAACCGACGGCATTACGGTTTGGGCCAAAAAGCTGGTTCTCCCGGCGGGTTCCCCCGCCGAGGCCATCCGGACCGCCGCCGCGCTCCAAGCCATGAATATGCTCCGGCTTTACCTCCAGCGGTACCCCAAGGCCCTTCCCGGGGGGGAGCCCCTGGAGGAGGCCGTCCCCGGCAGCGTCACCCTGGGGGACAAGATGATGGCCGCTGTCTCCGGAATCATTCCCACGGTTAAGGCCGCCTCCAACAAAGGCGGAGAACATAAAAACCACCAAAGTGAGAAGGAATCAAAGGAAATGAATCTGATCCAAAAGATCCGCTATGGCAAACTCACCAAAAACGACAGCATCCGCCTGGGGGTGCTGGGCCTCTCCCTTGTGGTCTTTGTCGGCTGTATCATCTACATCAGCAGCGTCTACGCCGAATCCCACAAGAACAAGGGCCTCATCCAGGACCAGCAGTCGGCCTACAGCAACTCCAACGTTCGCCCCGAGGATGTGGACGGCTACCCCAACGGCTACCTGGACAAGTTCGCCGCCCTCTACGCCCAGAACCCGGACATCGCCGGGTGGATCAAAATTGACGGCACCCAGTACCTGGATATGCCGGTGGTCCAGACGGTAGACAACGAATACTACGAGCGCCGGGATTTCACCAAGGCCGACAACCAGCACGGCGTGGCCTTTGTGGACTACCGGGTGGCCCAGCGGGAGCCCAGCACCAACACCATCATCTACGCCCACAACATGAACGACGGGCAGATGTTCGGCGAACTGCTGAAGTACAAGTCCATCGACTACTACCGCCAGCACCCCCTGGTGAGCTATGACAGCGTTTACTACGAGGGGATGTACAAGATCTTCGGCGTGGTGGTCTGCAAGAAGGACGACCCGGACTTCCTCTACCACAATTTTGTCCAAAAGGGCAGCGATGCGGAGATGACCGAGTTCGTCAACAAGATCCGGGAGCGGTCCATTCTGAACACCAAGGTGGATGTGCGGACCGACGACCACCTCCTCACCATGTCCACCTGCGACTACTCCTTTAAGAGCGAAACCGGGGACCGCATCGCCCGGTTCGTGGTCTTCGCCCGGAAGGTCAGGGACGGGGAGAGCCTGGATGTGGATACCGCCGGGGCCACCATCAACACCAACCCCGTCATGCCCGCCGAGTGGTACAGCCACCTGAAGCGCCAGCAGGAGGCGGAGCTAAAGCGCCAGCAGGAGGAAGCCGCCAAGAAGGCCACCTCCAAGTGGCTTACCGAGAAGGAGCAGAAGGAGCTTTCCGCCGAGGAGGCCGAGGCCCTGGCCAAGCGCCGGGAGGAGCAGGCCCAGAACTACCTGACCTATGACGAGCGGGAGGACAACGACCTGGAGACCATCCTCACCCTCATCGACCGCCGCAAGGCCCAGTTTGAACTCTACCTCACCGAGGAGGAGCAGGGGTATTCGTTGACCAAGCGGCTGAATCTCTCCGAGGAGCGCCGTGCCCAGGCCACCGCCGCCGGCCTCACCGACGAAGAGATCCGCAAGGCCGGTTCCTGGGAGAACATTGAAAAGCTCATCAACAGCAAGGGGAGCGCCGCCCTTGACGCGGTGATAAAGCTGTACCCCAACCTCCTTACCGCAGCTGACAAGGCCACCGCCACCACCGTGGCCGCCCTGGAACAGCTGGCCGCCAGCCGCAAGCAGGAGGCGGAGCTTCTTGGCCTGCGGGTAGCCGATTACGACAGCTGGGAGGCCCTCCAGACCGCCATCAACCAGAAGAAGGGCGCTGCCACCGTCCAGAAGGAGATGGACGATTATATCGCCAAGAATCCCAAGTTCCTGGAGGCCGCCGACAAGAACGGGGCCAACAGCGTGGACGACCTGAAGGCCCTGGTGGCCCAGCGGGAGAAGCAGGCCAAGGACCTGGGGATCAACCCCAACGACTTCTCCAGCTGGAGCGCGCTGAAAGCGGAGATCGACAAGAAGAACAACGCCGCCGCCACCGAGCAGGCCCGGCAGCAGTTCCTCAACGACCCCAACAACAAGAAGTGGATCAGCGACAGCACCAAGACCCTGGAGGAACTCCAGACCCAGGTAAACGCCAATAAGGCCGCCTACGATAATGCCATGGCTGCCCTGAAGACCCAGGAGGCTAAGGATAAGCTGGCCTCTGCCATGAACAGCGCAGGGAGCTGGAGCGACGTCCAGAACGCCATCAATTCCGTAAAGGATGCCGCAACGCCGCCCCCCAGCAGCTCCAGCAACACCAGCAGCAGCACCGGAAGCAGCAGCACTCCCCCTCCAAGCAGTTCGGAAACCTCCAGTGACACCAGCAGTTCCGAGCCCCCTTCGGAAAGCAGCAGCTCGGAAACCTCTACCGAGCCGCCCCCCAGCAGCGACACCAGCTCGGATGAGTCCAGCGACGCCGGAAGCACCGACGAAAGCAGCAGCGAACCCGAGCCCAGCAGCAGCGAGCCCTCCAGTGAGGAGAACACCAGCCCCTCCAGTGATACTGCGCCCTCCGACGACCCGCCCCCGGCAGACGCCGCCAGTGACGAGCCGTCCGGGGCGGCGGAGTAACCGCTGACAAAAAAGAAGGCCCCCAGGTTATCCTGGGGGTCTTTCTTCTTGTCAGGGAGTGGTCCAATTGCGGATATTTACCGCCACGGGGGGCTATCGGCTTTGCCGCGTCCGAAGGGCCGCCTGGCGGCGGCCTTTAGTGGTCACGGACCTTGGGGCCTTTGGCCCCTCGGTCCTGTTACTGGGTGCGTCCGCGCAAAACACCCCACCGGGGTGTATTTGCGGGGAACTCGATTGCAGGGCGGTAGCCTCGATCCCTTCGGGACCGTGACCTACGGTCAACTTTCTTTTTCTATCGCA
>CAJUFK010000128.1 GCA_910585535.1 uncultured Angelakisella sp. | reverse complement strand
TTTTCGGGAAAATGCTTTAGTTTTTGGGGGAACGTCCGAATAACTGGTTATGAACACGCCTGTTGGGGCGATTGACACACAATCAAAAAAGTGTTTCGAGTTGTGTACTTCTCGAAACACTTTTTTTGTGTTGTTTTTGCGATTTTTGGGCAGGGGGAAGAAAAAACTATTGACAACCACCTTGGGGGCGATTATAATAACTTCAATAACACAAAGCGTTGATTGAGGAAAGTACCCACCCAGCGCACCCCCACAGAGAGCCCCAGGCAGCTGAAAACGGGGCGGCGGGCCGGGCGGAGAAGTTCCCTCATGAGCAGCCGGAGTGAAAGGCAAAGCCGAAGTAGCCCCGGACGGAGCCCCACCGTTAGCGGGGGGAGGATATGTTTGTATCCTGTAAAGCGGCGGTCTTTGACCGCAATTCGAGTGGTACCATGGGCAGATGCGCTCACCTCGAGTTCCTAAGGGAACGGGAGGCGGGCTTTTTTTGTCCCCAAAATCGCCAGTGGAAAGGATGAACGCCAGATGAAACAGCTGATGCTGGGCAACCAGGCGGTGGCCCGGGGCCTTTGGCAGGCGGGATGCCAGGTGGTCTCCAGCTACCCGGGCACCCCCAGTACCGAGATTACCGAATTCGCCAGCACCTACCCGGAACTTTACACCGAATGGGCCCCTAACGAAAAGGTGGCCTATGAGGCCGCTATGGGGGCCTCTATCGGTGGGGCCAGGGCCTTTTGCGCTATGAAGCACGTTGGCCTTAACGTGGCCGCCGATCCCCTCTTCACCACCGCCTACACCGGGGTGGGGGGCGGCATGGTGGCCGCTGTGGCCGACGACCAGGGGATGCACTCCTCCCAGAACGAGCAGGACAGCCGCAACTACGCCGTCGCCGCCAAGGTTCCCATGGTGGAGCCCGCCGACAGCCAGGAGTGTGCCAGCTACACCCAGGAGGCCTTCCGCCTTTCGGAGGAATATGATACCCCCGTTCTTCTGCGCCTTTCCACCCGGGTGAGCCATTCCCAAAGCCTGGTAGAGCTGGCGGACCGCCAGGAGCTCCCCCTGAAGGCGTACCAAAAGGACCCCGGAAAATATGTGATGATGCCTGCCAACGCCAAAAAGCGCCGCCTGGTGGTGGAGGAGCGGATGAAGTCCCTGTTGGACTACGCCGAGACCACCCCCCTCAACCGGGTGGAGGAGGGCAGCGACCGGCGGATCGGGGTCATCACCGCCGGTATCTGCTACCAGTATGTTCGGGAGGCCATGCCGGAAGCCCCTGTCCTCAAGCTGGGGCTCCTCAACCCCCTGCCGGTGGATCTTATCAAAAAGTTTGCCGCCACGGTGGACACTGTGGTGGTGGCCGAGGAACTGGATCCGGTCATCGAAACCCATTGTCTGGCCATCGGGGTGGCGGTAAAGGGCCGGGAGCTGTTTGGCGGCATCGGGGAGCTGAGCCAGAACCTCATCCGGGAAAAGCTGCTGAAAGAACCCCCTGCCCCCCATCTTGCCAGTCTGGAAAACCTGCCGGTGCGGCCCCCGATCCTTTGCCCCGGCTGCCCCCACAGGGGACTGTTCTTCACCCTGCAAAAGCTGGGGCTGACTGTCTTTGGGGACATCGGCTGCTACACGCTGGGAAGCCTGCCCCCTCTCTCCGCCATGGATACCACCCTCTGTATGGGGGCGTCGGTCTCCGGCCTCCACGGCTTTTTGAAGGCCCAGGGGGCCGAGGCCGCCAAAAAGGCGGTGGCGGTGATTGGGGACAGCACCTTCGTCCACAGCGGCATCACCGGCCTTATCGACACCGTGTACAATAAGGGCCTTTCCACCGTCATCATCTTGGATAATTCCATCACCGGGATGACCGGCCACCAGGAGAACCCCACCACCGGAAAGGACATCCACGGCCAGCCCGCCCCCCAGCTTTCCCTGGAGGGCCTCTGTCAGGCCGTAGGGGTGGAAAAGGTCCTCCTTGCCGATCCCGGGGATCTCCGGGCCATGGAGGCCGCTGTCAAGGAGGCCCTGGCCTGGGAGGGCCCCGCCGTGGTCATCGCCCGGCGGCCCTGCGCCCTCCTTAAAGGGGTCAAGCGTCTGCCTCCGGTACAGGTGGATCCCAACCGGTGCATCGGATGCCGGGCCTGTATGCGGGTGGGCTGCCCCGCCGTCTCCTTTGGGGAGGGCAAGGCCAGAATCGACGAGACCCTCTGTGTGGGCTGCGGCCTTTGCGTAGGGCTCTGCCCCAAAAACGCCATCAGGGAGGAGAGCGGGAAATGACCAAAAACATTATGATCGCCGGGGTGGGGGGCCAGGGGACCCTCCTGGCCAGCAAGGTCCTGGGAAGCCTCTTCCTTTCCCAGGGGTACGACGTCAAGGTCTCGGAGGTCCACGGCATGGCCCAGCGGGGCGGCTCGGTGGTGACCTACGTCCGGTACGGCGACCAGGTGGCCTCCCCCATTATCGACCGGGGGGAAGCGGACGTCCTTCTGGCCTTTGAGCTGCTGGAGGCCGCCCGCTGGGTATCCTGGCTCAAGCCGGAGGGGACCCTTATCGCCAACACCCAAAGGATCCTGCCCATGCCGGTTATCACCGGGGCGGCCTCCTACCCGGAGAACCTGGCCGAACGGCTGGGGGAGATCTGCTGGGATCCCATTTTGGTGGACGCCCTGACCCCGGCGGAGGAGGCGGGAAGCGCCAAAGCGGTAAACGTAGTGCTGCTGGGCATCCTCTCCGCCGTCCTGGGGATGCCGGAGGAGCCCTGGCTCACCGTCCTTACCGAACATTTGAAGCCCGCCCTGGTGGAGATGAACAGGGACGCTTTCCGCCGGGGCCGGAAGATGGCGAAAAACTGACCGCAAAGAGAGGAGAGGATCCCCATGAGTGAAAGAACCTGGAACCCCATTGAAACCGCACCGGTGGAGGAGATTAAGGCCCTTCAGCTGGCCCGGCTCATCCACAACGTCTACCATGTCTACGAAAACGTTCCCTACTACCGCCAGCGGATGGACGAGGCCGGCGTAAAGCCCGGCGACATCCACACCCTTCAGGACCTGGCAAAGCTGCCCTTTACTTACAAGCAGGACCTTCGGGATACCTACCCCTACGGCCTCTTCGCCGTCCCCATGAAGGAGGTGGTGGAGCTTCACGCCTCCTCCGGCACCACCGGCAAGCAGATCGTCGCCGGGTACACCCGGAAGGACCTGGACATCTGGGGGGACTGCGCCGCCCGGGCCATCGTCGCCGCCGGGGGCTCCCCAAAGAGCAAGGTCCACGTCTCCTACGGCTACGGCCTTTTCACCGGGGGAATGGGGCTCCACTACGGGGCCCAGACCCTGGGTGCGGTGGCCATCCCGGTGTCCTCCGGCAACACCAAGCGCCAGGTGCAGATCCTCCAGGATTTTGAAAGCGACATCCTCTGCTGCACCCCCTCCTACGCCACCTACATCGGGGAGACCCTGCGGGACATGGGGGTAAAGCCCGACGAGATCAAGCTCAGCGCCGGCATCTTCGGGGCGGAGCCCTGGACCGAGGACAGCCGCCGGAACATCGAGTCCCTTTTGGGGATCAAGGCCTACGACATCTACGGTCTCACCGAGATCATCGGCCCCGGGGTGGCCTACGAGTGCAGCGAGCAGACGGGAATGCACATCTGTGAGGACCACTTCCTGCCGGAGATCATCGACCCCGACACCGGGGAGGTCCTTCCCGAGGGCACCCCCGGGGAGCTGGTGTTCACCTGCATCTCCAAGGAGGCCTTCCCCCTGCTGCGGTACAGAACCCGGGACATCGCCACCCTCAGCCGGGAGAAATGTTCCTGCGGCCGGACCCTTATCAAGATGACCAAGCCCAGGGGCCGCACCGACGATATGCTTATCATCCGGGGGGTCAACGTCTTCCCGTCCCAGATCGAAACGGTGCTGTTCCAGACCAGCCAAACCTCTCCTCACTACCTCATCACCGTGGACCGGGTGAACAACACCGACACCCTGGAGATCCAGGTGGAGATGACCGACGACTTCCAGTTCGACGCCGTCCGCCTGGTGGAGCAGAAGCAGCGGGAGATCGAGGCGGCCCTCCAGTCCACCCTGGGCATTACCCCCAAGGTCCGCCTGGTGAGCCCCAAAACCATCCAGCGCAGCGAAGGAAAGGCCACCCGCGTCATCGACAAACGCAAATTGTACTGATATAATAAAGGCATAAAACAAAAGGGAGGTTTTTCCTATGACCGTCAAGCAGCTTTCCGTTTTTGTGGAGAACAAGCAGGGCCGTCTTTCGGAGATCACCGGCATCCTCCACGACACCGGGGTGGACATCCGGGCCCTTTCCCTGGCGGACACCACCGACTTCGGCATCCTCCGTCTTATTGTGGACAAGGAGGAGGCCGCGGAGGCCGCCCTCCGGGGGGCGGGCTTCACCGTCAGCCTCACCCCGGTTATCGCCATCGGTGTAGCCGACCGCCCCGGCGGTCTGGCCCAGGCCATGATGGTCCTCCGGGACGGGGGGATCAGCGTGGAATATATGTACGCCTTTATCAGCCGCACCGCGGACACCGCCTACGTCATCCTTCGCGTGGATGACAACCAGAAAGCGGTGGAACTGGTGCAGAAGGCAGGTTTTTCGGTACTCACCGACGCAGAGATCGGCAGGTAAAAGCAGGCCCTTCCCTCTCCGGCGCTGCTGTCATGTGTAACGCCAAGGAAGATAGACGGGAAAGGGCCGTCAAGCCAAAAAAAGACGGAACCGCTTTTTCTGCGGATCCAAAAGGGCCAGCCTTCGGGCTGGCCCTTCCCCTTTCCCCCGGACCTTCGGCGGCTAAAATTGCGCTTCTTTCCTGGTTTACCCTTGAAAATAGGGCTTTAGTGTGGTAAACTGTATCTTATAGCGATTTTTATAGAAACAGGTGATTTACTTGATCCAGAAGTGGGATGTCGCCATCCCGGAACTCACCGGAAACCAGCGGCGGGGGGTGTACCTCTATCTGCCGGAAAGCTACCAGTACCAGCCGGAGCAGCGGTACCCGGTGCTGTATATGTTCGACGGGCACAATGTCTTCTTCGATTCCGACGCCACCTACGGCAAAAGCTGGGGGCTGGGGGAGTACCTGGACTACACCGACACCCAGCTTATTGTGGTGGCGGTGGAATGCAGCCACGACCCCAACAACGGGCGTCTCTCGGAATACTCCCCCTATACCTTTTATGAGCCCAACCTGGGCCATGTCACCGGCCGGGGACAGATTACCATGGACTGGATGGTCAACACCCTGAAACCGGAGATCGACCGGCGGTACCGCACCCTTCCCGACCGGGGGCATACCTTTATCGCCGGCAGTTCCATGGGGGGGCTGATGACCCTTTATGCTGTGCTGGAGTACAACCGGGTCTTCTCCCGGGGGGCGGCCCTGTCCCCCTCCCTGTGGGTGGCCCCTGACCGGATAGCCAGGCTGGTGCGGGGGGCGGACGTCACCCCGGACACCGTTCTCTATATGGACTATGGCTCCCACGAACTTGGCAGCCATGAGGTGATGGCCTGGCAGTTCGGACGCATTGCCGAGCAGCTGCTGGGCCGGGGGATCCTTCTCACCTGCCGCCTTGTCCCCAACGGGGACCACTGCGAGGCCAGCTGGGAGCGCCAGATCCCCTTCTTTCTGGGAACGCTGATGTATGGGCTGGAATAGGAGGTTGTACCATTAGCCGCAGCACGCAGAGGGGGGCGGCTGTTGGTACAGCTTCTAAGCCTGGTACATAGATGGATGCAAGAAGGATACCGTGGAGACAAATGAGGTGACATCAAATGGAAAAACAGTATTTTCGGGAATACAGTCCCGTCTTGGAACGGGAGATGGAGTGGAAGGTTTACGGCCGCCGGGGCCGTCCGGTTCTTTTTATCCCCTGTCAGGATGGGAGATTCTTTGACTTTGAGGACTTCGGCATGGCCTCCGCCTGGTCCCCCTGGATCAGCTCCGGCCAGGTGATGGTCTTTGCCATAGACACCCTGGACAAGGAGACCTGGTCCAACAAAGGGGGGGATCCCTATTGGCGGATTCGCCGCCACGAACAGTGGGTTCGGTATATCACCGATGAAATGGTGCCCAAGATCCAGGAAATGGCCAGCCGTCGCAACGGCTGGAAAGAGGCCCCAAAGGTTCTCACCTTCGGGTGCAGTCTGGGGGCCACCCATGCGGTAAATCTTTACTTCCGGCGGCCCGACCTGTTTAGCGGCACCCTGGCCCTCAGCGGCATCTACACCGCCGACTACGGCTTCGACGGGTACATGGACGACCTGGTATATCTCAACTCCCCTGTCCACTATATGGAGAACCTCCCCGAGGACCACCCCTACATCCCCATCTTCAACAGTCAGCGGGCGGTGATCTGTGTGGGGCAGGGCCCCTGGGAGCAGCCCGCCACTACCTACGCCCTGGCGGACATCCTCCGCCGGAAGGGCATCCACACCTGGGTGGACTTTTGGGGGCACGACTGCGCCCATGACTGGCCCTGGTGGTTCCAGCAGGTAACCTACTTCCTTCCCTGGCTTCTGGGAAACCGTGATTAAAAGCCGATCCATATGCCTTGGGGCAGTCCTTTTGGGCCTGCCCCTTCGCGGGGCCGGTTCGCTTTATCGATGTAAATCAAAATAGCAATTCTGTGTTGTTTTTCAAGGAGGTCAAAAGCGATGGGAAACGTAATCTTTATCTCCCCCAACTTTCCTACCAACTACTGGCAGTTCTGCCGGGAGCTGCGGAACGACGGGATGAACGTCCTGGGCATTGGGGACTGCCCCTATGACCAGCTGCAGGAGGAGCTCCGGGAAAGCCTTTGTGAGTATTACAAGGTGGAAAGCCTGGAAAACTACGAAGAGGTATACCGGGCGGTGGCCTACTTTATCCACCGCCACGGGCGGATCGACTGGCTGGAATCCAACAACGAATACTGGTTGGAACGGGACGCCCGGCTGCGAACCGACTTTCACATCACCAGCGGCTTTCAGACAGAGGACATCCCCCGGATCAAGTATAAATCCCGGATGAAGGAGTTTTACCAAAGGGCGGGGATCCCCACTGCCCGGTACCATCTGGTGGAAGGGCCGGAGGACTGTCTGGCCTTTATCCGGGAGGTGGGCTGGCCGGTGGTGGTAAAGCCGGACAACGGGGTTGGCGCTTCGGATACCCACAAGCTCTCCCGGGAAGAGGATCTAACGAGGTTTCTCCGGGAGAAAAACCCGGCTGTCACTTACATCATGGAGGAGTTCGTTTACGCCGAGGTAAACTCCTACGACGCTGTCATCGGCCCGGAGGGAGAACCCCTTTTCGAGACGGGGAACGTCACCCCCAACTCCATTATGGACATTGTAAACAACGACGACAATTCCATCTACTACATTGTAAAGGATCTTCCCGAGGACACCCGGGCAGCGGGGCGGGCAGCGGTAAAAAGCTTTGGGGTCAAGAGCCGCTTTATCCATTTTGAATTTTTCCGTCTCACCCGGGACCAGGAGGGGCTGGGCAAAAAGGGGCAGATTGTAGCCCTGGAGGTGAATATGCGCCCCTGCGGCGGCTTTACCCCGGACATGATAAACTTTGCCCACAGCACCAATGTCTACAAGATCTGGGCGGATATGATCGCCTTTGGGGACAGCCGGATGCCGGTGGGGGAGCATGGTTTCTGCGCCTTTGCCGGGCGGCGGGACGGCAAGCCTTTCCTGCTGAGCCACGAGGAGCTGGTGGAAAAGTACGGCGCCAGCCTGCGGATGGTGGACCGGATTCCCGATGTTCTCGCCGGGGCTATGGGCAACCAGATGTACGTGGCGGTATTCCCCACCCAGGAAGAGATGGATCTGTTCTACCAGGACGCTTTGGCGGAACGGTCCTAGGATGGCTATGGTGACGCTGAAAAACCCCAGCCCTGTGGTGGAGCGCGGAGGACAGAGGACCAGCGGCGGAAGTCAGCGGTGGCTGAAAAGCGAGACCGCCCAAAAATACGGCTGCGGCCTGGTTGCTGCCACCGACCTGCTTCTTTACCTCCATCGGTACGGGGAGGGAACCAGCGATTTTTTCCGGGGCATTCCAGAGGGGCCCATTCCTTGGGAGGTTTACGACTACTGTGCCGATCGTCTGCGAAAGCGGTACCTTCCTCTCCTGCCGCCCTTTGGACTCAACGCCTGGGTTCTGGCGGGGGGACTGAACCGTTACTTCCGGGAGTACCGGCTTCCCTGCCGGGCCAGGTGGGGAGTCCCGCCGGGGCGGCTTTGGCAGGCAATGGAGTCGATGCTGGTTCGGGACATCCCGGTGATCCTCTGCATTGGGGTAAACTTCCCCTTTCCCAGGCACAAGCTGGGGCTTTATCAGGGGGAGGGGCATTGTGAGGCGGGGGCCACTCGGGCGCACTATGTTACCGTTACCGGGCTGGACAAGGACTGGATGCGGATTTCCTCTTGGGGGCAGATATACGACATTCGCCGGGAGGAATTTGACCGGTATCGCAGGTGGCACAGCTGCGGCTTTTACACCAATCTCGTTTGGATCAAGCGCACACCCTCCCCGGCGGCGGCCCAGCGGCCGCAGGCACTCCCTCCCCGCCGCTCCGCGCCTAACGGTTGTGCGAAGGCTTAGGTTGTGCCTGGAGTCGGAAGATGCAATAGGCGGAAGGCAGTAACGCCCCTTGCCAGGTTGCAAGGGGCGATTTTGCGGCGGCCCTGGGTTCTGCTTCTGATTGAAAACGTACTGCTTTTTTATAGGTAGTGGCCCTTTGGGTGTCCCATCTCTGGGATTCCATCCTGGGGATTGGCAGCGGTT
>CAJUFK010000127.1 GCA_910585535.1 uncultured Angelakisella sp. | reverse complement strand
TCCAGCATCTCCTCAAAAGTCATGTCATTGCTGATGTTATCCATTCTGCTCATGGTTTCTTGAACCTCCTTAATTATACCAACCGGCGTTGATGCGCCGGCAGTAATTCCGATCAAAGATGCCTGGGAGAAAAGTTCCCGGTATCGGGCCAGCTCCCCGGCCTCCTCCACCAGCGCCGTCGGGCAGCTGGCGGAACAGATGCTGCACAGCTTTCGGGTGTTGGAGCTGTGGCGGCCTCCAATGACCACCATGGCGTCCACCCGGGAGGCCAGCTCCCCGGCTTCCTCCTGCCGTACAACAGTCGCTTTACATATTGTATCAAATATCTTGAGATTTGTACACACCTTTTTTGCAGAAAAAACGGTTTTCTCCCATTCTTGTCTGTTAAAAGTGGTCTGGGCCACTAAAATGAAAGGGCATTTGTTGAAATTTTCCAAAGCCGAGACCTTTTTTTCCAGTTCTGCTCCAGTTTGTACCACCAAAAACGGGCCGCTGCAGTGCCCGGTGATGCCCTGTACCTCCGGGTGTCCCGGGTCCCCGGCCACCAGCACCACCGTCTCCGGGGGCTCCTGGGCCACGATCTTGTGGACCTTGGCCACAAAGGGACAGGTGGCGTCGATGTATCTCAGGCCCAGGCGGGACAGCTCCCGGGTGACAGACAGGGGCACCCCATGGGCCCGGATGATTACCGTGGCGTTTTGGGGGGCTTCCCCCGGGGCCTGGATCACCGAGACCCCCTTCTCCCCCAGCCGGCGGATCACCGTCTCGTTGTGGATGATGGGCCCCAGCGTACAGACGGGAAATTCCCCGTTGGACCGTTCCGCCTCCCGTTCCACCAGCTCCACCGCCCGCCGGACCCCGAAGCAGAAGCCGGCGGTCTTGGCCGTCTCGATCCTCACGGCTCTTCCTCCCATCCCAAAAGGGCGTTGATCCGCCCCATGATGAGCTTACTGGCCCGGCGCAGGGAGGTCCGTTCCTCCCCCTGGAACCCCAGGTCCCGATAGGGGATGACTGGGCCGATCTTTACCGTAATCCGGGAGCGAAAGCCCTGGCGCTCCCCGAAAAGGAGGGCGCAGGGGAGAATATCCGCCCCGGTCTGCCGGGCAATAAAGGCGGTGCCGGATTTGGGCTTCATGGGGCCGCCGGTGCGGTTCCGGGTCCCTTCCGGGAAGATGCCCACCAGCTGCCCTCCTTTCACCAGTTCCACGGCGTGGTCAATGGCGGACATATCCCCCGCCCCGCGGTTCACCGGGAACACCCCCAGCATCCTCAAAAGCAGGCCCAAGGCCTTGTTGTCGAACCACTCCGCCTTGCTCATAAAAAATACCTGCCGCCGGGGGATGGCGTGGGCCAGGACGATGGGATCCTTCATAAAGCGGTGGTTGCAGACCACCAGAGCCCCGCCCTCCTTGGGGATGTTCTCCCGGCCTTCGACGCGGATGTCATACAAAACGGCCCAGATGATCCGGGTCACCCACCAGGCAAAGGCGTAGAAAGGGGTCATCCGGTCACCCCGCTTTTCTGCCGCACATGGTCCACCACTGCCTGGATGGACCCCTCCAAGGTGAGGCCGGTGGTGTCGCAGAGCCAGGCGTCCTCCGCCTGACACAGCGGCGCGACAGCCCGGTGGGAATCGTTGTAGTCCCGCTCCTCCACCTCTCGGAGAACGGTGTCAAACTCCACCGGTTCCCCCTTGGCGACAAGCTCTTTGTACCGCCGCATGGCCCGCTCTTTGGGGTCGGCGGTGAGGAAGATCTTCACGGCGGCGCCGGGCAAAACCACGGTGCCGATGTCCCGCCCGTCCATGATAACATCGTGCTTTCTGGCCAGGTCCCGCTGAAGTTCCAGGAGGAACTGCCGGACCTCCGGCATAGCGGAGACAGCCGAGGCGGCCATACTGGCCTCCGGGGTGCGGATGGCCTGGGAGACGTCCTCCCCCCGCAGAAAGATCCGCTGGCCCTCCGGGGCGAAATCCAGGGTGATCTGGGTCTCCTCCAGGCAGGGGATCACCTGGGCGGGGTCCTTGGGGTCCCCTCCCCGCCGGAGGGCGTCCAGGCCGATGGCCCGGTACAGGGCCCCGGTATCCACATGGAGGAAGCCCAGCCGCCGGGCGGCTTCCCTGGCGATGGTGCTTTTCCCGGCCCCTGCCGGGCCATCCAAAGCCACCGAGATCATATTGCAACACCCCTTGCTATTGTAAAAAAGCCATTATGGAGTCATTATAGCACATTTTGTCACGCCAGGTAAAGAGGATTTTTCCGGATATTTTCTCCTTTGATATAGAAAAGCACAGGGAACTCCCCTGTGCTTTTTATGGTTCCTCCTTATTACCCGGCGGAAACAGGATCGTCATATAGTCCTGCCGTCCATCCAGGACCCGCAGCACGGTGACTTCCTCTTCCGCCACCCGGTAAAAGATCAGCTGTTTCAGCACCACCAAAAAACGGATGTCCGTCTCCACCGGATAGCGGCTGTTGAGGGCGGTCCCCATCCAGGGATTTTCCGCCAGATGGGAAACGGCGTGGAGGATGGCTGTGGCCAGCCGCCGGGCCGCCGTCTGATTCCTCAACGTACCTCCAATGTATTCCTGCTTTTCCTCAATGTCCCTTAGGGCGGCGTCCTTGTAGAGGATCTTCATTCCCGTTCTACTCCCAGCCGCCGGTAGACCTCTTCCTCTGTGTAGGTTTTGGGGTCCTTTTCCCCCGCCTCCAGTTCCTTCATCAGCCGGGCCAGGGCCTTGGCTTTTACCAGCTGTGTGTTGTCATCGGTAACCGAAAAGGGGAAACCGCCGGCATTTAGGGACTGCTGAAAAAAGACGTTCACCGCGTCGGTAAGAGTTAGGCCATTCCGGCCGTAGATGGCCTCCAACTGCCGCCGCACCTCGGGATTGACCCGAATGCGGAAAGAATCTGTTTTTGGCAAAGATACCAGATCCATTTTCTTCAGCCTCCTCTTACTTTTATTGTACCATCTTCGGAGGCGAAAGTCAATTTTGTGGCAACAATGTTGCTACATTTTATCCCGGCACCACAAATTCCCACCGGCCCTCCCGGACCACCGATGCAAAGGTGACCGGCAGGCGGGTCTTTTTCCCGGCCCGGTGGCCCATCTTGTCGGCGGCGATGGTCTGGCTGTTTTCCTCCAGGGTGTGGGACAGGGAAAGCCCCTTGTCGCTTCTGGGCCAGTCCAGATCCAGCTGATTGAGGCGGACCCCCTCCCCATTGTACAGGGGGGTCATCTGCACCCACAGGGTCCCGTCCTCCTTGAAGCCGGCGGCTGTGACCTCTACGCTGAAGTTCCAAAGATCCACCCTTTGCCCCACCTCTTTGGTCTCCCCCAGCTCCATAGCCGGGAGGTCGATGGCGGCGGGGGGCTTTTCATACCGGGTGCTTTCCAGAATGCCGGTGAGGGTGATGGTCTTGATCCTGGTCTCCGGCATCTCGGGGAGGTAGTATTCCTGGCACCCCGGGCGGCTGTTCACCGCCTCGGCTCCGTAGGTCCTGCCGTCCTCCCCCACCGCCTGGATATCAAAGGAGGAGGGGGTCCAGTAGCTCCCCTTGGCGGCCCGTTCCGCCTGCTCCCCCACCGGCTCCGGGATCAGGGCGAAGCGGGTGCAGTTCTCGTTAAGGGGCAGAAGGGAAACCTGGTACCCGGCGTCCTCCGCCACGGCGCTTTTGGTCAGGGCGTAGTCCTCCAGGTCCACCCGATGGAGCTCCACCGGGAATTGGACCGACCCGTCCAGCACCAGGGTGAACGTTTCGTAGGTGAAGCCATCCAGCTCCAGGGCCTCCTGGGCCTCCATCTCGTCCAAACCCATCACCAAGGAAGAGGTCCGGCCAGTGTCTTCCAGCTCAATGGAGTTTCCTTCCTCGTCCAGAAAGGCGATCCTTACGTCGGGGGTCCGCTTTGCCGGGGCGGGGAGGTTTTCCGCCTGGCCAGCGGGGCGGCTCTCCGGCGGATCGATCAGATCCGGGGCGCTGTAGGGTCCCTCCTGGGCCGGCGCCTCCTCGTAGTGGGACTGGGGGTCCTCCGATGGTTCAAAGACCTGGACGCCGTCGCTCTCGCTCTCCCCGGCCAGCAGCTTGTTCTTATGCTCTTCCAGCAGCTCTGCTTTCTCATCACCGGTGATCGGGGCGCGGTTTTCGTAGGGGTCCTGATCCGGGGGATACTCCCCCGCCGCCAGCTTGAGCTTCTCCTCCTCGGTGAGCAGATCTGTCCAGCCTTCGTTTCCGCTCCCGCCGGACTCCGGTTTCCTTGTGGACTTCATCTTCACCCCCACGGCCAGGGTGTCCCCCCGGCGGTAAAGATAGGTTACAAGGTACCGGGTATCCCCCACCTGGGCGGAATACTCCCGGTCGGGAAGCCAGTATTCCACAGGCTCCTCCTGGGCCACCGCCCCGCTGCCGGGAAGGAAGTATAGAAGCTCCCGGACGGCGGCATAGACGGTATCGAAGTTCAGGGCCGTCACCACGACGGCCAGACAGGCGGCCAGGGCCAGGATCCTGGGGGCCGCTTTCGCCGGCCTTCCCTCCGCCGCCGGTGCCTCAAAGGCTTCCTCGGTAAGGCGGCAGAGGGTTTCCTCCGGGATATAATCGTTTATGGTCCGTTTCATCTTCCGTATCCTCCTTCCACAGTGATCCCCTGGTCCTCCAACAGCTTCTTCAGCTTTTTGCGAAGCCGCAGCACGGCGATGTCCACCCCGCCCCGGGTCATTTTTAGGCGGATGGCGGTCTCCCGGCTGTCCATCCCGTACAGGAACCGCAGGGTAAACAGCTGGCGCTCCCGCAGGGAAAGGCTTTCCAGCACCTTTTCTACAATGTCCCCGATGTACTCCTCCGGTTCCCCGGAAAGGTACAGCTCCTCCGCCAGGGGGAGAGGGTCGGGGCGTTTCTTCCGCAGCCGGGCCAAGGCCTCGGTGCGGGCCATCACCCGAACAAAGGTCTCCAGGGTCCCCCGGGCGGGATCGTACTGCTCCCTTCGGGTGAGGAGCCGGAGCATCACATCGTTGGCGCACTCCTCGGCGTCCTCCCAAGGCAGTCCCCGGAGCAAAGCCCGGGCTGTGGCAAAGGCCACCGGCCGGCAGCGGGCGTCCAGTTCGGCGTCGGGCAGGCTGGCAAGATCCATGGCGCTCCCTCCTTTCTACCTTCTTATATGTCTGTTTTCCGGCAAATCTTACACCGGAACAAGCCGCCTGGGGCCCCGGGACGCTCCAGCCTTTTGTACAAACCTTGGACGGGCCGGCCGGGGAATCCTGTAGGAAATAGGGAAAAAGAGGAAGGGGGCTTGCAAAGAAATTTTATTCCGTTTATCATTAGTAGCGTTGTCCAAGGCAGAAGGAACAAGGATTCCTGTCGGGGCTGCGGCCCCATTCCAACAAGAAAAGGAGTGATACCGTTGGAAGAAAACAAAATGGGGACCATGCCGGTCCTCCCTCTTATCTTTTCCATGGCCCTGCCCGCTATGTTTTCCATGCTGGTGCAGGCCCTCTACAACATTGTAGACAGTATGTTTGTCTCCCAGTACGATCCGGTAAACGCCCTGGCCGCTGTCAGCCTGGCCTTTCCGGTGCAGATGCTCATTATATCGGTGGGCGTGGGCACCGGGGTAGGGCTTAACAGCCTTATCAGCCGCCGCCTGGGGGAAGAGCGCCAGGAGGAAGCCAACGCCGCCGCCGCAAACGGCCTCTTTCTGGCCGTCCTCAGCTGGCTGGTCTTTCTGATCTTCGGCGTCTTTTTCGTCCGCCCCTTCTTTGAAGCCTTCAGCGACAACGCCACCCTGGTGGAAATGGCCATCCGGTACACCCGGATCTGCTCCATCTGCTCCTTCGGCTGTTTCATCGAGATCTCCCTGGAAAAGACCCTCCAGGCCACCGGGGATATGATCCACCCCATGCAGTTCCTTCTGGTGGGAGCCATCACCAACATCATTCTGGACCCTATTATGATTTTCGGCTACTTCGGCTTTCCCGAAATGGGGGTCACCGGCGCCGCGGTGGCAACCGTCCTGGGGCAGATCCTCTCCATGGCTTATGCCCTGTGGGTGGCCTTCCGCAAAAACCATCTGGTCCAAATCGAGCTTCGGGGCTTCCGGCCTAAGGGAAGGATCATCCGGGATATTTACGCTGTGGGCCTGCCCTCCATCGTCATGCAGTCCATCGGCTCGGTCCTCACCGCCAGCATGAACATGATCCTAATCAGCTTTTCGGAGGTGGCGGTCTCGGTGCTGGGGATCTATTTCAAGCTCCAGTCCTTTATCTTTATGCCGGTCTTTGGTCTGAACCAAGGTGTCATGCCCATTATGGGGTACAGCTACGGTGCGCGGAAAAAGTCCCGTCTTCTGGAAGCCCTCAAGTGGGGCATCTGCATTGCCGTTGTCATCATGTCCCTGGGAACGCTTCTGTTCTGGACCGCCCCCCATCTTCTTCTGGGGCTCTTTAATCCCACCCCGGAGCTTCTCGCCCTGGGGGTGCCGGCCCTCCGAACCATCAGCCTCAGCTTTATTCCTGCCGCCTTCGGCATCATGTTCGGGACCATCTTCCAGGCCACCGGCTACGGGGTACGCAGCCTGATTATCTCCATCCTCCGCCAGCTGGTGGTGATCCTCCCTGTGGCCTGGTACCTGGCCCGGTTCGGACTGGATTACGTCTGGTACGCCTTCCCCTTTGCGGAACTCTTCTCCATCGGCGCCAGCGTCCTCTTCTTTCTGGACCTGTACAAAAAGAAGATCAAAAACCTCTCCCCCTTGGAATAACTGGAAAGCTCCGGCGCTTTACGTGCCGGGGCTTTTTGCGGCAGGCGGCGGATCCGCTTCCTTCTTGTATTCTCCCTTGTCTTATGTTAAAATGGCCTGGGACGAAAACAGGAACAAAGGAGTGGAACCAGCCGTTATGCCCATTACGCCGGAATTTTTTTCCTTTTTGGTAGAGAACCGCCTTCACGACAGCAAGGCCTGGTTCGAGGCCCACCGGGAGGACTACAACCGCCTGGTCCTGGAGCCCCTTCGGGGGCTGGTTCGGGAAATGGCCCCTGTTATGCTTACCATCGATCCGGAACTCATTACCCAGCCCGCTGTGGGCAAAACAATATCAAGGATCTTTCGGGACACCCGGTTCTCCCGGGACAAGTCCGCCTTCCGGGAGCATTTGTGGATCAGCTTCTCCCGAGGGAAGGCAGGCCGCTACGAGCCTGTTCCGGAGCTGTACCTGGACCTTTCCCCCGATGGCTACTCCTACGGCTGCGGCTGGTACTGCCCCGGCGCCCAGCTGATGGAAACCTTCCGCCGCCTCATTCTGGAGGGGGATCGGACCGCCAAGGCCGCCATCCGGGCCGCCGAAGGCCAACAGCGATTCCAGATGGAGGGGAACACCTTTAAGCGGAAAAAGTATCCCCAGGCCCCCGACCGCCTCCAGCCCTGGCTCAACCGGAAGGAGATCTACTTTGCCCACCGGGGCAGCGACCCCGCCTTCCTTTACGCCGCGGACCTGGGGGAACAGGCCGCCCGGGAGCTGGCGGCGATGAAGCCGGTCTATCAGCTGTTCTGGAAAGCCCAGACCCTTGCCAGGGCGGAAGAGATCCACGCCTCCACCGCCCTTAATTTGGAAGAATGGTGATGATAAGATGAAGGAAAAGCGGGTCTCCGACTCCCGCACCACCCAGGTGCAGATCATCATGGAGCGGGACATCAACGGGGCCAGCCGCCTGTTTGGCGGGCAGCTTTTGGAATGGATTGACGTTGTTGCGGCAGTGGTGGCTCGCCGCCACTGCCAGCAGGAGGTCACCACCGCCGCCATCGACAACCTCCAGTTCCGGGCCCCGGCCCAGCTGGGCTCTACCCTCTGCCTGGAGGGCCAGCTGACCCACGTGGGGCGGACCTCGATGGAGGTCCGGGTGGACAGCTTCACCGAGGACCTGGAGGGAAACCGCGCCCTTATCAACCGGGCCTACCTGGTGCTGGTGGCCATCGACGGAGCGGGCCGTCCCGCGCCGGTCCCCCGCCTGATCCTGGAGACCCAGGAGGAGCGCCAGGAGTGGGAGGCCGGGGAGCGCCGCCACGCCCTCCGGGAGCAGCGACGCAAAGAAAATTTTTAGCAGACAGCAGAAATTTTGGGGAGGTTCGCCACGATGAACAGACCGGACGCCATTTTCACCGACCTGGACGGCACCCTTTTGGGCCCTGACAAAAAGGTGGGGACGCAAGACGCCGCCGCCATCCGCCGCCTTAAGGAACTGGGGATCCCGGTCATTATCTGCACAGGCCGGCCCATCCTGGGGACGCGGCTGGTGACGGCGGAGCTGGGCCTGGGCCTGACCCTCTGTTCCAACGGGGGCTGCTGCCACGATTTCATCCGGGACGAGACCCTTTTGGCTGTGGAGATGGACCACGGCGTGGCCCGCCGGCTCCTAGCCTGGCTGGAGGAAGAGGGGGAGCCCTTTCTCCTCCATGCCCCCAAGCAGATCTTCGGTTCCCCCGGGGCCCAGATGCCCCCCCACTACGTCCTCCAGGGGGAGGAGAGCGGGGGCACGATTTTCCACGACAGCCCCTTTGACGGGCTGCAGATTCTCAAGGTTCTGGCGGTGCGGTGCGATGAAGCCGAACTCATCCGGAAGGGCCGGGAGCGGTTCACCCCGGAGGAGCTGACCATCTGCTCCTCGGAGCGCTCTTTTGTAGACTTTAACCCTCCGGGGGTTACCAAGGGGGCCGGGATCCGGTGGCTGGCGGAAAAGATGGGCTGGGATCTGGCGCGGGTCATCGCCATGGGGGACAACAACAACGATCTGTCCATGCTGGAGCTGGCAGGGATGGGAGCTGCGCCGGAAAGCGGGATCCCGGCGGCCAAAGCGGTGGCAGATTTTGTGACAGCCCCCAGCGGCGAGAACCCCCTATCCGCAACCATAAAGCACTACTACCCAAACCTTCTACCCTCCCCGGCGCTCCGCGCCTAACGGCTGTGCCGGGACTTGGGTTGTGCCTGGAGTCGGAAGCTGTAAAAGGCGAAAGGCAGTAACGCCCCTTTCCAGGGCGGGTTAGCACCCGCAGGCGGACCCTCCCCGGCACTCCGCGGTGGGCTAGCGCCCACAGGCACACCCTCCCCGGCGCTCCGCGCCTAACGGCTGTGCCGGGACTTGGGTTGTGCCTGG
>CAJUFK010000126.1 GCA_910585535.1 uncultured Angelakisella sp. | reverse complement strand
GCAGGGAGGGGTCGGCCTTGCCCTGGTAGCGCCGGATGCTCTCCAGCACCAGGTCGCCGGATTCGGTGTAGGGCGGCTCCACATTGGCAGCTACAAAGTCCTGCCAGAAGTGGGACAGCTCCAGAATGGTCATCTCCTCCTCTTCCAGGTCCCGGTCGATCTCCCGCATGAGAAAATCCCCCTCGGAATTGCCGAACAGGCAGGCAAAGGCGCAGAAATCCAGGTTGGTCACTGACAGATAGTGTTTCCCCTGCACCTCATAGTGTCGGGGGATGCCGTCGTCCGCCCACCGGTCCTTGGCCATAAAGCTGGAGGTCTTGCATTCCAGCACGCCCCGTTTGCCGTTTGGCTTCTGGACGAAGTAATCCACATCGGCGATCATAAAGGGGTAGAGGGGGTGCTGGAAGATCTTGCGGATGGGATAGACAGTATAGCCCGTCTTTCTCCGGTAGATCTCCGCCACCAGCTCCTCCAGGCGATGGCCCACCTCCTTGGCAACCCAGTTGCTTTCATCCGGCTGCATGGGCTGCACCCCGGTCTTTTCGTAGAACAGGTCCCTCCTGGTTTTCCAGGGGGAAATACCCAGGACAGCGGCCACATCACTGCCGCCGATGCCCTTGGTGCGCTCCCGGAGCCATTCCTCCTCGGTGAGCTGCGTGATGTCCTCCACCAGAACAGCCGGATCGTAATTCAGGTCTAACATAGGGCTTCCTCCTTTACCATTTCACTTCCCCGGCGTAGTCGTAGTCCTCCCAGTGCACCTTCAGGGCACGGGAGATGTTTTCTTCCATCTGGGCCACCCTGGGGGCGCTGGCTCCGTCGCACTGGAGCAGGAACTCCGCTTCGCAGATCCCCAAATACAGGTCGTAGGCCGTGCAGGGGCGTTCCCCGTTCTGGGCCTGCCAAAGCTCGGCGGCCCGGTAGGCCAGACGCTTGGTGACGCCGACGCGCTTCATCACCCGCAGCATGGTGTTGTAGGGATGGTCGATGCCGATCTCCATCAGTTTCCCCAGTTGGACGATGGCGTCGCCGTACTTGGGGTAGAGCAGGGAAAGCTGCTTTTTGAAGTCGGCGACACTCGCCCGATTGCTGTGTTCCAGACAGAGGGCGCTCCCCAGGGTGATGCTGCGGCCGGACTTTTCCTCCATCAGCATGGGGTAGAGGTTCGCGCCGCTGATGCCCACATCCGAGGTGGAAAAGCGCAGGGCCGGGACGAACTGCCCGGCAGAGACGCTGTGCTTTTTGGCAGTCTCCTCATATGCCTCCACCAGCTCCTGGTTGTTGGGAAAGGACCAGATCGCTGTCATCATGGCGTGTTCATAGTGACCGCTGATGAACTGGCAATTTCCGAAATCCGCCTCCAGCTGGTCGGTGACCGCCTGGAACAACGCCGGGATCTCCAGCACTGCGTACTCGCTTTCGTCCCCGCCGTGCATGGCCGAGACCTTTTCATCGCTCAGGCGCAGCAGGGCGTTCCCGCTGGCCACGCTGACGCAGTGGTTGAGGATCTGGGCCAGCACCGGCTTGCTCACCTTGCTCAGAGCGTGCCCGGAGATACGGGCCCGGCTGAGGATGGTGGACAGGGCGCAGCTGCGTACCGGGTAAAGGGCGTCCTCCGCTCGGAGGAGCAGCCTGGTATTGGCCATGGTGTCCTGGAGGATCCCCTCCTTGCCCATCAGCCGGTACCAGTCGCAAAGGACCTTGCTGGAGGTGGAGCCTTCGTCAATGGCCTCAAACCGCACCTCTCTGGTGGGGATGGAGCGCCAGGAGGCGTTCTCCTCCCGTTCCCGCAGGAACTCCAGACACTCCTGTTGTTCTCCAAAGCTCCTGGAGAAGTTGTCCGCATAGCACATGGTTTCGCTCATTCTGTTTTCCGCCTTTCTGAAAATTATTTGAAGCACCGGCCGGATGGCCAGCGCGTTCAGACACAAAAAAAGAGCGGAACCGCCCGGAGGTTTCCTCCTGGGTCAATTCCGCTCGCTTGCCGGCTCTTTAGGCCGGGAATAAATGAAAAAAGCGCCAACAGGGTACAAAGACCCCACTGGCGCTGCTTTACAAAAACTTCTACCTGGGTACCGCCCTCAAAGTGAGGGGATAGCCTAACAACAATTTGCTCTTTTAGTTTACCATATACTATATCTTGTTGTCAACAGAATTTCTCTACTATATATAGTTTTCATCTGTTTTTCTGTGCTTCCTAATGGTATAGATGAAGCTGCAACAGCTCTATCTATTTTATTTATCATGGAGAATTTTCTGTATCTCTTTTTCCATGCTTATAGCTCGTTGACGGTGTCCGTCACCGCCATGTTCCGTATCCGCTTGGCAGGGACATGAATTGCGGCAAAGGTTGCCGAGGCGACAAACAGTACAACGATGAGCAGCCGGAAAATCGGTATCGTCCATACGGCGTAAGCGAAGTGGTCTCGAATCAGGATGTTGAATAGGTTCTTTCCGATAGCCAGACCGCCGGTGCATCCGATCACCCCTCCGGCCAGAGCGTAGGTAACGGCCTCGGCGGCGATCATTTGGGTCACCTGGCGGCCATCCATCCCCACGGCCCGCATCGCCCCGTACTGCCTGCTCCTGGCGGACACGCTCATGGAGATGCTGTTCATGATGTTCAGCACCGTGACCATGGCGATGATGGCCAAAAAGCTGTAAACACACAGCACAAAGGCGATATAGGTTCCAAAGGTGCGCTGGTCTCTCTGGTCCCGGAGGAGAAGGCCCTCGTCCAGCAGGCCGCTTATCGCGGCTACGCTCTCGTCTGTCAGATCACCCTGCACCATGACAAGGGAATAGTCACGAGTGCCGGTCAGTCGGAGAAAGGTCTCGCTGGAGGTAATGACAGAAACCTTGCCATGGGAGAGGCCATCCCCGCTGAACAGGTCGTATTTCAACAGCCCTGCCACGGTCAGCGCCTCGCCGTTTACCCGGATGGTGTCTCCCTTGTGCAGGGGAGCGTCCAGGTCGCAGATCGCCAGCACATAGCCGTTGTCCCCATAGACTTTGGAGAGATCGCTGCCCTTTTTCAGTACATCGTCCTTTTTCAGCGCCTTCAGGTCGAAATCGTCAAAGGAGATGAGGTCAACTGTCTGGGGCAAGCCCTCCTGCTCCAGCTCTGCCGGGACTTCAAAGACGCTCCGGCGGCCGAAAACATTCTTTACTCCGTCTATCTTCCCAATGGCCTCTGCTGTTTTCGGGGAGACGCAGTTCGCCCCCGACTCCCCGTAGATCGTAATGTCTGCTTCGCTGGCGGATTGAGGCAGCAGATAGCCCACCCAGTCCAGCAGGACGGAGAAGGTCAGAAACAAGATGATACTCAAGGCAAAGGACCCGGTCATCAGGACAAGATTCTTTTTGGCCGATACCGCATGATGGACCCCCAGGGAAATTTCAATGGGAAACACCCCGGTAGGGACTGCCCGCCGCGTCCGACCGGTACTCCCTGTGTTTCCCGAAACCGCCGCGATGGGAGACACCTGGGCCGCCTGCTTTGCCGGCGCGCGGGCGGCAAGCAGCACAGTGACGGTTCCCATTACAATGCCGCTGACGATCCCAATAGCGCTGACGCCAAAGAGAGGGATGGCGGTAAATTCTTCCCGAACCACAAACCGCAGAATGGCGCACAGGATCCAGGAACTGACCGTGCCCAGAAGGACACCGATGGGAATGGCCGTTTTGCACCAGTTGAGAGCTTCCAGCCTTACGAACCGGATGAGCTGCAGGCGGCTCATGCCGATGCAACGCATCATCCCGAAAAACCTTGTCCGCTGGGCTACCGTGCTGTTGATGCTGCCCGAAATCATCAGCACCCCGGCCATCAGAATCAGGAGGAACAGCGCCCCAGCGGTGAGAAAGAGGGTCTGCCCCATAGAGGTATCCAGAATGGCCTGGAAGGTCAGCTGCTGGCCGTGTTTTTCGGCAAGGCGGCTCCGCTCCATACGGATCGCCATATCCGCCATGCTGAAGATCGCGGTCACCAGAAAGACAGCGAAGATGATGCACAGAAGGGTCATGCGGTTCTGCCGCCGCCGCACCTTGGCGGAAATAGGGATCAGGCTGAGATAGCTTTTCATTCCCGGCACCCCCCAAGGTCGGTCAGTACACCGTCAGACACCTGGAACACCCGGTCCGCTGTGTGGGCGATGCTGGGGTTGTGAGTGATCATAATGACCGTCTGCTCATACTGCCGGGCGGTCTTTTTCAGAAGGGTCAGGACCTCGCTGCTGTTTTGGGAATCCAGATTTCCTGTAGGCTCGTCAGCCAGGACCAGAGAAGGCCGGGTAATCAGCGCCCGCCCGATGGCTACCCGTTGCTGCTGGCCACCAGAGAGCTGGCTGGGCAGATGGTTCCGGCGCTTCTCCAGGCCCAGGACAGCCAGCAGCTCCTCCAGATACCGCTTGTTGGGCCGCTGGCGGTCCAGCAGCAGGGGAAAGATGATGTTCTGCTCCACCGACAGCTCCGGAATCAGGTTGAACGCCTGGAAGATAAAGCCGATATTCCGGCGGCGGAAAACGGTGAGAGACTTTTCCTTCATGGAAAAGGTGTCCTTTCCCCCAAGATAGACCCTCCCGGAGGTGGGGGTATCCAGCGCGCCGATCATGTTCAGCAGGGTGCTCTTGCCGGAGCCGGATTCCCCGACAATGGCCACAAACTCCCCTTTGGGGACCGAAAAGCTGACATCCTTTAAGGCGTGTACCGCCGCCTCCCCGCTGCCGTAGGTCTTGCAGATATGCTCTACCCGTAACAAGTCCATCTGTATGATGCTCCTTTCCTTCGTTGGACTGCATAGACAGCATACCATACAAACCTTACGGCCGGATAAATCGCAGATGACTATTTTGTCATTATTGGAAAACAGATGGTGAAGGTCGTTCCGTGCCCCGGTTCGCTGTAGACCTCAATGCTGCCTTGATGGGCCTCTATGATGGACTTTGCCAGCGGCAGACCGAGGCCCACGCCCTGGGTATCCTTGGAAAATCGACTTCGGTAAAAGCGTTTGAAGATATGGTACAGGTCCTCCGGGTGGATGCCGCTGCCGCTGTCCTCCACGGCAATCGTGGTGAGGCATGGGGACTGCTGCCACCGGATCTGGATGCGATCCCCTTGTGTTGTGTGGTCCAGGGCATTCTTGACAAGGTTTCCGATAGCCTCCGTCAGCCATATCCGGTCGCAAAGGAGGACACTCCGCTCATCCCCCGCCAGGACAAGCTCCTTTCCTTCCTGCCCGGCCCGGAAGGAATATTGTCCTTTGATCTGCCCCAGCAGCTCCGAGAGGTTCTCCGGTGACTGCTCCAGGGTGATGGCCCCCACATCCAGCCGGGCCATCTTCAACAGGCTCTGCACCAATGATTCCAGCCGGTCAAGCTCCTGCTCCGAGAGGCCGGCAAACTTCCGGACCGTATCGGCGTTATCTGCCTCCTGCTGAAGGATGCCGTTGTAAATGTTCAGCGCGGCGATGGGCGTTTTAAGCTGATGAGAGATGTCGGAGACAGTGTCCCGCAGAAATTCCTTGGCCCGGCGCTCACTGTCGGCGTGGGCATCCGCAATGGCCACCAAAGAATTGACCTCATGAAACAGACGGTATATGGCCCCTTCTTCATTACATTCAATGCCGCCCTTTCGCCGGTCCAGGATGTACTCTGTGATCTGGCGGGCAGCATCCTCCATTTTCCGCTCCTGCTGCCCCAGGCGATGGCAGACCACCCACAGGGCGGTCAATGCACCGCACAACACGCAGCAGAGCAAAGCCACCGGCAAATTCATTGTGCCTTTCCCCCCGTATTCCATTTGTATCCCATGCGGCGGACGGTGATGACCCGTGCCGGTCTGGCTGGGTCATCCTCGATCTTTGCCCGCAAGCGGCGGATATAGACCGCCAGCGTGTTGCCATCCGTAAAGTCTCCATCACAGTCCCAGAGCCTCCCCATGATCTGCTCCGGGGAAAGGATTATGCCGGGATGCTCCATGAAAAAGCGCAGAAGTTTATATTCCGCCGCTGTCAGCTCTATTGGTCCGCTGTCCTTATAGGCCCGGCCCTCCAGCAGCTGAAGGGTGATCCCGCCCGAACACAATTCTTCGGGCGCCTGCCGGAAATGCTGGCTCCGGCGAAGGAGCGCGTGGATCCTTGACATGAGTACCGCCAGCTTGAAGGGCTTTGTGATGTAATCATCGCCGCCTATGTCCAGGCCCATGATAACGCTGGTTTCCGCGTCTGAGGCGGTCAGGAACATAATGGGGACCTGTGATGACTGCCGGATTTTTTCACAAAATGCAAAGCCAGAACCGTCCGGGAGTGAGACATCCAAAACCAGCAAATCATATTTCCCCTCTTGCCAGAGAGCTTCAGCCTCCTGGAGTGTGCGGGCGATGTCCAAATCATAGCCTGCCTTTTGAAAGGCAAAAGAAAGCCCATTGATTAGGCTCAGGTCATCTTCCAACAGGAATAATTTGCTCATGCTGCTCCCTTCTTTCCAATCGAGATATGATAGATGCGCCAACCATAGTATAATTCCGAGAGGCTTTTCATGCAAATTTTTCTATCGGCATATTGGGGCCTGTAAAAAGGCGGAACACAGCAGCACAAGAACAGCCGCTGTGTTCCGCTTCTGTCCTTTGGGCAGAGCGTAAACCTCAACATTTACCCCATATGCTCGTCTATGTAGTCGGCCACATCGGACCACCCCGTAACAGAGGTATCCGGATCCTGGCCCTCATCGGTATCTACCTCGCCGTCATACTGCGTGTAGGCCCGTAGGCAGACGCCATCCTTGATATGGATAAACTCTGCGTTCATATCCTCATCATAATAGGCGTAGATCAGTTCGTCCTAGACAGCCAGCTCCACCCAACTGGAGACCTTCCAGCCAAAGAGCTGGGTGCCGGAGTAATCCTCCGCCAGCGTCCAATCCCCCCGCCTCTCGAACTCCATGTCCTCATAGTCCGAGAACCGAGCCTTTACCACTTTCATGGGCACTTTGATCATCACTTTGCAGTCTGATATGCGATCTGTCCTTTCCCATCTGATTTTTTAGGATTCTGTCTATCTTTTCAAATCTCGGAATTTTTTGCTGTTCAGTGCATTCAGGGCGGCACAGTTTCCGTGCTTCGCCGCCTTTGTGAAATAGTCAAAGGCTTTCTGTAAATCGACCTCTACCCCCAGGCCCTTTAAGTACATATCCCCCAACTCATACAAGGCGTCATCATTTCGACGCGCCGCCAACTGGAGATACAACTCCATTGCCGCCGGATAGGCTTTTTCTCCGCCGGTTCCCCGCTTGAGGCAGTTGGCGAGTTGAAGCTGAGCTGCGGGATTCCCCATGGCCGCGCCCGTCTGGTACATTTCTCTGGCCTTCACCCAGTCCTTCTCCACGCCCTTGCCCCGGAAATACGCCCAGCCCAGACACACATACGCCTGCGCATATCCCATCCGGGCGGCTTTCATAAAGCAGGCAAAGGACTTTTTCAATTCCTCCTCGGACGCTTCAAAACAGTCATAGGCGCACCCGAGGGAAAAATACGCCTCCGCATCACCCTGGGCGGCCAGCTGCTCGTACAGCTTCACAGACTGTTCCAGGCTGCGGTCATCCTCCTCGTCGGAAAATTCCGACAGCAGTTCTTCCGGAACACCGTCGCCGGAGTACAGAACTTCGGCCAGCTTCTTCTTGGCCCGGACGCTCCCCTTGCCAGCCTTGTCCTTTAACAGCGCGATCCACGCTTCATACCATTTGCGGGCAAGCGCAAGGGCCTGCTCCTCCTCCAGATCAGCGGGCGGATCGTATATGTAGAGGTTCATTAAGGCTTCCGCTTCCTTTGCGCCGCCCTTTTCCGCCTTTTCCTCCAGCATCGAAAACCATTTTTTATGCCACTGCCGGGCAAGTGCTTCTGTCTGTTCGGCGGATATGTGCTCAGGGCGGCAAAAGCGGTACAGGTCCAGAAGGGCCCTGGCCGCTTGCACGCTTCCGCTTTTTGCGGCTTCTTCATACCAAAAAGCGGCTTTGGCCTTATCCAGCTCCACACAATACCCCGTAGAAAAATATTCGCCCAGCGTGTACTGCGCCTCCACATAGCCTTGTTCCGCCAAAGCTTTCAAGGCAGCAACTGCCTGTTTGACTTCATCGGAAACTCTGTCATAATTCTTGTTGTCAGAATTGTTGATGACTCCGGTGGCCTCTTTATAAAGTTTCTTGATTTCTGCAACTGCTTTTTTATCCATGGTACGCCTCCTTGCCATACGCAGATCAGTCTCCGAATTTTCTCACATATCCAGGATACACTGTGCGTACAAATGCTGATGAAACATCTCCTGAATCTCGCTGAATTCCAAATCAATGCCTCTGTCCTTGAAATAGGTATCTGACAGCCCCGCAGAAAAATTCATTGCGAGCTGTCTGGCCCTCCGATTCCCACCTCGCCTGATGATTCGGCACATCTCTTTTTTCAGCGTGTCAAATTCCGGACGGATGCGTTCGTCTCCCTCCACCTGACAGTAAATCTCCCGTTCCAGCCGGTAATGAGGGATCTTTTTGTTCATATAGTAGGGCTTTTCCAATTCATCCAAAATGACCGGAGCAAGGCTCCCAATATTGTTTTCTATGGCGATGATTTTTTCTCCTGCGTTTGTCATGAGTTCGTCCGTGCTCATAAAGTCATCCGTGACCCCCTCGTAGATGGACAGGATCTTCACATGCAGGCCAACTCCGAATGTGAGAAAGACATCGCAGGGGACATCGACCGCTGTAAAGAACAGTTCAAAGGAGATGTCTCCCTGACTGCTTCGGTTGTCGCTGCATCGGATGTAGTACGCCAGCTCAGGGGAGAAGCGCTTCATGTAATAGATGCACCCGCTCCCCAGTTCCGTCATCTTATGTCCGTTTGCCTTCAACACAGTACCAATCGTCCGTTTGATATTGTCCCTGAACATGGCGGTCCTCCTAAAGACGAGGCGATATTCCCTCGATTCGCTGCCGCCTATTTCTCCGGCTCATACATTTGGCGCACCTTTTGATCCAGCTCCCTGACCCACTCCGTGAACGCCGGTCCCGACAGCTGGCTGTCAAAAAACAGCGCGACGGCTCGGCCATCATCCAGCCAGGAGAGCAGACATCCGGTGCCGCCCTGTCCCCAGACTTGAAAAGGGAAGTGGCTCCGGCTACTGTCACAAAGGGTCTCCACATCAGAGTACAGTACCAACTGCTGGAACAGGTCCCAGCTATCCAGGTCTCCCAGCTTTTCGATGTGGACGGCCCCGGTGGCTCGGTCCGCCTCCACAAAGACGGCAATGCCGTTCTCTTTCATAAATACAAGGATTTTCTGCTCCATCTGCATTTCCTC
>CAJUFK010000125.1 GCA_910585535.1 uncultured Angelakisella sp. | reverse complement strand
CAGATTCCAATAGATCACATCATCCTTGCCATTTTCACGCTGCGCAGCCTCTTCTGCCGCCAAACACTTTTTGGCGAGATCTTGGTCAAACACCTTGAAGTGGGCGGTTATGTGTCCTCTGAATAGCTGCTTTTTCCCCTCCTCCCAATTCTTCGCCAAAGCAACAACCAAGGCTGCTGGATCAGTGTAGGTCTCATCCATAAACTGAAATGCTGGCATAGTACCCTTACCAACATTACCGATGCCCTCTCCAGGGATGACCAGCGAATCATCGCCATCCAACCAACGCTTAACCTCTTCGTATGTCCAACGCCGATTAGGGTTATTCTTATTCTTACGGTTAGTAATATCGTAATAGGTTAAGGCAGCTATAAAATCTTTAAGCAAATCGCTCATTCCCTCTGGGAATGGAATCCTTTGGAGGGAGACATACTGTTCTATCTCATCCGGCTGCATATTCGCATATGGGGTGTATCCTGAGAAGAGTTCAAACAGTGTTATACCAAAAGAATAGTAATCTGAGCCCTCATAAAACAGGTTTTTGAATGTCTCCGGTGCAGAATACTCTGGCGTCATACCCGTCTTCGTTACAAGAACGGTGTTGCCATCTTCTATGGCGGAACTTATGCCAAAGTCAATAATGGCCACTGTTTTCCCATCATCGTTAAGCATGATATTAGATGGTTTGAGGTCTTTATGAATGATGCCAGCAGTGTGGATAGCGTGTAATCCTTCATTGATATTTGGGATGATTGTCTCTATCAGATCAGTCTCAGAATACTGCTTCCCCTGAAGGCTACCATTTTCATAATATGGCAGAATCTCGACAGGATACCCATTATATGTGCCCGTCTCATAGAGTTTGGCAACAAAAGGCGATTCGATCTTCAGAAGCGCATCAATGACTTCCTGTTTAATAGCAAACTGGCGCTTATAGACTTTGGCGACATATTTTGTGCCATTACAGGCGCAAAGATACAGGTCGGCCTCGCCTGAAGCAACCTCAAGGCGTCCCTCCACTATGTATTTCTCACACAGAGTCACGCCTTCACCGATAAGGTCTTCCTGAATGCCGTTCTGTCTATTGTATTCCGCAATGACATCCGTATTTATTGCAGTCGGAGCTGACTGCTGTAAGGACGGATTGATAACAGTTTTATTGTCCATTGTTGCGCCCCTTAATCCTTAGACTTGATTATGCTTCTTCCCTCAGAAAAGCAACTTCCTTTTGGAGTAACTCCGAAAGAGATATTAATTCTTCCTCAGACAGAGTGATCCCCTTTCCCATTTTGGCATGGTCGGGAGCCCAGGGTCTCAGGTCATACTTTGGCTCTTTTCCATTCCAGCTAACTCGATTTAACTCTGTAATCCAACCGCTGGGCGATGTGGAAATCGCTCCAATACGGTTGATGATCTCGAATTTCAGCTCAGAATCCTTAGCCATGATTGTACCTCCTATTGAATCATTATTCTCCATGCAGGTTTACTATCGGTTGCAACGGAACCTCGTCTCTCAAAGGTATAATGGGCATTATACTTTCGGACGATTCGCTCAAACGGTTCTGCCTTATCAGGTGCAAAGATAACCCACACAATACCAGACGAATCTCGATTATCTATATAGGTCAATCCAGCAGAAGTTAGCTCCGTGCAAATGTCATCCCTTTTGGAGCCTGTCTGCTGCTGGGGTGCCTTACTTCCGAACAAGGAAGTCTGCCCTGGCTGACTTTGAGAAGTAGTATTGATTTTCTCTTCCCTGATAAGGAACCCTTGCTCAAATACTGATGGGAAGGAAAAGCGCTTTTCGGCAACTGCAAAGGTGACAGTAACATAACCGCCATCTATCTCTTTGATCTTACCAACGCCGAAAGTCTTATGTCTGACTTTCACCCCTTTTACGACCCAGGCATATTTTACTTTCGCCTGTCTCTCTGCCCCGACCTTTCGTTGAGCATCCTCTCTTGCTCTCTGCTCAGCCGCATCTTTACGAGCTTGTTCCGCTCTTACGAGACGATCTGCCCTTTCTCTTGCGGCCTTTTCTTTTCTGAGCTCAGAGGCTTTTCTCGCCTCCTCAATTCGTTGTCTTTCAGCTTCCTGTTGGCGTTGCTCTTCGAGAAGCCTCTCCTTCTCAGCTTTTTCTCTGGCAATTCGAGCTTTTTCTTGTTCAGCTTTTCGGCGTTCCTCTTCAAGCCTTTTTTGCTCTTCCTCTTGCCTGATTCGCTCATCTACAGTCGCAATAGCTCCATCAATAAAGGAAATAAGTTTTTGCCCCTCTATCTCAGGATTCTTATACCACTCGGTTGACCATACACGGTACATCCTCCAGCCCATAGCCTCAAGGACTGATTTACGCAGTCTATCTCGATCTCTGGCAGTTCGAGCAGACACATAGGATAATCCATCACACTCTATACCGGCTACATACTCCTCTCTCTGGGAGGGATGCTTTACTGCGATGTCAATCTTGTAGTCAGAGCACCCAACGGATGCACAGATATTGTATCCTTTTTGACGAAGGAACTCTGCAACGGATGTCTTAAACTCATCAGTTGCTACTGACTTTTGTGAACCAGCCAACGAAACATCGCTATTCATCGCAAAGGCTATATAATCGTGCAGCATCCTAATTCCGTCAGACTCTGTTCTCGACAAGTCTATGTCAGAAGGAAGAATTGAACTGACGAGCTTAACATTTCTCTTTGCACGAGTAATAGCAACATTCAGGCGTCGTTCACCGCCCTGCACACCCAAGGGGCCAAAGCGCATCGCCATAGGCTTTCCTTTCGCCTTTTGATCCTTTGTCTTGGCATAACCAACGCTGAAGATAATAGTGTCTCGCTCGTCACCCTGTACATTTTCAAGGTTTTTGATAAAAAACTCCTCTTCCTTGCCCTCTTGGAAGAATTCTTCATACTTCGGGTTCTGCTCACGGAACAACTGGATCTCCTTCGAGATAGCCTGCTGCTGCTTTTCGCTAAACGCAATAATTCCCAGCGACCTCTCTGGATGATGCTCAATATGAGAAGCAACAAGTTCTACGCAGCGCTTTGCCTCCAAAACATTGCAGTTCTTACCGCCGCCTTCGTAGTATCCTTCTTCTACATACACAAACTCTACACCGCTGTCGTCTTCCTTGTCATTGATACTTGGGAAAGTGACCAGCTCGTTCTGATAGATCTCCTGATTGGAGAAGGCAATCAGATGTTCGCTCTTACTTCTGTAATGCCAAAGTAAAGTTCGATTTGGAAGAATATTGGCCGTTTCTTCAAGAATGGAGTCGTAGAGTTCGTCCTCCCATTCACCATCTTCATCCAGATCGTAGTCATCTGTTCCATTACCCGTGCTGGCAGTGAAGAAGTTCGTCGGCGGCAACTGTTTTGTATCGCCTGCAATAATGACTTGATCAGCTCTCAAAATAGCTCCAATAGCATCCTGCGGGAAGATCTGTGATGCCTCGTCGAAAATCACCATGTCAAAGTGATAAGACTCTGCTTCCAGGAAGTATGCAACAGACAGCGGAGACATCATCAGGCACGGTTTCAGCGTGAGCAAAAGATTTGGTATAGTCCTGAAGAGCTTACGCAATGGCATGATACGGCGCTTTTTTTCCATTTCATGCTGAAGGGTGCGAATCTCGCTCTTTGGCCCAGAGACTCCATAGGGATCAGGGAATGTACTAATTATCTGTTCTCTTATTCGATCTCTGGCAATAGCAAACTGCGCCTCGTCCAAAGCTGTGAATCTTTCGAGACGCTGCTCATGCACCCTCCTTCTGAAACTCTGAACGGCAGGGGCTTGTTCGAGAGCCGGAATAATCCACTGACCATAGAATCCCTTCTCAAAAGCCTGGCTGACATCAGGAATAGAATTGTTAGCTTTTTCAATTTGGGCGGTAAACGAGGCCAATCCGAGCCTATCGCAGTCCTTTTTGGTCTCTACGAAATCTATCCACTGGTCAAGTTTATCAAAGCTATTCATGCACTGCTCATACTTATCGACAATGCCGTGAATCGTCCACAGATAGTATTCTTCGCCATTTTCAAAGAGTGCGAGGAACGCTGCAACATCGGGCTCTGCTTTTTCTACAAGCTTGGAAAGGGCGGAAATCGTTGCGGACAATTCTTCACGAGCTACAGTATCGTTACATACGAGCTCAACGAGTCGGCTGGAAATCGCACCATCCCCCAGCTTAGCGTTCAAGTAGGTCTTTATAGTCTCCAAGTCACTGATAATGACATTCCAGTCCGTATCCAGTCCGGTGAATCGACTGCCAAAACGAGCCGAAAGCCTGATAGCGTTTTCTTTCTGAACTTGATCGAGTTCTTTTATTGGCTTGGCCCCATGAATGTCGATTTTCTCAATGATGGAATCCCAATCTGTAGTTTCTCCATCAAAAGCTGTTCCGTACAGGCTTGTTAAGAGCTCCACTTCTTCGGTCAACCATTTTCGCTCTGTGCGAATTGCAGAAACAGACTCAATAAGATTTGCGATGTCGGCATACCTTAGTTCACTCGGATTGCTCGTGCAGCAAGCCTGAATCGCTTCAAGATACTTTTTCTGCTCAAGACAGTCCTCAAGGAACTTCTCTATCTGAGGAATAATCGCCTCACTCAGAGAAGTTGTATATACAACGGTCTCAATATATCCGAGCTCAGTTATACCATTTCTCAGGGTGTTCAAACGCTGCTCGTTCAGCTCTTCATTTAACTCTCTGACCTTTGCAGACTTTCCGATGTTCTCAATGGCATCCTGGATGGCCGCAATCACTTCCGCCGGAATATTAGCATAAGGGAACATTTCTGCGATTGTGAGCGTAGAAGTGACGCCATACCTCAGTTTTTCCCAATCAGTATCAACACCCTTATACTGTTTATTGAAGACCTCTATTAGTCGTTCTTTATTATTCTCGAACCAAGCCTTTTCTTCGTTAAGGTCTTGTACCTCTTGGAGGACAGCGATGGCAGATTCTTCGGTAATCTGAGCACCAACGGTCTTAGACATCAGCTTGAGCGTCTTGATGTCCTCTTTGAAGCTACCTTTCAGTTTGTGAAAAAGGCCGGTATACTCGGTCTTAAATCTTGCCAGCATACCTGCAACATCGACAGTCAGAATGCCGCTTTCCCAGCTTTCTAACAGCTTTGCAGTTTTCATCTTGATTGCGTCGCTGTGCTTGCAGGCTTCATCAATTATGGGCATGACCTCGGTATTTTTGCGGGGATCGAACCAAACTGTCTCCATGTAAGGAGCATTGACAAGAATAGCAATGATTTTAGAAGCAATAGCCAGATCCCCAAAAGTCGCATCGCTGTTGAGTTTCAGCAGTTCATTGGACTGCTCGAGGTAGTCGAGAACACGCTTTAGTTCTTCAATTCTCTTCTCTGAAGACGCAGAGGTTCGTAGAATACAGTTCTCGATTGTTTCTGTCTCTCCTGCATACACCTCACCATAGTGGCTCTTAATATCCTCGACATCAAGGTTCAAGGCATCGTCGTTCCACAAAGAGTGGAATCTTTCAAGTTGTCTCCTTAGCTCATTCTGATGCTGTTTCCCCGTGGTGGCAGTATGCAAGTATTCCTCTTTGAAATCCTCAAGACGCTTTTTGTAATCTTCCTGATCTTGAAGAGCTTTTTGGGCAAGCTCAATGAAAGCAGTCGATTTAGCCTCGTCTGCCCATTCAAAGGGGAACAACGGGAGATTCAAAATGGTCTGAAGCTCAGAAATCCCATTCTGAGTTCCTCTCCATGTACAACTGATATTTAGGCCAAACTGAGCATTTAGTTCGGTAACAACCTTCTCAATCTCTGGTAAAACTATTGGCAAGTTCTTGGTTTGCCCTGTAATCTGCACCTTGAAGGCTTGCCCTGATGTTGTTGCCGTTGTCTTGTTCCACGGATTCTCTTGCAACGGCCCACCGATGGCATGGAGCGCTCTCTCAAACATCTCCACATTATAGAGCATTTCAGAGAAGGTCTCCTTTGAAATAGAAAGGGGGTTGTCCAGCACAAAGTCTACCGTGGATGCCTCTTCGAGCTGAGTAATGCGACCATAGGCCGCATAAATGCTGCTCTCAAGGGGCATGATGGGTTTGTGCAACTCCAAGGCATACTCGTTCAGCGCTTCCCTGCTGTGAAGCAGCTCCGTGAGATCTGCCATTGCGGTTCTGGACAGCCTATGAGCCTGCAAGCTCAGGTTTGCACCGATATTATCTATAATGACCTTTTTGTTTGCCTTATAGTCGTGGAGGGACAGACAGAAGTCTGACAATCCGACCTCCGTAAGCCTCTTCAAAACAACCTGCAAAGCCGCAGCCTTCTCAGACACAAAGAGAATCTTCTTCCCGTCTGCAAGCGCCTCGGCGATGATATTTGTAATTGTCTGGCTCTTGCCCGTACCAGGAGGGCCTTGCATGACAAAGCTGACTCCTCGCTTGGAAAGCAGAATAGCATCCTGCTGGCTGGAGTCTGCGTTAATAACTTGATGCCAATCTTTAGGTTCAACAGCGTCAAAGTCGAAGTTCTGAATATCGGGGGGCAGCCCTTTGATTGCAGCATAATCGCCTCCCATAGCTCTAAGCACAGGGTGCTGCGAAATGAGCTGCTGACTGTAATCATTGTTCAGATCGTGGTACATATTGATCTTCTGGAAAGAGAGCAGCCCCAGGCTGACTTCTCTAACCAGTTTCCAGCCACGACGGTCAATGATTTCCTCAATAGTGTCCAAGTATTCAGTGATGGAAGACTTATCCTTCAACTCAAAAGTGGGCAAATCAATACCATACTCCCCATTGAACAAATAGTCGAGGGTCGGATTTACCTCTATGTCGTCGTCATATCTGCTGATTGTATAGGGGGCGTTTAACGACTTCAACTCAAGAGACACTGGCATCATAAGAAGAGGTGCTTTCATCCACTGAGCGCTGGGGCGATCCGATTCTCTCCAGAGAATGAAGCCGAAAGAAAGATACAGAATGTTTGTGCCCTGTTCCTCTCTGGCCAGCTTGGTCTTTGCTCTCAGGTTTTTTAGGGTCTTCTCCCGCTCTACAATCGTACCCTCTGCCTTGATGTCTCCGACATGAACAGGCAGCGTGTAAGACAGGGTTTCTAAGAGCGCCAGCATTGCGTATGTGCGATAATCTGAGTCCTTATTGATGGGTTTCTGGAAAGAAAGCTCCTTTTCTCCTATCGCCAGCTTGTTGAACAGCTCTTCAAGTCCAGGCTCTAAGATTTTCAGAGTTGATCTTACGGTTTCTCGGTAATTGATCATCTTGTTGCGCTTACCGGTGTCAAGGAGTTCCTTCTTCCACCTATTGAGCTTGCGCTCCAGAGATACTGCCTCACCAAAGCCTGAAACATTAGAACCATCTTCGGTCTTCACATAGGTAATGATAGGCTGAGAAACAGTCTGCGAAATGGGAACAGATGGCTTGCCATCTTCTTCTGGCCTCTTCTGCGGAGCTGTTTCACTTTGATCCTCAAGTCTCTTCTTTAATTTTGAAACCAATGACTGAGCTGCCTGTTCCTTAGCCGGATCGCTGGCGACAGGCTCTACCGGTGTTTCAATTTCACGAAAATCAGGCACTACCCCATTTACTGCGACATACAGAGCCGCAGCCATGTGTTTGCAAGTCTCCCCTGCCTTCGCATAAGGGCATGTACATTCCATGTTAGTGATCTGCTGATCTTTCAGTCCAATCTTCACTTGATATTCTTCTGTGCCGGAAACCGAGGCGGTGATAAGCTCATCATTAGCAATAACACCGCTCACTGTACCTTTTCGGGCGTAAGTCTCGCCACGCTTTAGGATTGTAACGGTAAATAGGTCTTGCCATTGCGAGATAGGCGTACCGGCGCTTACTGGCTCGGCCCTCTCAACAGCTTGCTGACGAGTATAATTATCCTTTGCGGCAGAGTTATAGGCACTACTATTCTGCAAATATCGGGCATATGCCGCTTCCCACTGAGCGGTCTGAGCCGTGCAACAGGCATGGTAAACCGACTCACACACAGGACAAGTGAGTTCTTTCTCAAAATCGGCCACTTTGCCTCCGGCATAGGGAACCTTCAGTATTTGAAAGCTGATACGGCCACACTTCGGGCAGGCTACACGAACAGCCTTAGAGCTGTTATCGCATTGTAAAAATACCATCTCTGCCATATGGTACACCTCTATCATTGTTCTATCATTTGCTTTTCTCAGTCATTATCAAACGAAAAGGCGGTTTCTATCTCGTTCATTATATCTGTGGTCTCAGTTAATGTAGCCAGCAATCTTTCATATGTCTTCTTATCATGCTTTGTAAAAGCTCTTCCCTTTCTATCTTTTAGCCATTTGTCTGCTGGCTTATAACCGCCGAGCTGATAATCCTTAGCCCCTTCAAAGGCATCAATAACAAGAGTCCCATTCAGGATTACCTTATCCCTCTCAAACTTGTAATTTGACAATTCAGGCAATAGGATTTCAGATTCATTGACAGGATAAAAAGGATCGGGTAAATGAAGTTCCATTAGTCTCTTACCTAACAAGCACAACTCTCTAAAGCGTGACGGGGAGGTTGGGTAAGGAATTGAAGGGAAATCATATTTTAATTGGTCATTAAATCTTTCTCTATAGGATTTGCAGTAGAGAACGCTATAGATATACTGTAAAAGCTGTTCGCCTGTAAAACTGACTTCCCCTTCGCAATCAGATAGGTTGAGTCCAAGCCTTGATTCAATTTCCTTTATCACCGCAGAATTAAAGTTATAGCTTTGAGAAGACATACTCGCTTCACCGGAGTATTGGTACAACGGGAAAATATAGGTGCCACCACGGTTGCTATAAAGGAATCTTTCATCAATGGCGAGATTAGTTACAAAGATATGGTTGTAAACTACATCCTGGAAAAATTGTTTCATCATACAAAGTGAAAGATTATTGCGTCCAACGACATGAGACATCGTATCCCTACGAGGATAAGCAATTAATCCTTTTGTTACCCCACTATAACGGATATATCTTACATCAAAAGGACGATAATAATATGGAACTATCTTGCCTTCAGCAGTCATCACATCGTTTTTTGCATAAGAAAATGTCCAATCCCTGCCGTCATTCTTTGCAGGGTAACGGCTCTTTAGTTCAGAAACTGGTTGCGTCTTGAAAAGAGACTCAACCTCTTCGGCAGCCTGCTTAGAGAAACATACAGAAATCTCATCGCATTTTGTTTGAATACCGGAATTGTATAGTATAAATAAATCTGAGACCTTAAATCCTTTCTCGTATTCACTCTTTAGATCATAACTGTAGGGAATAAAGAGAAACTCAGTCGGCTTTGGCTCAAGCTCGCACCAAGCAACATCAAAGAAATTTGTTG
>CAJUFK010000124.1 GCA_910585535.1 uncultured Angelakisella sp. | reverse complement strand
AAGATCTCCCGCATGGCAACGTTGATGGCGTCGCAGACCAGGTCGGTGTTCAGGCACTCCAGAAGGGTCTTGCCGGGGAGGATCTCACCGGCCATGGCGGCGGAGTGGGTCATACCGGAACAGCCCAGGGTTTCCACCAGGGCCTCCTCCACGATGCCGTCCTTGACGTTGAGGGTCAGCTTGCAGGCGCCCTGCTGAGGGGCGCACCAGCCGATGCCGTGGCTCAGGCCGGAGATGTCCTTGATCTCATAGGCCTTGACCCACCTTCCCTCCTCGGGGATGGGGGCGGGACCGTGCTTGGGGCCCTTTGCCAGGGGGCACATTTTTTCTACTTCGTGGGAATAATTCATATCCTTGCTCCTTTCGGTAATGATACAACTGACTGTCGGAGAGACCCCGCCAGTCTACCAGCCTCTATTATAACACTTGTGAAGGATTTCGCAAGGGATTCCCGGGAATTTATCGCCGGTTGGGAAAATTTACGGTTTGGCAACAGTTTTGCCCAACTTCCGGTTTGACTTTGCCGCCCCGGTGGCGTACAATAGAAACGCTATAATTGGGAAGCTATGCAATGCCATAACAGGATAGAGGAGATTGACAATGGGATTTCTTGACAAGCTGTTTGGCTCCTACTCCGAAAAGGAGCTAAAGCGTATCCAGCCCACGGTGGACAAGGTGCTGGCCCTGGAGGAGCGGTTCCGGGGTCTTTCCGACGCAGAGCTTCGGGACATGACCCCCCGGCTGAAGAAGCGTCTGGAACAGGGGGAGACCCTGGACGACATCCTCCCCGAGGCCTTCGCCGCCTGCCGGGAGGCCGCCGACCGGGTCCTCCAGATGCGCCACTTCCCGGTGCAGATCGTGGGGGGCATCATCCTTCACCAGGGGCGGATTTCGGAGATGAAGACCGGTGAGGGCAAGACCCTGGTGGCCACCCTCCCCGCCTACCTCAACGCCCTGGAGGGCAAGGGGGTCCACATCGTCACCGTCAACGACTATCTGGCCCGCCGGGACAGCGAATGGATGGGCAAGCTGTACCGTTTTCTGGGCCTGACGGTGGGGCTGGTGGTCAGCGGCATGGAGCCGGAGGCCAAAAAGGCCGCCTACGACGCTGACATCACCTACGGCACCAACAACGAATTCGGCTTTGACTACCTCCGGGACAATATGGTGGTCTACCGCCAGAACCAGGTCCAGCGGGGGTGGAACTACGCCATCGTGGACGAGGTGGACTCCATTCTTATTGACGAGGCCCGGACCCCCCTTATCATCTCCGGCAAGGGGGACAAGTCCACCGAACTGTACCAGGTGGCGGACCGCTTCGCCCAGACCCTTAAAATGATGAAGGTCAAAGAGGTGGACGCCAAGGAGGACCAGGACGACCTGGAGGCCGACTATATCGTGGATGAAAAGGCCCGCACCGCCACCATCACCCCCCACGGGGCCAAAAAGGCGGAGGAATACTTCCACATCGAAAGTCTCAACGATCCGGAAAACCTCACCCTGGCCCACCACATCAACCAGGCCATCAAGGCCCGGGGGGTGATGCAGAAGGACGTGGACTACGTGGTGAAGGACGGGGAAGTCATCATCGTGGACGAGTTCACCGGCCGCCTGATGATCGGACGGCGGTACAACGAAGGGCTCCACCAGGCCATTGAGGCCAAGGAGGGGGTCCGGGTGGCCCACGAAAGCAAGACCCTGGCCACCATCACCTTCCAGAACTACTTTAGAATGTACAAAAAGCTGGCGGGGATGACCGGCACCGCCCAGACAGAGGCGGACGAGTTCCGGGAGATCTACAGCCTGGACGTGGTGGAGATCCCCACCAACCGTCCCCTGGCCCGCACCGACTACCCCGACGTGGTGTACAAGACCGAGCGGGGGAAGTTCTCGGCGGCTATCGAGCAGATCCTGGAGTGCCACAAAAAGGGACAGCCCATCCTGGTGGGCACCGTCTCCATCGAAAAGTCGGAGATCCTTTCCGCCCTGCTGAAAAAGCAGGGGGTAAAGCACGAGGTCCTCAACGCCAAGTACCACGAGAAAGAGGCGGAGATTGTGGCCCAGGCCGGCAAGTACGGCGCGGTGACCATCTCCACCAACATGGCGGGCCGCGGCACCGACATCATGCTGGGGGGCAACGCCGAGTACCTGGCCAAGGCCCAGCTGCGCCGGGAAGGGATGACCGAGGAGCAGATCAGCGACGCCACCGCCTTTGGTGAGACCAAGGACGAGGAGATCCTGGCCGCCCGGCAGCGGTTCAAGGAGCTGATGGCCCAGTACAAGGCGGAGATCGCCCCCGAGGCGGAGAAGGTCCGGGAGGCCGGGGGCCTGTTCATCCTGGGGACGGAGCGCCACGAATCCCGGCGGATCGACAACCAGCTGAGGGGCCGTGCAGGCCGCCAGGGGGATCCTGGGGAAACCCGGTTCATCATCTCCCTGGAGGACGACCTGATGCGGCTGTTCGGCGGAGAGCGGGTCCAGGGCCTTATGGACTCCATGGGTGTGGAGGAGGATATGCCTATTGAAAACAAGATCCTCTCCAACACCATCGAATCCAGCCAGCGGAAGATCGAGGGCCGGAACTTCCAGATTCGGAAGAACGTTCTGCAATACGACGACGTGATGAACCGCCAGCGGGAGATCATCTACGGCCAGAGAAGGACTGTTTTGGACGGAGAGGATGTAAGCGGCAGCATCCGGGCCATGGCGGATCAGCTGGTGGAGGAGACGGTAGACCGGTTCCTTTTGGATGACGGCATCAAGGACGAATGGAATTTGGACGGTCTTCGCGACGCCTTGCTGGGGTGGGTAACCAGGGAGGACGACCTTCGGTACGACACGGCTGGGTTGGAGGCTGTCACCAAGGAAGAGATCAAGGAGACGCTGAAGGGGCGGATCCGGGAGAAATACGAAGCCAAGGCCAAGGAGCTGGGGCCCCAGCTGATGGGCGAAGTGGAGCGGATGATTCTGCTCCGGAACGTGGACCGGAAATGGATGGATCACATCGACGACATGGAGGCATTGAAGCAGGGGATTGGCCTGCGGGGGCTGGCCCAGCGGGATCCGGTGGTGGAATACCGGATGGAAGGCTTTGAGATGTTTGACGCCATGATTGCTTCCATTCGGGAGGACACCATCAAGGGGCTTCTCACGGTACGGGTCCGGGTGGATGACGAGGTAAAGCGGGAGCAGGTGGCGAAACCGCTGGTAGCCAAGACGGATGGCAGTGAGAAGCCGCAGCCGGTACGCACAGCCGCGAAGAAGGTAGGCCGGAATGATCCGTGTCCCTGCGGCAGCGGAAAGAAGTACAAGAAGTGCTGTGGGAGAGGGGAGTAACAACAGCAGGGCTCCAGGCACACCCTCCCCGCCGCTCCGCGGCTAAGGGTTGTGCCGGGACTTGGGTTGTGCCTGGAGTCGGAAGCTGTAAAAGGCGAAAGGTGGTAACGCCCCTTGCCAGGTTGCAATCGAGACAGGGAAAGTTTAGGGCCGCCCTTTACAAAGGGCGGTAGGGTCCAGGGGCAACGCCCCTGGAAGCCCTCCGTAGCGGGCGAAACTCCCCTGGCAGAGCCTAACAAAACCGGTCGCGTGCTTAAAAATCGGCTTTCGTGCGGAGTGCTGGCCTTCCCCTTTACACCCCTTGTCTGCGAAGTGACAGCACGCGGCCGGAACGAGCCTTGCCTAGGATAGCTTTCTTTACTCAATGGATAAAATCTGCCGATTTATACAAGTTTTCCTTCAAAACAGGACCCTGCAGGGGGACGCTTTTTGAACGGACGAGCCTTTGCTTAACTTTGTACAGGGGAACCTCTAGGTTCTGCTCCCGATTGTTTACGCTGTACGATTCGTCAGGCTTTGGCCCTTTGAGCGTCCCATCTCCGGGTTTCCATCCTGGGGGCTGGCAGCGGTTGATGGCTCAACGGCGTTTCGCCTACCCGGCGGGGGGTCCCTTTCTGTCGCGACAGAAAGGGACCAAAGAGCGCCCAGGGGCGAGCCCCTGGACCCGGGGACGGCCAAAGGACTCCGCAATCCAACCCGCCGCCCTGTTTGTCTTGGGCTGTATGGTCCACTTTCGTTTGTGCCGAACGGTTTCTGGTCCGTCCCCTAGGGATGGGTTCCGGCGGCGGTGGTGGCGATGGCACCTTGGCTTTCTGCGCCCACCTAAGTCCGTCCGGGCGTTTCCGCTTTTTTCAGCTTCCGACTCCAGGCACAACCTGGGTTCCAGCACAACCGTTAGGCGCGGAGCGCCGGGGAGGGTGTGCCTGCGGGCGCTAGCCCGCCGCTCAGTTGGCCGTGTTCGGTGATTTTCTCTGCGGAGAAAATCGAGCCCTTCGGGCAATGGCCTGCGGGCCGGGGAGGGGGGAAGGGCGGGTTTCTGTTTACTTGGATAGGAAGTGATTTTCCTTATGCTCACCCTTACCCCCATTTCCCCCGCCAACCGTCCCCAGCTGTGGGCCCTGCTTCAGCAGTACCTGGGGGAACTGGCCCGCTATTACCATGACCGCCCGGATGAAACCGGGGAATACCCCTATCCTTGGCTGGACAGCTACTTTTCTGACCCGGAACGGGCCGCTCTTTTTCTGGAAGCGGATGAGGAGACGGCGGGCTTCGCGCTGATAAACCGCTTCTCCGCCATCGGGGAGGCCCCTGACCACGCCATGGCAGAGTTCTTCCTCCTGCCAGAGCGGCGGCGGAAGGGGTTGGGGCTGGCTTTTGCCCGAGAACTGTTCCGGCAACACCCGGGAAGCTGGGAGATCAAGTACCACCGGGGCAATCCTGCCGCCCGGGGTCTTTGGGGTAAGGCTACAGCCCCTTACTCCCCCAAATCAGCGGCCCTGGGAGAGGAGACGGTTCTCTCTTTTACTGTCAACAAGGAGGTTCTGCTATGAAAAATATGCTTATCTCCCCTTCCCTTCTGGCGGCGGACTTCGCCCGGCTGGGGGAGGAACTAAAGGCTGTGGAGGCCGCCGGGGCGGATATGCTCCACCTGGATGTGATGGACGGGGTGTTCGTCCCCAACATCTCCTTTGGTATGCCGGTGATCACCTCCCTGCGGAAGGCCAGCAGTCTGTTTTTTGACGTACATATTATGATCGTGGACCCCCTCCGCTACATCGAGGACCTGGCAAAGGCCGGGGCCAGCGGCGTTACCTTCCACCTGGAGGCCGCAGAGGATGTGGGAAGCGTCATCCGGGCCATTAAGGCCAGGGGGATGAAGGCGGGGCTCACCTTGAAGCCGGGGACCCCGGTGGAACGGCTCCTCCCCTGGCTGCCGGAGCTGGATCTAGCCCTGGTGATGTCGGTGGAACCGGGCTTCGGCGGCCAGTCCTTTATGCCAAAGATGATGGACAAGGTCTCCGCCATCCGCCGGGAGGCGGACCGCCTTGGCCTTGGGGATCTCCTGATCCAGGTGGACGGCGGGGTTGCTCGGGATACCGCCGCCGCCTGCGGGGCCGCCGGGGCCAACTGCCTGGTGGCGGGTTCCGCCATCTTTGGCAAGGCGGACTACGCCGCCGAAACGGAGGCCATCCGCGCCGCCGCCAACGGATCACTAGGCTGATGAGAAGGAGGCCAACAGAATGAGCGAGAGAAGGACCAGACCCTGGCAGTGGGGCGGAGGCATCCTGCTGGAACAGCACAAAGACCCCATCCTCTCCCAGGAACTGGTGCAGTTTATCCAGGAGGACCAGGTGCGGGTCATCCCGGAACTGCGCCCCTGGGACGACATCAGTGAAATCGGGCCGGAGGAGATTATCCAGGTGGCCCGTCTGGCCCGCATCGTGGACGAACGGGACGGTGTGCCCCTGTTCCGGAAGCTTCGCCGGTGTATGGGGCGGCAGCCCTCGGTGCTGGTGGACGCCCTGGATGAAGAGCCCTATATCTCCAGCCAGCTGGGCCCTATGATCCATCTGCAAAAGGAGTGTGCCGGGGGTCTGCTTCTGGCCTGTAAAGCGGTGGAAGCCTCCGATTCTGCCATTTTGGTCTACCAGGGCATCACCGACCTGGATGTGAAGATCCCCCGCTCGGTGGGCGGGGTGCCGGTGCAGAGGGTTTGGGGGAAGTACCCTTCGGAACTGCTCTCCGCCCAAAGCCTGGTGGAGGAAAACGGCCATATCACCCTGTACATTGGAACCTGCGCCCTGATCCACCTGTACCGGGCTGTGTACGGGGCCCGGATTCAAACCACCGCTTTCCTCACAGTAGCGGGGAACTGCATCAGCCGCCCCTGCAACATGGAGGTGGCCCTGGACACCACCGCCACCGAGATCCTGGACTTCTGCGGGCTGGAGGAACAGCCCACCCGGGTGGTGGTGGGCGGGTCCATCACCGGGGAATCGGTGGCGGATACCGACATTGTACCGGTAAAGGCGGTCACCCGGGCCATTCTGGCATTCCGGGAGGACGAACGGGACAAGAAGTTCCAGTGCATCGGCTGCGACCGGTGTGTGGAAGCCTGCCCCATGGGCCTAAACCCCATGCTTCTGTACAAAAGCATCGCCATGAGCCTCCATGACCGGGTACAGGCCCTGGATTACAAGATGTGCGTAGGCTGTATGTGCTGCAGCTATGTCTGCCCTGCCAAGCTGGACATCGCCGGACGCATCGCCTGGTACCGGAAGAAGCAAAAGGAGGTGCGCCGGACATGAAGCTATTCCCCAAAAAGGCCCCCCATATCCGTTCCGATACCAGCAACAAGACGGTGATGGGGGACGCCATTGTCACCCTGGCCGCCCTCTATTTCATGGCCGCCTGCTACAACGGACAGAGGGCCATCGTCCTGGGGCTACTCTCGGTTGGGGTCTGCTGGGCCGCCAACACCCTCTGCGTTCTGCTCCGGGGGCGGCGGGCCAATCTCCGGGATTTTTCCCCGGTGGTCACCGGCATGATCGTCCCCCTGATGATGCCTGCCAACATCCCTTACCATGTGGTGGTGGTAGCGGATCTTTTTGCAATCCTGATTGTCAAACAGCCCTTTGGAGGGCTGGGGAACAATATCTTTAACCCGGCGGCAGGGGGCATCGCCTTTGCCATCGCCTGCTGGCCCGCCCAGATCTTCAGCTATCCCCTTCCCAACGCCACCCTGGACCTTTGGGGGAAGGTAAACACCAGCGTTTCCAGCTCCGCCGCCTACACCCTCTCCATCGGCGGGGTGCCCACTGCCGACTATACTTCGGTGCTGCTGGGGCAGCACCCTGGGCCTATGGGGACCACCTGTGTGCTGGTGATCCTGGCCTGTCTCCTTTACCTCATCTCCCGGGGGACGGTGAAGTATCAACAGGTTCTGCCCTTTCTTTTCACCGTGGCGGCGCTGAACTTCTTCTTCCCCCGGATCTCCGCCGAAGGGCCTGCCTCCGCCTTTTACGAGGTGCTGGCCACGCCGGCTCTTTTCTGCGCCGCTTTTCTCTTTAACGACCCAACAACCTCCCCCAGCCGTGTCATCGGAAAGGCGGCCTATGGGGTCATTGGGGGGATCGTGGTATTCCTCTTCACCCGCTTTGGCGGCTATGAGCAGACAACGGCGTTTGCCATTCTGCTGATGAACGCCCTTTGCCCCGCCATCGACGAGCTGGCGGAGCAGTACATCACCAAGAAAAGGAGGATGCGTTATGGACGAAAGGTCACCATCGACCTCTCCGGAGAAACCGGCTTCGACAACGACAGCGGAGCCCCAGCGGAAGCAGCCCAAAACCCCTGATTCCAAAAGGGGCCAGCAGCGGCGGGACAGCTCCCAAAACCCGGCCCGCATCCTGGTAAACAAGGGGCTTATTATCAACCTTACCTTTGCCGCTCCTTTTCTGGTGGTGGCGGCTACCACCCTGAAAAACGGGGTGGCCCTTTCCCTGGCCATGGCGGTGGTCCTGGTGCCTACCATGATCCTCAGCCTTTTGCTGCGGCAAAAGCTGCACTTCCCCTACTGGCTTGGCACCCCGGTGTGGACCATGGCTGCCATGTTCCTGGCCTCCCTTTCTTACTATGTCATCCGCTTTATTTCGGTGGAGATCACCGACTCCCTGGGAATCTACCTTTACCTGCTGGCCTCGGCGGCGGTGGTCTCGGCGGTGTTCACCGGGAAGCGGATCACCACGCTGGCGGCAGCGGGGGCCTGGGCCCTACGGTACACCTTGGGCTTTGCCCTGGCGGCGGTGGTCATCTCCGCCATCCGTGAGGTGCTGGCCTACGGCTCTTTGTGGGGCTTCGTTCTGCCGGAGCCTCTGCGGCTGGCGGGGGCCCAGATGCCCTTTTTCGGGTTTATCATGTTCGGAGTCTTTTCCGCCGGATACCAATGGGTTCGCCGCCTCCTGGCGGAACTCAACCGGCTGAAGGCCTCTCAGGCGGCTTTGGATCAGGAAGGAGGGGAGGTTCTGTGATCGGTGTCATCATCACCACCCTAAAGGGGATGTTCCTTACCGCCCTCACTGCGGCTGTCAGCGAGAACCTGGTTCTGGTCCGGGCCTTTGGCCTGGGGGAACTGGACTACGCCGAATACACCCCCACCCGGGCGCTTCGGGAGGGATGGATCGTCACGCTGATGGCGGTACTGGCTGCTGTTTGCGGATGGCTGGGGCGATGGGTCATTGGGAACTACTCGCCCCTGCCGGTCCATCTTCAGCCCCCGGTATTCCTGGGGATCTTCACCGTTGCCTTCCTCTCCATCATGGGGGGGATCCTTCTGGTGCGGCGGCAGCGGGGGAAGGAGACCAGCAAGAAGCGTTACAAGCTGCACACTGCCATTGCCTTTGGGTTTCTGCCTTTGGGGGTGCTGTTGGTTACTGGCTTTGGCACCAGTGCCTTGGGGGAGTCCATGTGGATGGCTTTGGGGGCTGGGGCCGGGTATGTTTTAGCCATGCTATTATGCTGGTCTATTCGGGAACGGTTGGATCTAAGCGATATTCCCCGGGCATTTCGGGGCGCACCCATTTTATTCATTTACCTGGGCCTATTATCCCTAGCACTATTCGGTCTAGTAGGCCACCAACTCGCCCTCTGACCCTCCCCGGCGCTCCGCGCCTAAGGGTTGTGCCGGGACTTGGGTTGTGCCTGGAGTCGGATGCTGTAGAAGGCGGAAGGCTGTAACACCCCTTGCCAGGTTGCGGGAGGCGATTTTGCGCTTCGGACAAAACGCCGTCAGGACTCCAGGCAGGACCCACGACAACGACTGCGTAACAAAGGGTGTGCGGAAGGCAGTAACGCCCCTTGCCAGGTTGCGGGAGGCGATTTTGCGCTTCGGACAAAACGCCGCTTAGACTCCAGGCAGGACCCACGACAACGACTGCGTAACAAAGGGTGTAAAGTTTAGGGCCGCCCTTTTCAAAGGACTGGGCGTAGCCCATGTTGGGCGCAGCCCACGTCCGGAGGACCCGAAGGGGCGTA
>CAJUFK010000123.1 GCA_910585535.1 uncultured Angelakisella sp. | reverse complement strand
ATAATCCGAACCTTTTTCCGATAGGGGATGGGTTCGGATTATTGGTTTTCTTTGAGAAATTTGAGAGTACCCATTTTCGTAACGGGGTACAGCGGAAACCAACCTCCAAGCCAAGGGGACCAAGGAAGAAGAAACAAGCTGTGTAATGCAAAAAGGTCCGGGACACACCGCTTTTGCGATGTATCCCGGACCTTCGGTTTTATTCTCTCATTCTGTTTTTGTAATAGCGGTCTGCTTTTTTGCCTCCTGTTCGGCTTTCCATTCCGCAAACATTCGTTGCCCCTCCTCGCTGTTAAAGGAGGCTTGAATATCCGGCCAGATACAACGGGCAATCGCTTCAATGGCGTGTTGCGGGATACCTGAATCATTGACTAATTTTTTACGCCTGCTCATTCATCTTCCTCCACAGCCTGCTGATGGCTCTCATTTCCTGTCGAATAATTTGCTTCTTGCGCCTGGTTTCTCCGCCTCTTTTTCGCCTCATCCCTTTGGATATTTCTTATTGCCAGGTATGCGGTCATATCCAAGTAGCCGGAGGCGTTGTACCTGTCTCTTTTTTTCATAGTCTATCGATTCCTTTCGTCTATATATCCTGGGCGGTAGTTTTCTCACCATCCCAGGGTGTAGCCGGTGAAAAGGGGGAAAATATAACCATTACCGATATTTCCTTAAGAAATTTTTGATTCGGGAAAACCGTTTGCTGATTGCCGCCTGGGATACACCCTGCATTTTTGCAATCTCAACCATCGTGTAGCCATAGAAGATATAGAGTGTCAACAGTTCTTTGTCCTTGTCGGAAAGTTCAGAGATTCCTTTCCAAAGATGGCTGTTTTCAATCTCATCAAGCCAGCCATCCCCCCTTAAATGGCTTATATCGCCGTTTTGTATGGTAAGGGCATCCATAAACTTCACCAAGAGGGGAGACTTGTCTTCACCAGCTTTATCTCCATCATCAGAAAACACCTGACAAGAGAGCATTTGAGTATGCTCCGCATAGCGGCGGTCACTGTTGAAGGTCTGGCGGTCAAACTCGTACATAGCGGTAATCATGTTTTCATCCATGCCGCTGGCGGCGTACTCTACCCGCAGGCGGCTCCACCGGGCCTCAAACTTCTTGCGCTCCAAACCGTTGTTAAATCCCATTATTATTACCTCCGAATTTCTGAAATGTGGTGGCTTTCAAAAATTCGGAGACTACGGGTATTCAGCAATAAAGCAAAGCCAAATAAAAAAGCTCATCTAAACTCCTTTCGGGAGTCGGATGAGCGATAAAAAAAGAACCACTTGATTTGTTGACTGTCCTGCGCCACATTGATTTTACTTCGTCTACCCTATAAGGGTAGGCAAAGGTCAAAAATCAAGTGGCACATAGGAAGTCAACGCATCAAGCGGCTCCAGGGCACTAATCTTGGTTGTTTTATTCAGTTGTGAGGAAAGTTACGGTTGTTTGCTGTTTAATGGGCAATACGAAAGGCCACTGGAGGAAGGGTCACATCCTCCCCGCAATGGGGACATTTTATAGAACAGGCTCCATGGCTTCCACGGTACAGCACTTCAATTTTGTGGTTGCAGTAGGGGCAAAGGCGGGCAACCGTTAAACCGGAGAACTGCTTTCTGAGAGCCTCCTGTTCCGCTTTGATTTGGGCATAACGGACAGGGTCCGCTTCTTTTACATTGATCCTGGGCATTTTATCCTCCTTTTCGCACTTCATCATCGCCCGCTATGGCGGTGATAAGATCATTTGAGTTCCCGAAATAATAAGAGCCAAGAAGCCCTAATTGCTGCATACGGATTGCAAGAGCCTGAGTAGATACCCCCATCTGTAAAGCCAAAAGGCGGAAACGCTCATAGTCTCTTCCTCCACGGTAGAGAGATTTGAGTTTTTCGCCGAGGCCAAGATCTGCCATATTAAGCCGGAGCATATCAGAGGGCATCAGGATAGCAGCTGCTAAAGCATTGGTTCGCCATTCATCCCAGTCATCCGGGGAGCGGGATGGTGAATCGCTATAATAATGGATCGTTCGACAGTGCAGACCGCTCTGGTACTCTTTTGGATATAGCATTTTATAAATTTGATGGCTGGCCTCGTGTGCAATAGTAAAATGGCGGCGTCCGGTTTTGGAGCTGTTTTCCCACAGCTCCTGTTCTATAAAAATCGTTTTTCCATCCAATGAGCAGTATTCCGGGTGTTCTGGGTCATCATAAACAAGGACATTGAGCGGAGCAAATGAAGTTGCGCCGTGGATAGCTCCCCCAAGTGACAGACGGTGGTATTCCACAGATAATCCCAGAAGGTCTTCTGCAAGTACGCCAGGATCAACAGCGGTGACCATTTGGTCTTGGTGTGCCGGCAGAGCGACATATGCGGCGATAACACGACAGGCAATCGCCTCAATTTCCGTTCGGCTCAGATATGGCATAAATGCGCCCCCTTCCTTGACAGGCACGGTACAAAGGAGTACAATCAAGAAAAAACAAATGTTCTTCATCTGTGACCAGTATAGCACTTGGAAGGAACCAGGTCAAGAGGAAAGGAACAAATTTTCTCGACCGAAATTTAGTAAAAAACACAAGGAGGCATAGGACATGAGCGGAAAATACGACGATATGCTCCACCTGCCCCACCATATATCCCTTACCCGCCGGCGGATGACCATGGCGGAGCGGGCGGCGCAGTTTTCCCCTTTTGCGGCGCTGGCAGGACATGAAGATGCGATCCAGGAAACCAGTCGGGTCGTTGGCCGGCGGTTCGACCTCAGCGAAGAGGAGAAGGCGGTTCTGGACCGGAAACAGCAGATCATTCTGGGATTTTTGAAGCAGGGAGAACAGCCAATGGTGACGGTCACCTACTTCCGACCTGACCGGAAAAAAGCTGGTGGGGAGTATGTCAAACGAACAGGGAAGGTCAAGAAAGTACGAGAGGTGGAGAACAGCCTTGTCTTTGCGGATGGGGTAGAGATTCCCTTTTTAATATTGCCGATTTGACCAGTGACCTATTTCGTAGCCACCCCGATATTTGAATGACAAACAAAAAGCGCATCCATGCAGTATCTAAGCATGGACGCACTTTTTTAAGAAATCATTATTGCAGTTTGAAATCAGGAGGTAGCCAAGCAGCTTATAGGATATTGGAATCGGGGTAGGACAATCCACTGTATTCTATGTGACACTTTGGAGAAGCAGAAGAAAATGGATGACAAGAGTCATATAAAAATTCTATCTCATATTCATCGTCTTTATTACTTGCAATAGAGCGGCTTTCTGTTCCATAGCTAATGGCATCCAGTTTTCAAACAACTCCCTCAGCTCAGGGGATAGCTCAACCATCTCCTGTTCAGCGAAGAACTGGGATAAAGTAATACCAAATCCGTTACAGACAGCTGTCAATGTTGTGATTGTAGGGTCTGAATTTCTGTTGAATATGTTTGCGATGGTCGATTCGGAAAGTCCGCTTTTTTTAGATAGCCGATATTTTGTCCAATGGCGTTCTTTTAATAACTGCTGGAGCCTATTGTGCGTATCCATTCAACCACCACCTTTCAGTAGTTATTTTACCGTTTTTTGTAATGGCATTGAACCATCAACTTGTAACGAAAATACCATTTTATAGAATTGTATTTCAAAATCAGAATGCACTAATTGTCAAAAATTTTATTGAAACAACCTTATATTTCCATTTATAATACAAAAACTGTATGCACAGAACACAAAAAACGACATTTATTTTTGTATTATTCGACAGTTTGTTTCGATTGCGGAAATAGGGCTTGACATACGGGAATCATTGGTGTACCATAGCACCAGAGGATGTACCTAATAATCAGTTTACAGTCCGGCTAGTGGTAGATACTGTCAAATATGATACAATTTACGCTATATCAAAAAGGTCTTGGAAACAAATATACTTTGGAGGCCCATACCGGTAGTTGAAGTGGGATATATCCCACTTCAACCAGTACACAAGTGTACTGGTTGAAATCTTGGTATTTAGAGAAGAAGGGGGTGCCGATTTGGAAATGCTCCGATATTTGATTTTTGTAATGTCCTTATCCGGTAGTGTCATTGTCGTTCTATATAAACTGTTTGCTCCGATTGCTCGTAGATTTTTTCCGCAATCATGGAGAAGCAGCATCTTGAAAATGGCCCTTATCTTTTATTTGGTTCCGGTGCCGATATTCAAGGATTTTCTTGTGAGCCACATACAAAGTCTTTTTCCCTTCCCGTTCGAGTTGTTTGAAGCAACCGAGTTTTGGAGGATCGACCCGGAATACACAATCAATATGCAGAGCCGCCAGTTTTTTCTTGGCGTTGGAGTTATTTTGGTTTACACATTCGCTCTTTGTATGGCTGTTGTTATAACCATTGTAATCATAAAACAGCTAAAAGAATATTACGCCATACGGCACACCTATCTATTGGACACCTTTACAGAAGCCCCTCCTCCGCAGTTTGAGGAATGGCTTTTGAGGACCAAGGAAGAACTGCAAGTAAAAGGGAACATCAAAATTATCTGCTCAAAACTTTGTGATACTCCAATCACGATTGGTGTATTTTCTCCGGTGATTATTTTTCCTGCCCTCAACAAGCTGGATTTAGAACCAACCGATTACCAATACATTTTGAAACATGAATTGATACACATCAAAAACAAGGATCTCCTTGTAAAATTTTTAACCCTTCTGGCTCTTGCAATTCACTGGTACAATCCCATCTGCTATCTTTTGTATTACGAGCTGTGTGTTGTAAGCGAATTGAACTGTGACTATGGCGTTGTAAAAGGAACCGATGATACCCAGCGACACCCGTTTTATCCTGCATTGTCATGGCGGTTATCTGTATGATGGGAACCATCCCCGCATTTGCCTATCAGGCTCCTATTCGGGTTGAAACCAAAGATTCCTGGGCTGAATATGATGAGGTGGTTTTCACAGAGCATGACTTCGATGTTGCGGAACCGCTGATGTATGATTATTTCTTTATCGGCCAAAATGGCAACATCATTCCTTTGGATAATACCGAACCCCGCATCGGCTGCAAGCATAATTTTGTGGATGGCTATGTTAAAAAGCACAAGAAAAACAGCGACGGAAGTTGTGTTGTAAAAACATATGAATGCAGCCGTTGTGATATTTGCGGGTACTCAATAGAGGGAGCTTTTGTCAGCGAAACAAAGTATGCTGTCTGTCCGCACTGAAAGATAAAGTAAACAGAAAGAGTGAGGGGAATATAACTTTGAAAACTTTTTTTGGTCTGACCGCTGTTGAAGCTGAAATTATGGAGATGTTCTGGACCGCAACCAAGCCGCTATCCTTCAAGGAAATCCTGGAGTATGTAAACACGATTTTGAAGAAGGATTGGAAGAAACAGACACTGAACGGGTATCTGTCTAAGCTGCAAAAGGCCGGCTTGGTTTCCGTAGAGCGCAGTAATTATTATTACAGCTATACCGCCGCCTGCACCAAAGACGAATATGTCCAGCGGTGGACGCAGAAATTGGTGGAAGATTCCTATGGGAACTCTATTGAAAAATTTGTTGCGGCATTCACCGGCGGGAAAAAACTTTCCAAGGAAGATGCGGAAAGATTGAAGAAACTGATTTGAAGTTCTCTTGCGGGGGACTTTCAAATAAAGTGTTCGTGGGTGTCACTATGCAGAGCGCTATGTATGGAGGATACCTAGCTACAAATTTTGAATATGAGAAAGGATGATCTGCTGACTCAAATAAAGCAATCTGTTCACATCAAATAGTAAAACAAAAAAGAAAAGGAGTAAATTTATGAAAAAATTTTTATGCATCGTGTTGGTAGTCGTTTTAACCATGGCAATGACCGTAACAGGTTATGCCGATTCCAATGTAATTGAAACACATATAATTGCTACTGGTGAAAGCAAGGTAGCAGAAGATGAAAATGGAAACATGGCAATCCCAGGTATTCGGCCCAGGATGAGTTCAAATGGAGATTTTACGATTCTTTTTCAAGCGAATCAAAAAGTCCCACTTTATGTGGACTCTGATAGATTTACACTTGAAGATACAAGTTGCGAAATATTTATGGATATCACAAATCTTTTGCCAGACGAACCTCTAAGCCACGAGAACATAAAACTTACTCTTTACGGTAAGGGGTGCGGATTTTTTGGGAAATCGGCTTCGTATCCCGTTGGTAAAGGAAATTATGTTTTTGAATTTACAGAATTGAAAAAAGGGGAAAAGTATTATTTCGAAGTTGAACTGTACGACTGGGTTTCGATTGATGGAAATGTGACAAATGTTGATACAGTTTACAAAAAATAAGCAATGGCCATTGGCTGTCCTTACTACAGCTTGCCTATTACTATCCGCTTGCAATACAAATCGATACCAAAACACTACTATAGAATTTCTAGATGGGTCTGTCTATCTGCACATGAATTTGCCAATGTCTGTCTATATAAAAAATCTTTCAGATTACAAAGCCCAAGTGTACGATAAAGAGAAGTCGATTGGGCAGATTGTATTGGAGGATGCAGTCCAAACAAATTCTGCTCCCGAAGAGACAATAGGAGACATTTTGGGGGATAGAAAGGGTTGTTGGAAAATCGTTGAAGAATATTCGTTACCAGAGCAATATACGCAGTATAACAATCTTTTTTCAAGTGAGGACGGAAGGATGGGTATCTTAGCATTTAATGGCAACTTGTGTGTTGCTACAGAATTTTCTAAGGATAGTTTATCAGCCGATGAGATTTGTATGTTAATTGGTAGTATGGTGATTGAAGCGTAGTAACAACAAGTAAACTGCCAACAAAAAGAGCCCGGCGGGTACAAGCCCGCCGGGTTGTTGTCGTTAGCCAAATCATTTCATGTCAAAAATCTGCCATACCCATAAATCCATTCGCTCCCCACCGCATACCGGTTCTCCCTGCACCGGTCACCAGCGGAGTTGCCCTCTATGGTGTAGATCACCCCACTTTCCACCTTCTCCACAATTCCTACATGGTCCGGCACCATGTCCCCGTTCCAGTCAAAGAAAATCACATCCCCCGGCTGGGGCAGATACCCGCTGCTTTGCCAGCGTCCCTGTCCTTGGAACCAAGCCACCCCGTCTATGCACCGGGAGAATTTGGGGATGGAAGTCCCAAGACAGCCGCTTTCATTGGCGCACCAGGAAACAAAGCAAGCGCACCACTCCACCTGGCTCTCAAAGCCATACCAGCTCCAATAGGGCTGACCGCCAACATTTCCCACCTGAGACAGCGCCACCGAAACCAGGTCTCCGCCGTTTCCGCCGCCAGCACCTGCGCCGGCTCCTTGGAGAAGGGCGTCCCATAATCCGCTGTTTTCCGCCGAAAGCAGAAAGTCCAGCTGCTCCCGCTGGTGGGCATCGAAACGGTAGGCATCCGCCATCTCCCTGGCGGTCCTGTGAGAAATGGTGATGTGCAGGGTAACTTCCGTCTCGGTCTCGGTGGTTTCCACCGTGTTCCCGTTTTCATCGGTGGTGGTGCTGCTGACCTCGTAGGTCCGCACCGTGACCGAGGAAGAAATGCTGTTCATCTCCCAGAACACCCCCCGAAGCAGTTCCTTCCTGGCATCATCCATAGTGACCACCTCCAGCCCGTTGTCCGGGTCGGAGGTGGTTTTTACGGCGTAAACCGCCAGCACATCGGGCCAGGGAGCCGGAGAGCCGGACATATCCAGAATGTCATAGTCCACACTGGCCTGGACCTCCGCCAGCCGTTCCCCAAATTCCCGGTCGATCTCCTGCACCGCTGTTGCCACCGTCTGCCCGGTCCCGCTGTCCTCCCCGGCAAAGAAGATGCCAAGGCCGGAACAGGCCAGCTGTCCTATCAGGCAAATGACTACCACAACGAGAACAGCCACCCAGCCCCCAGCAGCGATGGCGGCGGCCAGCGTTTTCGCCGCCGCCAGGATGCCTTTTATCGCTGCCGCAGAAGCCTTTGCCGTCTTTTTTGCGGCAGCTGCCGCAGATTTCGCCGCAAACCGGCTGGCCTTCTCTGCTCTTTCAGCAAGTTTTACCGCCTCCCGGCTGACCTTTTCGGCCCTTTGGACTGCTTGGAGGGAGGGACTGTGCTTTGTTGGCTGGAAAGCTATTCGACGCACATTCTTCCCACCAGTGCCGAAAATCAACGGTGGCGCTGCTTTTTCCCGTACCACCATTTTTGCTGGCAGCGGAACAGCCCGCCCTTTCCCCATTTCAAAGGGGATTTCCTTTACCCCGTCCGACCCAACTTCTTGTGACAAAAGGTCAATAGAGTTATCCTTTTGCCGGATGGCTGTGAGGGCCTCCTTGGTTTTGATTTCCTGCACAACTTTACTGCGTTTTGCAGCCTGCTTTTTCGCAAACTCCCGCCCTCGTTCTGTGACATGGTTGGAGGTGGGAGCATAGGGCGACACTCCATCTTCTTCCCCATGCTCCTGTAACGGGGCCTTTTTTATCCGGTAAAAATACCGCCGGTACTGCTGTCTCTGCGCCACCGGATTTTGACGGGAGGAAAGCGGTGCATCTCCCTCCAAGGGAATTTCTTTGTATGCCGCCCCTTTTGGGGGTGTAAAATCATGCTCTGCTGGCGGTGCTCCATCTCTACTGTCCCGATACCGCTGGAGTGTAAGCCCTCCTTTCTGCCTGACCACCTTACCTCCAAACCTGGCCGTGCGGGCCGCGTTTCGGGCCATACTCCGGGCGTATTCCTGCGCCCGGTCCCCGGCATAGCTGGTAGGGCTGCTGTTTCGATCCTCCCGATTTCGCATCGCTGTTTCCCTTGTGTGAATATAGGCGTTTTTCATCCGCATCCCGGCAACGGCGGCCCGGTCCATCGTTTTAACCGATTTGACCTGTTCTCTGGTTTTCACTTTGACCCTGTTCAAAAGGGAAAATCACCTCCTTCCCATGCAAAACGGGGGCAGACATTACGCCTGCCCCCTGGAAAAACTGCCCTCTCCGGGACGGGTGGTCATGAGCTGATACAGCTTTGTGTTTCTGGGGAACCGGTTGACGAAGGGAACCAGCGCCGAACCGTACTTGATAAGCCCGCACCCGGCGTCGGCGTTGGTGACATAGCTCATCTGTTCGGCGGAGATATTCAGCAGCTTTGCCAGCTTCTCCCGGTCGGAGGCTGCCTGGTTCAGCATCACAATGAACTCAGAGTTGGAAAGCATGGTGCTGGCTCGAACCGAATCCAGAAGATACTCTACATTCTGCGTAATGGCGGTGGGGTAGGCGTTTCTCTTTCGGAACTGCCGCCAAGCGGAGGTGAAGAAGGCGGCGGAAAACTCGTTCTCGAACATCATATGGAACTCGTCGATGAAGATATGGGTCCGCTTGCCCCTCTGCCAGTTGAGGGTGACCCGGTTGAGCATGGTGTCGGTAATGACCAAATGCCCGATGGGCTTCAGCTGCTCCCCCAGGCCGTGAATGTCAAAGGCCACCACCCGCTTGTCCATGTTCACGGTGCTTTCGTGACCGAAGATGTCCAGAGAGCCGGTGGTGAACAGCTCCAGGGCCAGAGCCACCTCCTTGGCCTTTTCCTCCGGCTGCTCCAGCAGTTTCTCCCGGAGGGTGGAGAGGGTAGGGACAACGCCGGTCATCTCCGCCTCCCGGTAGACCTCCGCCGTACACCGGTCGATGATGGACTTCTGCTGGGGGCCGATGCCCTTC
>CAJUFK010000122.1 GCA_910585535.1 uncultured Angelakisella sp. | reverse complement strand
CTCTGGAACACCATGGCGATGTCCCGGTCCTTGGGCTCCACGTCGTTCATCAGGGCGCCGTCGATGTACAGCTCGCCACCGCTGATCTCCTCCAGACCGGCCACCATCCGCAGGGTGGTGGATTTGCCGCAACCGGAGGGGCCGACCAGGACGATAAACTCCTTGTCGGCGATTTCCAGGTCAAACTCCTGGACAGCCACGACACCTTCCTCGGTCACCTGAAGGTTTACCTTCTTCTCGGTAGACGGAGCGTCCTTTGTTTTCTTCTTCTTTTTCAGTTCGCCGCTGTGGGGATAGATCTTTTTGATCCCTCGCAGAGAAAGATTAGCCATATGTCTTTGGCTTTGGTGGGGCGGCCTCCGCCGCTTCACCTTGCCCGGGGGCGCTTTCTCCCCCAGGCGTTACAGCAGGTCTCCACACTGCCGCACCGCAAGCCAACGCGGTTCAATCTCCTCCTTCGCACGGTGCCGCAGACTATTTTACGCTGCCTGCTTTCCCCTTTGGAGGTTAAGCGGGCACAATCATAAAATGGAGTAGTCCGCCGGCCCATCAATTTGATGCCTTTGAGGCATAGTTCACCTTCCGGAAACGGAGTCCGCCCCCGGAAAACGACAGATGGGTTTTCGCTGTACAGAACAAGGGTGCGCCTGCAGATTTGGCTGTGCAAAGGCCCGGCAGGCGAAATGGTGGAATCCGCATAAAAATCTTGTATTCATGGTAGCATATTTATGAAAATTTGTCAATCCATTTTCTGCGGATTCCAAACCGCCACTTGACGGACCCCTGGGAAAAGGGTATCATGGAGGCATTCCTTCCAATCCAAAAGGAGGCTTGTTATGCCAAACGCCGCTTTAGAAGAAAAACTTGCCGCCCTTCTTCTGGCCCACCAGGGGGAATACCTTTCCGGGGAGGCCGTCAGCCGGGAAATAGGGGTCACCCGCTCCGCCGTCTGGAAGGCCGCCGGGCGCCTCCGCCAGGAGGGCTGGATTTTAGAATCCGGGAGCAACCGGGGATACCGCCTGGCCCAGGTCCCCGACCTGGTTACGGCGCCGGTGGTGGAGCATTTCCTCCCGGCGCCCCGGTCCGCCCCGGTCCTCTGCTTTGAGGAACTGGACTCCACCATCACCCACGGCCAGCGGCTGATCCTGGAGGGCACCCCGGACCGGACCGTGGTCATCGCCGACCGCCAAACCGGCGGCATGGGCCGGATGGGACGCAGCTTCCTCAGCCCCGGGGGGGTGGGGGTTTATCTCTCTTACCTTCTGGTGCCCGGGTGCAGCGGGGAGCGGCTCAGCCTGCTCACCTCCTGCGCCGGGCTGGCGGTGTGCGGGGCCATCTCCGCCTGCACCGGCCTGGAGCCCCGGATCAAGTGGCCCAACGACGTCATCCTGAACCGCCGCAAGGTCTGCGGCATCCTCACCCGCCTGGTCTCCGACGGGGAGGACGGCAGCATCTCCTGGGCCGTTATCGGCATCGGCATCAACGTCGGACAAAAGGAGTTCCCCCCGGAACTAGCCGACAAGGCCGTCTCCCTGCGGATGGCAGGGGGACCGGTCCTCCGGGCCGAGCTGGCCGCCGAACTCATCCGCCGCCTGGACGGCATCTTTTCCGCCGGCGGCTGGAAGGAAGGGGATCCCGCCCTCCTTGGAGAACTCCGCTGTCTCTCCTGCACCCTGGGACAGCCGGTGGTGGTAGTCTCCCCCACCGGGGAGGAGCAGGGGGAGGCGGTGGACCTGGCCCCCGACGGGAGCCTTCTGGTCCGCTTCCCCGGGGGGATCCGGGCTGTCAGCTCGGGGGAGGTCAGCGTCCGGGGGCTGCTGGGGTACGCCTGATGGAGGTCATCGCCGGGTTTCTGGGGCGGATGCTCCCCGCCATGGCCGCCGCCCTCCCGGTCCTTCTCCTCTGGCGCTTTCTGGTCCTCGCCTGGGGGCGGAAACGGGGGTTCTCCCCCGACCTCTGGTACGAGGCGGGGCTGCTCCTCTTCCTCCTCTACTTGGCGGGGCTGGCGGCCATCACCATTCTGCCCCGGGGCTGGCAGTTCACCGCCCCCACCTGGGGCCGGGTGAACCTCCGGCTCTTCCGGGTGTTCTCCGACTCCCTCTGGGAGTACCGGGCGGGGAACCTCCTCTACCCGGTGGTGAATATCCTGGGGAACGTGGTTATGTTCCTCCCTCTGGGCTTCTTCCCTGCCCTGCTCTGGGGGGAGGAGCGGGGGCTCCTTCGGGGGACCCTTGCCGCTCTGGCGGCCTCCTGCACCATCGAGTTCTGCCAGCTGTTCCAAAACCGGGGCACCGATGTGGACGACCTATGGCTCAACGCCCTGGGGGGAGCCCTGGGGTACGGGTGCTTCCGGCTCCTTCGCAAAGCGGCCCCGGGGGGCTTGGGGCGGTTCCGGCGGAAAAAACCGGAGGGCCAAACGGTCCCCCGGTGAATCTCTGTGCTTTATTCTTTCGGCGTCTCTGCCGCCAGGCCAGAGCCTGGAGTCTATTGTGTGGCTCCAGGCCCTTTGCTTTGCCCAAGTCCTGCAAGGAAGTCTCAGGTATCCGATGTGTTTGAAACAGAAAGACTGGCGTGGTAGATGCCTTTTTTGTCCCTGCCGTCGTGGGGGCCGGTGACCACAAAGGTTTCCGGGTCGGCTCCCTTTACCGTCCACTCCCGATAGTAGACCCGCTGGCTGTCCCTGCCGTAGTTTCGGGAGAGGAGGACAAAGGAAGCGGGGTCCTTGCAGGCCCGGAGACGGCTGGCCCGGCCGCTGTCGGTGGAACCGGAAAAGAAGTAGACAAACTCCTCATCCCGGCCATAGCTTTGGGGGAATACCTCCCCCGGGGCAACGCTGCCGTCGTCCAACGCCTCAAAGCTTTCCGGGTGGGCGATTTTGGCGTCCCCGTAAGGGGTCCAGATGCCGCCGCTCCCCCCTATGAACACCCCGTTGAGGACCCGGAAATCCTCCGGGGACACCCCCTTGAGAAGCCGTCCCTGGCGGTAGACACGGCTGGCGTCCTTGATAAAATCGTGGTTCAATGCTGCCATGGTCCCCACGTCCAGCTTCACCGTGCGGAACTCCCGGTCGTAGGATTGGCGCTGGGGCATCCAGCAAACCTCCCCGTCGCACTCCCGGTAACCGGTGGGCTTCCCGGCGGCGTCCTTGATGATTTGGGCGTATCCCATTTTCTTCCCCCTCCTTTTTCTTTATGATACCAGATGGGGATAAGGAAAGAAATCCAGCGATTTGCCAGAAAATTCATGGCAAACCTCGTATAAAATGACGATTGATGAGAAAAATAAGACTTTTTCTACAATTTGAAGGGATTCTAAAGGAGTTGACGTATAATACTAATGAAAGCTTTTTGACAGCGGGAAGGGAGTGGACATCATGACCAGCAAGAGCATCCGTGAGCAGAGCCAGGCCCTGGAACGGCAGACCCTTTCCCCCCGGGCCACCCTTTCAGAGAATACCCTGGGGCGGGACATTCCGGAGGAGGAGTGTCCCCTGCGGACTCCCTACCAGCGGGACCGGGACCGGATCATCCACTGCAACGCTTTCCGGCGGCTGATGCACAAGACCCAGGTCTTTTTGTTTCCCCAGGGGGACCACTACCGCACCCGTCTCACCCACACCCTGGAGGTGAACCAGATCGCCCGGACCATCGGCCGGGGGCTGGGGCTCAACGAGGACCTCATCGAGGCCATCGCCATGGGCCACGACCTGGGGCACACCCCCTTCGGCCACGCCGGGGAGTACGCCCTCCGGGAGGTCTCCCCCATCTGGTTCGTCCACAGCGAGCAAAGCGTCCGGGTGGTGGAAAAGCTGGAGCGGGACGGCAAGGGTCTGAATCTGACGGCGGAGGTCCGGGACGGCATCCTCTGCCACTCGGACAAGGCCCCCTGGGCCCGGACCCTGGAGGGCCGGGTGGTGCGGTACGCCGACAAGATTGCCTACATCAACCACGACATCGAGGACGCCATCCGGGGGGGCATCCTCCGGGAGGGGGACCTCCCCTGGGAGACCAAGGTGGGGCTGGGCCAGACCAAGAGCCAGCGGATCACCACCCTGGTGACCTCCATCATCGAGAACAGCGGCGACGACATCAAAATGGATGACGAGACCTTCCGGCTGTACAAGACCCTCCAAGACTTCCTCTTTGAGGCGGTGTACAAGGACCCGGTGGCCAAGGGGGAGGAGGGCAAGGCCAAGAAGATCATTGGCCAGCTGTACACCTGGTTTGTGGAACACCCCGAAAAGCTCCCGTTGGAATACGAAAGCATCCGGGAAGAGGAGGGCATCCAGCGGGCGGTGGTGGACTACATCGCCGGAATGAGCGACCGCTACTGCATCGCCACCTTCGAGGACATCTTCGTCCCCCGCCCCTGGACCAGATGAGCATCTGGAGGCACACCCTACAAAACGTTGTGGGGGGCGGGGGGTCGTGCCTGGAGGCCCGGCAGGCCGGGCGGCCACACCCTACCCGGCGCTTCGCGCCTTGACGTGGTGCGTGGCGACAGCCTGTGCCTGGAGTCATAAGTGGAGAACAGCGAAAGGCGGAAAATGCCCTTGCCAAGGTTGATGGATGGGCACACCCTACCCGGCGCTCCGCGCTGTCGAGAAAGGACGGAAAGATGAAGCGGTTTCTCTCTTTGTTTTTGGCGGCGGTCTTGGTGCTGTCTCTTGCCGCCTGCGGCGGGACCGAGGTCCCACCCTCTCCGTCGCCGCCGGAAAGTCCGGCTTCCCCCAGTGAGGCCCCAGAGGATGTTTCCGCTTCGGGGCCCCTGGAGGAGCCGGGGTCCTCTCCTGCCCCGGAGCCCCCGGTCCTCACCCCCGCCCCGGGGGTGGAGGTCAGGAGCCTTCTCACCTGGAAGCCGGGGGACACATGGGTGACCGTCCCCTTCCCCGTCAGGGGCGGACGGCTTCTGGTGGAGGTCCATGGCAGGGAATACAGCAAAAGCAGCGTCCTTGGGCTTGACCTGGAAGCGGAAGAGCTGGAGGTCAGCTTTCCCTTCATGCAGGGCGATGATCCTTGGTCGAACTGGGACCTGCGCCAGGTGTTTGACGAGGAGTGGGCCTTCAAGACCTTTTCCGGCAGCGGATACAAACACGCCGGCTGGACCCAGGGGGGCGAGGACTACTCCCTGCCTGATTTCTTTTTGAACGAGGGAACATTGGTCAGCCTTAGGGACCGTAAAAGGTACAACGGCTGCTGGGATTGGGACGCCCAGCCGGAAAAGGACCTGCTCACCTGGACAAACCCGGAGGGTCTTTGGCTGGCCGCCGCCGACGGGAGCGGGGCCCGGCTGGTCCTGACCACCGGCCAGATCGGCCAACAGCCCGCTTTTGCCCAGCTGGTGGAAGACTGCAAGGACCTCCCGGCGGAGATGGCCGTCACCTTTATGAGCCCCCGTCTGATGGACGGTGGGAAGACCATTGTGGTGGATTTCGACCTGCCCGGAAGCACACCCGGTCACATCGGGCTTGCCGTGCTGGATCTGGAAACCGGTAAAACCACCTGGTTCGCCCCTTTTTCCACCCCTCTTTGGTCCCGTCTGGAATATTTAGACGACACGACCATTCAGGCGGGCTCTATCCAAATCGATGTGGCCACCGGGGAGACGAAAAAAGGAGTTGCCCGCCATATTCAAGTAGGCAATCCCCATTTTGTTGCCACCACCGGGGACTTTTCCCGTTATTTTGCCTGTAACAAGGAGGATGGCCTGGCGGTCTTCTCTCCCGCCGGCCAGGAGCTGGAAACGGTGCTTACCTCCGCCGGATACAAGAAGCTGTCCCTCTGCCATGCCGTCGACGCCCGCCGGGTGGTCTGCGAATACGAGACACCGGAGGAGGCGGGCCTCCTTCTGGTGACCCTGCCGGAATAGGAAAGGAGACGCCATGAAGCGTTTCGCGGTTTTGGCCGCCGCCCTCTGCCTGATGCTTGTGGCCTGCCAGGCCCCGGCGGAGCCCAGGGAGATCTCCCCTCTGCCGCCCCTGGAAAGCTCTGCTCCCGTGGCGGATCGTCCCACGGTCCATAAGCCGCCATCCTCCGGGGAGATCCCGGCGGAATCCCCCGCTTCGGGGAGTTCGGAATCGGAGGTATCCGACCCCGAACCCATCCCCCAGCCGGTGCTAACCGTTTCGCCCGGGGTGGACTGTAAGACCCTCCTCACCTGGGACAGCACCCAAAAGGAGATTGCAATAGGGCCCCTCTGCCTGGAAAACAAGCAGCTCCTTTTGGAAACTGCCGGGGACCAAAGGAAGGCCCTGGGGCTGGACCTTGCGACAGGGGCCATCGACTTCACCCTTCCCTTGGAGGAGGACAGCTACCTTCGGGAGGTACTGGGGGAGCCGGGGGAGTTCCTGGTCATGGGGAAAACCGGCTGCCGCCACTTTGTCTGGCGGGAGGACGGCTGGTTGGGGGAGTACCCCGCCTACGACCTGCCGGACCAGGCCCGGGAGGCGATAAAGGACTACAAGAGCGACTTCTCCTGCCGGTTCTTTTGGGATATTCTTCCAGAAGAAAATCTTTTGGCCTGGACTGCCGCCGACGGGGTGTGGCTAGCCGAAGCGGATGGTTCCAACGCCCGGCTGGCGATCTCGGCGAAAGAGGTTTTTGAGAATCCGGATTTTGATGACGTGCGGGCGGAATGCCCCGATCTATTCGCTGATTCAAACCCCGGCTCCGAATATGGCCCTCTACTGGTAGAACCCTGTATTATGGATGGTGGCAAAAAGTTGACTGCGGTAGAATATGTATTAACCCCAATCATTAACCATGGCGAGGGTTATGGCCTAATTATTTTTGATATTCCCAGTGGGGATACAGAAAGACACGGCCCAAGAATTACTAGTGGCTTTTTTGAATTAGAATACTTGGATGAAAGAACCATTTTGACCGGGGGGCATAAAATGGACGTCTGCAACGGCACCTTTGAGACATTCAATCGGGAACATTGTTATATCTACCCCAAGGGGTGGGGCTCTTCTGCGGATAGCATCCATTTCTTTACTTCCTACAACGTGGCCGAATCCCATCAGTTGATTTGCTACTTGCTGAGTGGTTCGGATGATGATTATGATTTTAACATTTTTAACAAAAAAATAGAAACCGGTCAAGCTGAAGTCCTTCTCGATTTGGAAAATGGCTATTTCTATGGTGAAACCCCTGTAAACGGAAATCAAGTTTTGTGCTTTTGGGCCCCATTTACAACATCTCCTGACCAAACTACCCGTCTTCTCCTGGTCACCACCCCGGAAATCTGATACCATCTGTAAATAACCAACGAAATTATCCCGAAAGGAGTTGCGCCTATGCTGCCGGAGACCTTCCTTAACGAGCTGAAATACAACACCGACATCGAGCAGGTCATCAGCCGGTATGTCCAGCTGAAACGGCGGGGGCGCAATTTGACCGGGCTCTGTCCATTCCATTCGGAAAAAAGCCCCTCCTTTACCGTCTACCCGGAAACCCAGTCCTTCTACTGCTTCGGCTGCGGGGCCGGGGGAGACGCCATCACCTTCCTGCGGAAGATCGACAACCTGGACTATATGGAGGCGGTGCGCGCCCTGGCGGAACGGGCCGGGATGGCCGTCCCCGAGGGGACGGTGGACGACGGGAGCCGCCAGCGAAAGGCCAGGATCCTGGAGCTGAACCGGGCCGCCGCCAGGCACTTCCACCAGAACCTCATGTCCAACGGGGGCCGGGAGGCCCGGGCCTACCTGGTGGAGCGGGGGCTAACGAAGGCCACCGTGGTCAAGTTCGGCATCGGCTTTGCCCCGGAAAGCTGGGACAACCTCCGGGGGCATCTCCGGGAACAGGGCTTTACAGACGAGGAGATGATCGCCGCCGCCCTGGAAAACCCCGGCAAAAACGGTGGCTGCTACGACGCCTTCCGAAACCGGATCATCTTCCCCATCATCGACCTTCGGGGCGGGGTCATCGCCTTTGGAGGACGCAACCTGGGGGACAAGGGGCCAAAATACCTTAACAGCGGAGACACCCCGGTCTTCAAAAAGAGCCGGAACCTCTTCGCCCTTAACTTTGCCAAGGCCACGAAACGGCCAGAGCTGATCCTCTGCGAAGGGTATATGGACGTGGTAAGCGTCCACCAAGGGGGCTTTGACAACGCCGTGGCCACCCTGGGCACCGCCCTGACCCCGGAACAGGCCAAGCTTATCAGCAATTACACCAAGACGGTGGTTCTCAGCTACGATTCCGACGGCCCCGGACAGGCCGCCACCCGCCGGGCCATCTCCATCTTTGAGGATACCGGGGTGAAGGTCCGGGTCCTCTCCATCCCAAATGCCAAGGATCCTGACGAGTTCCTCAAAAAGTTCGGCCCCCAGCGGTTTGAGCTGCTGCTGGAGGGCTCCTCCGGGGCGGTGGACTTTGAGATCGAAAAGCTGCGCCAGCGGTTCGACACCGATACCACCGAGGGCCGGTACGGCTTCCTCCAGGAGTTCGTCCGGCTGATGGCAGGGCTTGGCAACCACATCCAACGGGAGGTGTATATCAGTAAGATCTGCCGGGAGCTGGAGGTGGACAAACAGGCGGTGACCTCCCAGCTGGAGGTGGCCCTTCGCAAGAAACGAAAGGGCCGGGAGCGGCAGGAGGCCCGGGAACTGCGGCCCTTTACCGCCCACCAGACTTCGGCTAAGACCGACATGGAAAAGCAGAAGTACCCCCGGGAAGTGCTGGCGGAAGAACGGCTCATCGCCTACCTGATCCGCAGCCCCGACGCCTGGGGCTGGATCAAGGAGCAGGTGGCGGCAGAGGAGCTGGTCTCCCAAAAGGATCGGGAGATCTTCCAGGCAGTAACCAGCCGTCTGGAAGCCGGGTATTCCGCCGACCTGATGAGCCTTTCCGGGGAACTGTCGGAGGAAAACATTGCCCGGCTCTCCGAATTGCTGGCATCTCCTGGGAGCGAGAATATTTCTCCCCGGGAAGCGGAAGATTACATCAGAACGCTGAAAAACTTTCATCGCCAAAAAACCAATGCAGAAATCGGCAGCATGGAGGAAGAGGACTTTGGCAAATACATAGCCTCCATCCGCGCCGCAAAGAATAAATAGGGGGACAAAGAATTGTTACAAGATAAAAAAAGCGTGATCCGGGATCTCATCGAAAGCGGCAAGGCCAAGGGCAAGCTGACCACCAAGGAGATCAATGACGCCCTGGAGGAACTGGATTTCGACGTGGAGCAGGTGGACAAGCTTTACGACACCTTTGAAAACAACAACATCGAGATTGTGGAGGACTTCGCCGCCGAGGTTGCCGCCGCCGCGGAAAAGGACGGGGACCTGGAAAGCGTCCTCTATGCCGAGGGCATCAACATCGACGACCCGGTGAAGGTATACCTAAAGGAGATCGGCCGGGTGCCCCTCCTGTCCGCCGACGAGGAGATCGACCTGGCGGTACGGATGTCCCAGGGGGACGAAGCGGCCCGGAAGCGCCTTTCCGAGGCAAACCTGCGGCTGGTGGTCTCCATTGCCAAGCGGTACGTGGGCCGGGGGATGCAGTTTTTGGATCTGATCCAGGAGGGGAACCTGGGGCTCATCAAGGCGGTGGAAAAGTTTGACCACACCAAGGGCTTCAAGTTCTCCACCTATGCCACCTGGTGGATCCGCCAGGCCATCACCCGTGCCATTGCCGACCAGGCCCGGACCATCCGTATCCCGGTCCACATGGTGGAGACCATCAACAAGGTAAAGAAGGTAAACTCCCAGCTGCTCCACCAGAACGGCCACGAGCCCAGCTGTGAGCAGATCGCCGCCGAGCTGGAGATGCCGGTGGAGAAGGTGCGGGAGATTATGC
>CAJUFK010000121.1 GCA_910585535.1 uncultured Angelakisella sp. | reverse complement strand
GTTCCTTTCTGTCGACAACAGAAAGGAACCCCCCGCCGGGTAGGCGAAACGGCATGGAGCCATCAACAACAACCAACCCCCAGGATGGAAACCCGGAGATGGGACGCCCAAAGGGCCACTACCTACAAAATGGCAGTACGTTTTCAATCAGAAGCAGAACCTAGCGGCTGCCCCTATACAAGGCCAAACCCAGGCCCGTCCGTTCAAAAAGCGTCCCCCTAGGGGCCTGTTTTGGACAAAACTTGTATAAATCGACAAATTTTGTCCATCGAGTAAAGCAAGCCGTCCTAGGCAAAGTCTGTTCCGGCCGCACTTGTCACTTCGAGAAAAAGAAGCTAAGAAAGGATGTAAAGCCATCCTTTCTTAGCTTCTCTGCTTTTTACGCAGCCTTTTTTGTTAGGCTCGTTTCAAGGTATTTTGCCCCCTACGGGGAGCAACCAGAGGCTTTGCCTCTGGTCTCCACCGCCCTTTGTAAAGGGCGACCACACCCTTTGTTACGCAGTGGTTCTTGTGGATCCTGCCTGGAGTCTAAACGGCGCTTTGTCCGAAGCGCAAAATCGACTTCCGAAACTTGGAGAGGGGCAATTTCCACCTTCCGCCTATTGCAGCTTCCGACTCCAGGCACAACCTACGCCTTCGCACAACCGTTAGCCGCGGAGCGGCGGGGAGGGTACGCCTGTAGGTGCTAACCCGCCCTGGCAAGGGGTGTTACTCCTTTTCGCCCTCTACTGCCTCCGACTCCAGGCACAACCTAAGTCCCGGCACAACCGTTAGGCGCGGAGCGCCGGGGAGGGTCTGCCAGCGGGCGCTGGACCGCCGCTGTGGAAGCGGTCTAGTTTGCGGTAGGAGGTGTGTAGTACCTGGTGGGCTACATGACTTCCCGGTGTCTTGAGGAACTCCTTGTAAATCTGCTGTAGGACCGGGTTGTCGTGGGACTTGCGAATGGGAAGGTTCTTGTCCTCCTCGTAAAGTGCCGCCGCACGCAGGGACTTGAGATCCACCCAGTTGCGGATCCGGGCCGGCTGAACCGGCTGTCCGCCGCCGTTGACACAGCCCCCAGGGCACCCCATAATCTCAATGAAGTGGTAGGTCTTTTCCCCGCTTTTGATGCTGTCCAAAAGCTTCTTGGCGTTGGCAAGACCGGAAGCTACCGCTACGTTGAGGGTCAGATCCCCTACCTGGTAGACGGCCTCCTTGACCCCCTCCACGCCCCGGACCTCCACGAAGTCTACAGGGGCCGCGTCGCTGCCGGTAATCCACTCCGCCGCAGTCCGCAGGGCCGCCTCCATAACGCCGCCGGTGGCCCCAAAGATGACCGCCGCACCGGTGGAGACCCCCATGGGATCGTCAAACTCCTCGTCGGGGAGTTCGGCAAAGTTGATGCCCGCCCGGTCGATCATCCGGGCCAGCTCCCGGGTGGTGAGGGCCACGTCTACGTCGGGGACACCCGCCGCCGCTTCGTCCTCCCGGGCCACCTCGAACTTCTTGGCGGTGCAGGGCATGATGCCTACCACAAAGATGTCCTTGGGGTCCAGCCCCATCCGCTTGGCGTACCAGGTCTTGGTCAGGGCGCCAAACATCTGCTGGGGGGATTTGCAGGTGGAAAGGTTCTCTACAAATTCGGGGTAGTAGTGTTCGCAGTAGTTCACCCAGCCGGGGGAGCAGGAGGTAATCATGGGCAGGGTCCCGCCCTTCTTGATCCGCTCCACCAGCTCGTTGGCCTCCTCCACAATGGTCATGTCGGCGGCCAGGTCGGTGTCAAAGACGCCGTCGAAGCCCAGGCGGCGCAGGGCGGAGACCATCTTGCCCTTGACGTTGGTGCCAATGGGCATATCAAAGGCCTCTCCCAGGGTCACCCGGATGGAGGGCGCCGTCTGGACCACCACGTGCTTCCGGGGGTCGGAGAGGGCGCGCCAAACATCCCGGGTGTTGTCCTTTTCGGCAATGGCACCGGTGGGGCAGACCACGATGCACTGTCCGCAGGAAACACAGGCCACATCGGCCAGGCTCTGCTCAAAGGCGCAGCCGATATGGGTGGCAAAGCCCCGGTCGTTGGGGCCGATGACCCCCACCGACTGCCACTTCTGGCAGGCCGCTACGCACCGGCGGCAGAGAACGCACTTGTCGTTGTCCCGGTACATATGCTTGGCGGTGTCGTCAAACTCGTGCTTGGGGTTTTCCCCAGCGTAGACGTCCTCGTCGTAGACCCGGAAGTCCTTGCAGAGCTTCTGAAGTTCGCAGTTGCCGCTGCGGACGCAGGAAAGGCACTTCTTCTTGTGGGTGGAAAGGATCAGCTCCAGGTCGATCTTCCGGGAGGCAAAGACCCGCTTGGAGTTAGTCAGCACCTCCATCCCCTCGGCCACAGGGTAGACGCAGGAGGCCACCAGGTTCTTCATCCCCTTGACCTCCACAACGCAGATGCGGCAGGCGCCGATCTCGTTGATCTCCTTGAGGAAGCAGAGGGTGGGAATGTCGATGGCCAGCTTCCGGGCCGCCTCCAGGATGGTGGTGCCCTCGGGCACCGTCACCGGGAGACCGTTAATTGTCAGGTTTACCATTTTCATTTCACCGTCTCCTCCTTACTTCTTCACGATGGCCCCGAAGCGGCACTTCTCGATGCAGACGCCGCACTTGACGCACTTTTCGGGGTCGATGACGTGGGCTTCCTTCACCTTGCCGGTGATGGCCCCGGTGGGGCAGTTCCGGGCGCAGAGGGTGCAGCCCTTGCACTTGTCGGGAAGGATTTGGATTGTCAGGAGGCTCTTGCAGACCCCGGCGGGGCAGCGCTTTTCTTGGATGTGGGCGATGTACTCGTCCCGGAAGTATTTCAGGGTGGAAAGCACCGGGTTGGGGGCCGTCTGTCCCAGGCCGCAGAGGGCGTTTTCCTTGATGTGGTAGCAGAGGGTCTCCAGTTTGTCCAGATCCTCCATGGTAGCCTTGCCCTTGGTGATCTTGTCCAGCAGCTCGTAAAGGCGCTTGGTGCCGATGCGGCAGGGGGTGCATTTGCCGCAGCTTTCATCCACGGTGAACTCCAGGAAGAACTTGGCAATGTCCACCATACAGGTGTCCTCGTCCATGACGATAAGGCCGCCGGAGCCCATCATGGAGCCGATCTCGATGAGGTTGTCGTAATCCACCGGGATGTCCAGGTACTGGGCGGGGATGCAGCCGCCGGAGGGGCCGCCGGTCTGGGCGGCCTTGAACTTCTTCCCATTGGGGATGCCGCCGCCGATCTCCTCCACAATCTCCCGGAGGGTGGTGCCCATGGGGACCTCCACCAGGCCGGTGTTGTGGATCTTGCCCCCCAGGGCAAAGACCTTGGTGCCCTTGGACTTTTCGGTGCCGATGGAGGAGAACCACTCCGCCCCCTTGAGGATGATCTGAGGAACGTTGGCGTAGGTCTCCACGTTGTTGAGGATGGTGGGTTTGCCAAAGAGGCCCTTCACAGCCGGGAAGGGGGGACGGGGGCGGGGCTCGCCACGGCGGCCCTCGATGGAGGTCATCAGGGCGGTTTCTTCGCCGCAGACAAAGGCCCCGGCGCCCAGACGGATGTCAATATCAAAGTCGAAGCCGGTGCCCAGGATGTTCTTGCCCAGCAGGCCCAGCTCCCGGGCCTGGCCGATGGCTACCTGGAGCCGCTTGACGGCGATGGGGTACTCGGCCCGGACGTAGATGTAACCCTGCTGGGCCCCAATGGCATAGCCGGCAATGGCCATGGCCTCCAGGACAACATGGGGGTCGCCCTCCAGGACGGAGCGGTCCATAAAGGCGCCGGGGTCCCCTTCGTCAGCGTTGCAGCAGACGTATTTTACGCCCTTGGGCTGGGCCGCCGCAAAGGCCCACTTCCGGCCGGTGGGGAAGCCGCCGCCGCCGCGGCCCCGCAGGCCGGAATCCAGGATGCACTGGACCACCTGCTCGGGGGTCATCTCGGTCAGGGCCTTGCCCAGGGCCATGTAGCCGTCGTAGGCGATGTATTCGTTGATGTTCTCCGGGTCGATGACGCCGCAGTTTTTCAGGGCGACCCGCATCTGCTTTTTGTAGAACTGGGTCTCCCCCAGGCTCTTGACGGTGTCCTCCTGGACCGTTTCGGAGTAGAGGAGCCGCTTGACGATACGGCCCTTAAGGAGATGCTCCTCCACGATCTCCGGAACGTCCTCCGGCTTTACCTGGGAGTAAAAAGCGCCTTCGGGGTAAACCACCACGATGGGGCCCAAAGCGCAGAGGCCGAAGCAGCCGGTTTTGATAATCTTGATCTCTTTTTCCAGTCCGGCGGTGACAAGTTCCTTTTCAAAGGCTGTGATGATCCGGGCGCTGCCGGAAGAGGTGCAGCCGGTGCCGCCGCAGACCAGGACATGGGAACGGAACATAGCTTATCCTCCCTTCTATCAGCCCTGGGCGCCGCTGGCGCCGATGGTGTACTCGGTAACCGGGGTTCCGTTGACCAGGTGCTGGCTGACAATGGCGGGGACCATGCCAGGGGTGACCTTGACGTAGGTCACCTTCTCCTTGCCCGGCTCGAAGACCTCCACCACCGGCTCGTACTGGCAGATGCCAATGCAGCCGGTCTGGCCCACCGCCACGTTGGTAAGCCCCCTTTTGGCGACCTCCTCGGTAAAGGCGGCCAGGACGGGGCGGGCCCCGGCGGCGATGCCGCAGGTGGCCATGCCAACCACCACCCGGATGCTGCTGTCATCGTCGTGGCGGATCCCCACCCGGCCCTTCATCTGCTCCCGGAGGGCCTGGAGTTCTGCTAAACTTTTCATATGTATCCTCCCTTAACTATCGCTCTTTTCCGCCAGCAGTTCTGCGGTGTTCTCCCTCAGGTATTCCCCAAGGAACTGCAAAACCTCCGGGGAGTCCAGGGGGACCTCCCCCAGGATCTCCCGGAACTGGCGGGTGTCCATCACCAGCTCCCTGCCGTCCAGACGGCGGGTGTACACCCAGTCGATCTGCGGGTTGCACTGGACCAGGGTGGAGATGGTGCCGTTCATATCCCCCAGGGGCATCCGGTCAATGCTGCTGAGACCGAAGACAGCGGTTACCGTGGTCCCCTCCCCCACCGCGCTTTGGATGGTCAGGTCCCCGCCGGAAAGCTGTGCGGCCATCCGGAAGAAGGGAACCCCCAGCCCCACCTTGCGGGTGGTGCGGGTGGTGTAAAAGGGGTCGATGACGGTCTGCACCTGCTCCTGGGTCATGCCCTTTCCGTTATCCCGGATGACGATGGTCAGCCGATCGGCGGCGGTGTCCTCCTCCACCAGGATGTGGATGAGGGTGGCGTTTGCCCGCACCGAATTTTCCGCCACGTCCAGGACATTGAGGGAAAGCTCCTGCATCATACAGGGATCCCCCCTTAGGCGTTCTGGTACTTGGCCAGGATCCCGTCGATGTCGTCGGGAACCAGGCGGCCATAGACATCCTCGTTGATGGTCATAACCGGGGCCAGGCCGCAGGCGCCGACACAGCGGCAGGCCTCCAGGGAGAACTCCCCGTCGGGGGTGCATTCGCCGGTGGTGATGCCCAGCTTTTCCTGGAGCCTGGCGTAGACCTCGCCGGAGCCCTTGACGTAACAGGCGGTGCCCAGGCAGACCGACACCTTATACCGGCCCTTTGGGTTAAGGGAGAACTGGGAGTAGAAGGTGGCCACCCCATAGACCTCTTCCAGGGAGACGCCCATGGTGGAAGCGATGATCTCCATGACCTCGATGGGAAGGTAGCCGTAGATCTCCTGGGCTCCCTGGAGAACTGGCATCAGGGCGCCCTCCTGATCCCGCAGCCGCTGGATGAGAGCCCGGAGTTCCCGCTCCTGGTTCTCGGTCCCCTTAAAGGGGAGTTTGCAGACACGATTTGACATTTTTCTCCGTTCCTCCTTCGGATACTCTCCGCCAGGGCCCCGCCCTTTTTCCTGGGAATCGGGGCAGGGCTGGTCTTCACGTTCGCCGCCCGTCCCGGGCCCGTCCAGGGGAGAGGGAAGCGGCATTTCTACAGGATTGACATTATTATAACATAAGGAAATGGGGATTGCTATAGGAAGCGTTCCTTTTCGTAAAATTTTCCTTTGTCGAATGCCAGCTGCACGAAAAAAGATGATAGCAGCACACCCTGCAGCCTTATCAAGCTAATCCTCGTTCCTATTGCCCTTCTCCTGGGGCCAGGGGCTTGACACGGGTCCGAAATCGTACTATAATATCCCTCGGCGGTCCGAAATCATACTTAGAAGCTGTATTCATAACCGGGAGATGCCAGATGGGCGAGGGATTTTCCGTCCTGCAAGGCACAAAAACGCAGTCCAGCCTTTATGGCTTACAAGTTTTTGTAACGCAGCAGGGCGGAAAAAGACCCGGCCAGATGGCGTCAAACGGTTGTGAATACAGCTTCTTATTACCAGGGTGGGAGGCGCTGCTCCATGAAGTCTTTCCTAAGCGATCCCTTGCGAGAGTTTAACCGGCTCTACCGAAAATACGATAATATCTGCCACGAATTGGCCCTTGCCGCAGGACTTTCCGACAGCGCCTTCGTCATCCTTTACTATATCCTGGAGGAGGGAGAGGGCTGTTCCCAAGGGGAACTTTGCAGCCGGACCTTCCTTACCAAGCAAACCATCCACTCCTCTATCCGCAAACTGCGGGACGGGGGCTTCCTCACCCTGGAGCCGGGCCCCGGGCGGGACCTGGGCATCCGCCTGACTCCGGCGGGGCGGCAGCTGGCCCAGGAGCGGATCCTGCCGGTGATGGAGCTGGAAAACGCCGCCCTCCAGGCCATGGACCCGGGAGAACGCCAGGCCCTTATGAACCTTACCGCCCAATATTTATCCCTCTTTGAAGAAAAGGCCGGGGAACACCTCCGCCGGCCCCCTTCCCGCCGGACCAAACCGCCCAGCTTGTGACTGCACCGCCTGGGAAGGGGAGGAGAAAGGAGAACTGCATCTATGAACATCCAACTTTCCGACCACTTCACCTACCCCAGGCTGCTGCGCTTCGTCTGCCCATCTGTGGTGATGATGATTTTTACCTCTATCTACGGGGTGGTGGACGGGCTTTTCGTCTCCAACTTTGTGGGCAAGACCCCCTTCGCCGCCCTCAACCTTATCTACCCCTTCTTGATGCTGCTGGGTGCCCTGGGCTTCATGGTGGGCACCGGCGGCGGCGCCATTGTCGCCCGGAAGCTGGGGGAGGGCCGCCACGAGGAGGCCAATTCCGCCTTTTCCATGCTCGTCTGGGGCACCCTGGCAGGAGGGCTGATCCTGACCCTGGGGGGCTTCTTCGCCCTGGAGCCCATCGCCCGGGGGATGGGAGCGGAGGGGGATATGCTGGATTACTGCGTCCTCTATGGCCGCATCCTTCTGGTGAGCCTAACGGCATTTATGCTCCAAAACGTGTTCCAAAGCTTTTTCGTCACCGCCGAGCGGCCCCAGCTGGGACTGTGGGTGATGATCGCCGCCGGGATCACCAACATGGCCCTGGACGCGCTTTTTGTCGCTGTTTTTCAATGGGGATTGGCGGGGGCTGCTGCGGCCAGCGCGCTGAGCCAGGTGGTGGGAGGCATTCTCCCCCTGTGGTACTTCGGTAGCGGCAGGAACCCCATCCTGCGGCTGGCCAAGGCGAAGTTTAACGGCAAGATCCTTCTGGACACCTGCCTCAACGGGTCCTCGGAGCTGATGACCAACGTTTCCATGTCCCTGGTGAACATCCTTTACAACCTCCAGCTGATGGGGCTGGCCGGGGAGGACGGGGTTGCGGCCTATGGTGTCATCATGTATGTAAACTTTATCTTCATCGCCATCTTCATCGGCTACTCCATGGGGAGCGCGCCCATTGTCAGCTACCATTACGGGGCCCAGAACCATGGGGAGATGCAGAACCTGTTCCGCAAGAGCATGATCCTGGTGGGAATCACCGGGGCCGTTATGGTTCTTCTTTCGGAGCTGCTGGCGCTGCCCCTGACGGCTATCTTTGTGGGATACGACGAGGTGCTGCTGGCTTTGACCTGCCGGGGATTCATGATCTATTCCGTTTCGTTCCTGGCCACAGGGGTAAATATTTTTGGTTCGGCATTTTTCACCGCCCTGGGGGACGGGTTGGTTTCGGCGCTGATCTCCTTTTTGCGGACGCTGCTTTTCCAGGTGGTAGCGGTTTTGGCTTTGCCGCTGCTGCTGGGGGTGGACGGCATTTGGTGGGCTATCGTTGCGGCGGAAACAGGGGCGATGATGGTAACTTTTGCTTTTCTGGCGAAAAACCGAAAGAAATACCACTATATCTGATTGTGAGGCGGCTGTCACAGCCTTTTACAGCCCGATCAAAAGGAGAGGATGGGAAACCCCATCCTCTCCTCTTTTTTAGAAGCTGAACCGCTGCTCAGCGTTATACCAGCTGACGGCGCTGGCGCTCCTTCTCGGCGGCCTCGTCCTCGGCGGGGTACCACATGGGGCTGACGAACCGGACTTTGCAGGCGTCACCCTCGGCGAAGGAGATGCGGTGGGGCACCTGGATCTTCAGGGTCTGGCTGCCGATAGGCACCAGGTACTCGGTGCGGTCGGTAAGGAAGATCCGCTTTTTGATCTTGGTGGGGTAACCCTCTCCGTCGGGACCCGCAAGGTCGATGGAGTTGGGCCGGGTAGCCACCACCATCCGGCGGTCGGCGTCCCCCGGGATCTCCAGATCCAGGGGATGCTCAACGTCTCCCTCGGCGTAGACCTTGCCGTCCTGGAGAACAACGTTGAGGAAGGTGCTTTCCCCCAGGAAGCTGTGGACAAACCGGCTGTTGGGGCGGTTGTACAGGTTTTCCGGGGTGTCAATCTGCATAATCTTGCCCATGTCGCAGACCATCATCCGGTCGGAAATAGCCATGGCCTCGGACTGGTCGTGGGTAACAAAGATGATGGTGAAGTTGAACTTCCGCTGAAGCTCCTTGATCTCAAACCGCATGGTCTCCCGAAGCTTGGGGTCCAGGTTGCTGAGGGGCTCATCCAGAAGCATCACCTTGGGCTGGGTGACAATGGCCCGGGCCAGGGCGATGCGCTGCTGCTGGCCGCCGGACAGGTCGGAGGGGAAAACCTCCTCCAGGCCGGTGAGGCTGGTGTGCTTCATGGCCTCCTTCACCCGCTGGGCGATTTCGGTCTTGTTCACCTTCTGGATCTGGAGGGGGAAGGCCACGTTGTCAAAGACGTTCATATGGGGCCAGACGGCGAAGGACTGGAACACCATGCCCAGCCCCCGCTCCTCCGGGGGAACGTAAAGGTTTTTCTCCTTGATGGAGACGGGGCGACCGCAAAGCTCGATCTCCCCTTCGCTCAGGTCCTCGAAGCCGGCGATCATCCGCAGGGTGGTGGACTTTCCGCAGCCGGAGGGCCCCAGGAAGGAGAAGCACTCCCCTTCGTGTACGCTGAGGTTGAAGTCGTCCACGGCGACAATATCCCCCAGCGTCTTGGTGGTAAACCGCTTGGTTACATGGCGAAGAATCACTTGATCCATGGTTAGACCCCCTTCCTGTCCTTGGTGACCTGGGTGACGATGGTGTTGCAGATGATGATAATGGCGATGGCCACGCTTCCCAGCGCCGCCGCCTGGGGAATCATGCCCGCGTCACGCAGGGAGTAGATCTGGACGCCCAGGGTGCGGGTGTAGGGGCCGTACAGCAGGATGGAGGTGGTGACCTCCCGCATGGCCGGCAGGAAGATGAGGAAGAAGCCGGAGACCATGGCCGGACGGATCAGGGGCAGGGTAACGTCGGTAAGGCTCTCCATATGGGAGGCGCCGCAGGTGCGGGCCGCTTCCTCCAGGGAGGGATGGACCTGTAGCAGGGCTGCGGAGGAACTCTTCATGGAGAAGGAGAGGTACCGGGCGATGTAAGCCACCAGGATGATCCAGATGGTGTTGTAAAGGCTGATGTTCAGGATGTTGCCGGACCAGGCCAGGATGACGCCGATGGCCAGCACGGTGCCGGGGAGGGAGTAGGGCAGAACGGAAAGGACTTCCAGGACCTCCTTGCCCTTGGGCCGGATCTTCTGTACCACGTAGGCGATGAGGGTGCCCAGGAACATACAGATGACGCCGGCGGCGATGGAGACGAAGAGGGAGTTCTTCACCGA
>CAJUFK010000120.1 GCA_910585535.1 uncultured Angelakisella sp. | reverse complement strand
ATGCGGCTGTTAACCGCAGGGTCGTCTGTTCGAGCCAGACAGGGGGAGCCAAAAAAGGGTCCGGTTCCGATGGGACCGGACCCTTTCTTACAAGCGGGCCTTTAGCTCAGTTGGTTAGAGCGACCGGCTCATAACCGGTTGGTCCCGGGTTCGAGTCCCTGAAGGCCCACCAGCAAGGACCCGGAGCCATTTATCTGGCTCCGGGCCTTTTGCTTATCCGGGAAAGGCGGGATTTGTCCGCAAGGGAGGCTGCTACCGTTGAAAAAGGCCGCCACTCCCCGGTATCTTTCCCCCGGGGAAAACATACACCTGGAAGGAACCCCCATCCATCTCAAAGGCCCAAAGGAGGTCCCCTTATGGCGAACAGATCCCATCCGCTCCTGTGGGGGGCGGCTTTCACCGGGGCGGCTTTGCTTCTCCCCGGCCTGAATACCACCCTGCGAATCCGCCGCTATACCGTCCAAATAGGGCGGTTTTCTTCGCCGGTCCGCCTTGCTGTGGCCAGCGATGTCCATGCAGGAGATTACGGAGAGGGGCAAAACCGCCTCCTCTCCGCCATTAGATCCCAGGCCCCGGATCTGATCCTGATCCCCGGGGACCTTTTCGACCGCCGCCGGGACTTCCGAAGGGTGGAAAGCCTCCTTCGGGGACTGGAGGGAAGGTATCCCATCTACTATGTCACCGGCAACCATGAGTTCTGCAACAGGGGACAGACGCTGAATCGGGATATGGCCCTGTTAAAACGATATGGGGTCCGGCGGCTTTCCGGGGAGATGGAGGAGGTCACGGTCCGGGGAGAAAGGTTCAACCTCTGCGGGGTGGATGATCCCAACGCCGCCCAACAGCGCCCGGCGGAAGGCATCAGCTTTTACCAGCAGCTTTCCCGCCTGGCGGAGGAGCGCCGGAACGGAAACTATACCGTTCTCCTCTCCCACCGGCCGGAGAAATTTCCCCTTTATGCCGCCTGCGGCTTCGATCTGGCCCTTTGCGGCCATGCCCATGGGGGCCAGTGGCGAATCCCAGGCGTCCTCAACGGCCTTTATGCCCCGGATCAGGGGCTGTTTCCCAAGTATGCCGGAGGCGAGTACCGGTCCAAGGGTACCGTGATGATCGTTAGCCGGGGGCTGGCCCGGGACAATACCCGGGTCCCCCGTTTTTACGATCCGCCGGAATTGGTCATTATTGACCTGGTTTAGAAAGAGGTACAGGATGGAAGAACTGCTGGCCTGTGTCATCCTTTGCGGGGAGGGCCTTCTTCCCTGGAAGGTGTACCAGGAGAGGTTGGACGCCCGGTTTCTGGAGGACCCGGACAACGACCTCCTCCAAGAGCTGGAGTGGAATGTCGGCGACTGGAAAGGGGCCTATGCCCGGATCCGGGAGTATTGGGGGGAACACGCCGGAAGCATCCGGATGGAGGTCTTTGGCCGCTTTTTCATGGCCCGGCTCAGGGAGATCTTCCGGCGGGAGGACCTGGATCTCTGCCGGTTTGGCTCCCGGATGTACGTCCTGTGGGAGAACCTGCCCCCCTGGCTCCAGGATGTCCAGCCCTTCTGGACCCTCAGCTACGCCGATGATCCCCTCTCCTGGGGGGATGTGGAGCAGAGCCGGAGGATCTATCGAGAGATGTTGGAATATTACGAAAAATGACCTGGGAAACGGCTTCCTTCCAGCTTTTTGCCAGGATAAAGCGACGAAAAGAGGGTGGAGAAAAAGGGCCTTTTCTGTTTTTGGCGTGTAAAAATCGGAGGAACATCCGCGCTTTTGGGCTCCTCTTTGGGAGGTATCAACAAACCCGCTTAAATGGTGATAAATATTGCAAAAAGGTCTTGCCAAGCGGCGGAAAAAACGCTATTATATGTCGTGACAACAACCAGCAAACAAGCAAAATAAGGAGAGTTATCAGTTATGATCTTTGAGAAGGTTGCAGCCATCCTAGCGGAACAGTTGGACGCCGAGGAGGAGAGCATCACCCTGGAGACCAACCTGGTGGACGATTTGGGAGCCGATTCCCTGGACGTAGTGGACCTGGTGATGACCCTGGAGGACGAGTTCGATATGGAGATCCCCGATGAAGACGTTGTGGATGTCCACACGGTAGGGGACATTGTAAAGTATCTGGAGGACCGCTCTTAGAAACCATGGTCAAGCCCTTCAGCCTCCGCCCAAAAATTTGGGCCCGGGGGCTTTTCTTTTTGCCCCGGAGCGGGTATAATGGGGAAAGCGGACCCCCTGGAACGATCCTCCTCCCCGATGGCAGGGGAGGGCTCTTCCGCCGGCGGGACGCGGATCCTGGAACCGGACCAGGTCCAAAGTGACTGCCCCGGTTACGAACAAAATACTGCCGGAAGGCCCGGCGGGGAATGGAGTACAAAATGGCACAGGAGAAGAAATTGGTGGAGGACATCACCTCCATGGAAGAGGACTTTACCCGGTGGTATACCGATGTGGTGAAGAAGGCGGAGCTGGTGGATTACAGCAGCGTCAAGGGCTGCACCATCTTCCGGCCCTACGGATACGCCATCTGGGAGAACATCCAGCGAATCATGGACGGAATGTTCAAGGAGACCGGCCACGAAAACGTTTATATGCCTATGTTCATCCCGGAGGGCCTCCTCCAAAAGGAGAAGGACCATGTGGAGGGCTTCGCCCCGGAGGTGGCTTGGGTCACCCAGGGGGGCGGGGAAAAGCTGGCGGAACGCCTCTGTGTCCGCCCCACCTCCGAGACGCTGTTCTGTGAGCATTACGCCAAGATCATCAACTCCTACCGGGATCTTCCCAAGCTGTATAACCAGTGGTGCAGCGTGGTGCGGTGGGAAAAGACCACCCGCCCCTTCCTGCGGACCAGCGAGTTCCTGTGGCAGGAGGGCCACACCATGCACGAGACCCCCGAGGAGGCCATCCAGGAGACCGAGCGGATGCTGAACCTGTACGCCCGGTTCTGTGAGGAGTTCCTGGCCATCCCGGTGGTCAAGGGCCGCAAGACCGAAAAGGAGAAGTTCGCCGGGGCGGAGGCCACCTACACCATCGAGGCCATGATGCACGACGGGAAATCCCTCCAGTCCGGCACCAGCCACTACTTTGGGGACGGCTTCGCCCGGGCCTTTGGCATCCAGTTTACCGACCGGAAGAACACCCTGCAATATCCCCACCAGACCAGCTGGGGGGTCTCCACCCGGCTGATCGGGGCCATCATCATGACCCATGGGGACAACTCCGGCCTGGTGCTGCCCCCCGCCGTGGCCCCTGTCCAGGTGGTTGTGGTGCCCATCGCCCAGCACAAGGAAGGGGTGGTGGAGAAATCCACCGAACTGTACCAGCGCCTGAAGTCCCGGTACCGGGCCAAGATCGACCTGTCGGACAACTCCCCCGGCTGGAAGTTCGCCCAGTACGAGATGAAGGGGGTTCCCCTCCGCCTGGAGATCGGTCCCAAGGACATGGAGAAGGGCCAGTGCGTTTTGGTCCGCCGGGACACCCGGGAAAAGACCTTTGTGCCCCTGGACGAGCTGGAGGGGACCATCGACCGTCTGCTCCAGGAACTGCGGGACAGCCTCTATCAGCGCGCCCTGGAGAACCGGGAGCGGCGCACCTACACCGCCTCGGCCTGGGAGGAGATCCTTCAGATCGCAAACGACCCGGAAAAGACCGGCTTCCTTCGCACCATGTGGTGTGAGGACCCCGCCTGCGAGGCCCGGATGAAGGAAGAGGCTGGGGTCACCAGCCGGTGTATGCCCCTGGACCAGGAGCATCTCTACGACGTCTGCCCCATCTGCGGCAAACCTGCCAAGTCTATGATTATCTGGGGCAAGGCATACTAAGGAGGACGGAAAATGGAGTACAGAAGGTTTGGGGACACGCTGGTCCTCCGCATAGACAAGGGGGAGGAGATTATCCAATCCCTGCGGCTGGCTGCCGAAAAAGAGCAGGTCCGTCTGGCAGCGGTAGAAGCCCTGGGGGCGGTGGATGACTTTACTGTGGGGGTCTTTGACACTGTGGAAAAGCAGTACCACGCCAACCATTTTTCCGGCGCCTATGAGATCGTTTCCCTTACCGGCACCGTGACGACTCAGGACGGGAAGTTTTACGCCCACCTTCACATGAGCGCCGGGGACCGGGAAGGCAAGGTATTTGGAGGCCACCTGAACAGCGCCACCGTCAGCGCCACCTGCGAAATGGTCGTTCGGGCGCTGGACGGTGAGGTGGAACGGCAGTTTGACGAAAAGGTCGGCCTGAATCTATTCCGATTTTTATAAGGAGGATTGCAAATGATTTTAGTTACAACCAACTTTATCAGCGGCAAAGAACTGGAAACCATTGCCATGGTCAAGGGCAGCACGGTTCAGTGCAAAAACGTTGGCAAGGACATTTTGTCCGGCTTCAAAAACCTGGTGGGGGGCGAGATCCGCTCCTACACCGAAATGATGGACGAGGCCCGGGCCATCGCCACCCGCCGTATGGTGGAGGAGGCGGAGCATCTTGGGGCCGACGCGATTATCGCCATCCGGTACAGTTCCTCCGCCATCATGCAGGGGGCCAGCGAGATTATGGCCTACGGCACAGCGGTGAAGTTTAAGTAACCGGCCTGGGGAAAGGAGCCCTCCGCCGCCCTCGGTGGAGGACTCCTTTCCGATGGAGAATAAAAGCCCCGCTCCGGAGGTGTCGCGGGCACTTCCGGAGTTTATTTGCATCCGGCAGCAAGGTATCACCGGTGAGGTCTGCTGAGACCTGCTGGTCATCGACCCGGAAAAAATCCAGCTAGTGGCGGAGAAGCTGACGGCAAATAGCCCCCAAGTGGGTACTGCATTAAATTGGAGGATAGCCGTGGGATCTTAAGAGTGGGGGAGGAATACAATACCTACCCGGTAGAACGCTGTGATGGCCTGCTGGAGTTTTTAGGGCAATCGTAAACTAAAAACGCACCGCCCCTCTAGGTACAAAGGGGTGAAGGGGGAAGGGAGACAACGTTTGTATGGGTTTTTTGTTCCTTTTGGTGATAGCCTTTTTATTTGCAGCTGTCATTGGAAAGTTAAGCTTAAAAAAACAGCAACCCAAAATATGGGATGCTGGTTCTATTGGAGAACATTTCGTTCGCCAGGCGCTGCTTCCACTGGAAGGCTATAAAAAGCTCCTCTCCAACTGTTATCTGCCCAAGTCAGATGGCACATTTACGGAGATCGATGTGATCCTTTTACATGAGAGCGGGATCTATGTAGTAGAATCGAAAAACTATAGTGGGTGGATATTTGGTAAAGACTATGAGCAATATTGGACACAGAGTCTTGGCGGAAAGAAATCGCAAAGAAGCCGTTTTTTCAACCCCATCATTCAAAATGGTGTCCATATAAAGTGGCTTCGGGAGTACATAGGAGAAGGATTCCCAATCTATTCTTATATTGTGTTTGGTGACCGGTGCGAATTAAAAAAGATCACCGTGACAAAACCGGGCTATTTTGTTACCAACTGTCACTTCCTTCTTCAATCGGTCCAAAACAATGCTGTAAAAGCAGGAAAAACACTGTCGCCCAAAGCGATTGATAGTCTTTATAAAAAGTTGTACCCGTTGACACAGGTCACCGAAGAACAAAAGATACAGCATATCCAAACAGTACAGGCGAAACAAGAAGAACAGCACAAACGACCGGTTCCTACAAGTCCTTCCGAGCCTTCCCCCGAGCCATTGCCAATGGATGAGGAACGGAGATGCCCTCAATGTGGGGGAAGATTGGTTCTGCGAACAGCCAAAAAAGGAGAAAGAGCTGGAAAGGAATTTTGGGGATGTTCCAACTATCCCCGATGCCGGTTTGTTGAAAATGTGGAAGAAACAGTGACCGTATAGTTTTAAGGTCTGTTACTGCCCCGGCTCCAGCAACCACCCCCGCAGGCTTTCCAGCCCCTCCGGGGTAAGGGGGAAGTCCGCCTCCAGACAGTCCTCCTCCCGTTTTTCAAAGCAGAGGCCGTTTTTCCACCGCCAGGCGTGGATGGCAGGGGGTTCCTCCTTGGTTCGGGGCTCAATACGCCACCGGACCGCCCCGTGGCTGCCGGTATGGCAGTTGCCAAACTGGAAATAGTCAAACTGCGGGAGGGGGAGGTCGTAAACAGCCATAACAGGAAAGCTCCTTTCAAACGCCGGCTTGGCAAAGGCCCGGGGCCGCTGACAGCCCCAGATCCTTTGCCTAGCCGGCGGTACAGGATAAAGGGAAAGCCCCCTCAATGAGGGGGCTCCTTTGCTGGTGCGGCGGATGGGACTTGAACCCACACGCAAATGCACACGCACCTCAAACGTGCCTGTCTGCCGATTCCAGCACCGCCGCAAATAGCATTATCTATTATAACATCCAAAACGATTTTGTCAAGAGCCTGTGCCGGAAAAACGCAGAAAAAATCCCCTCCCGGCAGCCAGGTCCCCAAAGGGACCCCGGCCGAAGAAGGGAAGAAGAAAATCAAAGCGATACCGAGTGCTTTTCCAGCCACTTGCCGGCACAACCGGCAAGCACCGCCGCCCCCAGGGGAAGGACCCCCTCGTTGAAGACGATCTTGGGGTTGTGGGAGCCCCCCTGGTGGTAGATGGCATCCGGGCCGCCGGCCCCAATGCCCATAAAGACGGAGGGCACCTCCTGGGTCACCTCGGCGAAGTCTTCGCTGCCCATCTGCTTGGGGAGTTCGGTCATCTTCTCCGCAATCTCGCCAGTGTACCCCGCCAGCTCCGCCGCCAGATCGGGCTGGTTGTGAAGGGAGGCCACCCCCGCCAGGAAATCCACCTGGCAGCTGCCCCGGAACAGCTCCGCCATCCCCTGGCAGATTTGGACCAGGCGCTCCTTGGCCAAAGCCCGGTTGTGGTTGGAAAAAGCCCGGATGCTCCCGGTGAGAACCGCGTTTTCCGGAATGGCGTTGTGCAGCTGTCCGGCGTGGATGGTGCAGACGGTGAGGACCAGGGGATCCTGGGGATCCACCTCCCGGGCGTTGACCTCCTGGAGGGCCAGAAGGATGTGGGCGGCGATGTTCAGGGGATCCACTGCATTTTGGGGAATGGCCCCGTGCCCCGCCTTGCCGGTAACGGTGATCTTAAAGCTGTCCGAGGAGGCCAGGGCCGGCCCCTGACGCCACATAACGGTCCCAAGGCAGCAGTCCCCCGGGAAGACGTGAAGGGCCAAAGCGGCGTCCACCTGGGGATTTTGGAGGATGCCTGCCTTTACCATAGCGGAGGCCCCCTGGAGGTTTTCTTCTCCGGGCTGGAACATCAGCTTCACCTGGCCGGGAAGCTCCCCTTCGTGGGCCTTTAGGAGCCTGGCCGCCCCCAGGAGCATGGTGGTGTGGATGTCGTGGCCGCAGGTGTGGGCCCGGCCGCAGGTGGAGGCAAAGGGGAGGCCGCTTTCCTCCGGCATCTCCAGGGCGTCCATATCCCCCCGGAGAAGGAACACCTTTCCCCTTGGCTTTCCGATACAGGCGGTGACTCCGCCCCCCAGCTTCTGGGGCTGGATCCCCAGGGCCTCCAGCTCCCGGCAGACATGGGCCACCGTGTTGGGGAGATCCATCCCCAGCTCCGGCATCTGGTGGAGGGCCCGGCGGCAGGCTACCAGCTCCTCCTTGACCGCAAGGGCTTCCTCGTAAAGGGCTTTCATTTCCAGCATCGATCTGACTCCTTTCTGATTTTGGATTACTCCAGTAAAAAAGAAAGCAAGTTCCGTGCCCCGGCCTTTCTTGACAGAATCCCCGCCAAATGTCATAATAAATGGGGAAAACCGCCGGAAATGGGCCGCCCTTTCTGGAGCTGCCGCCGCCTATTCCCCCATTTTGCCGGCCCATAGGAAGGGGGACCCGTTTATGGAAAAACGCCTTGCCATCGCCACCTGGGACGCCGATTCGGTGGAACTGTACGCCAGCCAGGTTCGGGACTTTTTGGGGGATCATATCCAAGTTCGCACCTACAGCGTCCAGGGGGGCACCATCGACAGCATCGCCCCGGCGGACGCTTACCTGATCTCCACCTGCGCCCTCATCGGCAGGGGACTTGCCCAGATCATCCCGGACAACGGGGCGGTGGTCATCACCGAAGTTCGGATCACCCGGGAGAGCCTCCAGCGGCTTATCGCCCTTCCCCGGGACACCCGGGCCCTGTTGGTGAACATCAACCAGCCCATGGCCACCGAGACCATCGCCCTCCTTAACCAGCTGGGGGTGGGGCAGGTGCAGCTGACCCCCTACTACCCCGGGGCCCCGGAGCCCCCCCACCTCCCCTTGGCCATCACCACTGGGGAGCGACGGTATGTCCCCGACTGGGTGGAGGAGATTATCGACCTGGGTCCCCGGCTCCTCAGCGCCAACACCTTCATCGAACTGGCCTTTCACCTGAAATGCGAGCATATGCTGGACCGCCCCAGCTTTCTGGCCTACCTTTCCTCCCTGGCGGAACACGCCTACAGCATCGAGCGGATGTTCCACCGATCCATCCAGGTGGAAAGCATCTTTGACCTTTTCCAACAGACCCTGGAGGCGGGGGTCATCGGGGTGGATTCCGACGGCACCATCTTTGCCTGCAACTCCAAGGCGGAGACCATTCTGGAACTGGCCCCCCGGGATCTTCTGGACCGGAAGGCCCGTCAGTCCCTGCCCTTTCTGCCCTTTGAGGAATGTTTCTCCGACCGCAAGGCCATTAGCTCCCGCATGGTGGAGATCGGCGGCAGCCCGGTAAACGTCAGCATCCAGCCGGTGTTCCGAAGCGGGGATCTTATCGGGGCCTTCTGTATCCTCCAGCGGTTCCGGGACGAGGAGAAGCGCCAGCAGAAGATCCGCCGCCAGATCCTGGGAAAGGGCCATGTCACCAAGTACACCTTTGACAGCATCGTGGGCCAAAGCCCGGCCCTTCTTACCGCCAAGGCTTTGGCCCGGAAGATGGCCGCCAGCAGCGCCGCAATCCTCATCAGCGGGGAGAGCGGAACAGGAAAGGAGTTGTTCGCCCACGCCATCCATGCCGCCAGCGCCAGGAGCCGGGAGCCCTTTGTGGCCATCAACTGCGCCGCCATCCCGGACTCCCTTTTGGAAAGCCAGCTGTTCGGCTACGAGGAGGGGGCCTTTACCGGGGCTCGGAAGGGGGGGCACATCGGCTTCTTCGAGGCCGCCCGAAGCGGGACCCTTTTCCTGGACGAGATCGAGGCCATGAGCCCCCTTCTCCAGGTGAAGCTGCTCCGGGTCCTCCAGGAGAAGGAGATTGTCCGCCTGGGGGGCGTGGATGTCATCTACGTAGACGTGCGGATCATTGCCGCCACCAACGAGGATCTTTCCGCCATCGTCCGCAAGGGGGGCTTCCGGAAGGACCTCTACTACCGCCTCAGCGTTCTGCCCCTGAGCCTGCCGCCCCTTCGGGAGCGGGGGGAGGATGTACGGCTCCTTTTCGAGGGGATCCGGGAGGGGCTGGGGGCAGGGTTTGCCCTAACCCCGACGGCTTGGGAGGTATTGATGGCGCATCCCTGGGAGGGGAACGTTCGGGAACTTCACAATTGCGTGGAATACCTGGCCTATCTGGACCAGCCGGTGATCCATCGGGAAGATCTGCCGGCCACCATTCTGGCTTATGCCCGGGAGAGGGGGGGTCTTTCCCAGGAAGAGCCGCAGTCGGCGGGGCAGGCGGTGGAGGCTATCGAACAGTTACGCCGGCGGTCGGGGCAATTATTTCCGGTTTGTTGTTTTATTTTGGGGGAATTGGAGAAGGGGGCTTCCATGGGGAGGAAGAGTTTAGCGGCTTTTGCGAAGGCGGAGGGGGTATCTGCGACAGAACAGAACATTCGCACGGCGCTGACATATTTAGAGCAGCAAGGGCTTATAGAGATACGCCGGGGGCGGGCGGGGAGCCGTTTGACGCCTTTGGGCCAAGAGGTTTTAGGTGGGCTGGACCCTCCCCGGCGCTCCGCGCCTAAGGGTTATGCAGGGGCTTAGGTGGTGCCTGGAGTCGAGAGCTGCAAAAGGCGGAAGGCAGTAACGTCCCTTGCCAGGGCGGCCAAGCGGCCGCAGGCGCACCCTCCCCGGCGGCGGCCAAGCGGCCGCAGGCACACCCTCCCCGGCGCTCCGCGCCTAAGGGTTGTGCCGGGGCTTGGGCTGTGCCTGGAGTCGAGAGCTACAAAAGGCGGAAGGTAGTAACGTCCCTTGCCAGGCAGCAATCGAGCCAAGTAAAGTTTAGGTCAAGCCTTTTCAAATGCGAATCAATAGTAGAAAAGCAGAAGGGAAAACAGGAAAGCAAG